>JACQDF010000253.1 GCA_016201205.1 Acidobacteriota bacterium
ACGCCCCGAGTATGATCTGCGTCAATTGCTCAAGGGAGGGGTACGCGGCAAGTACGCGAAGCGCTACCACGCCGGCACGAATCTGGTCCTCTTGGACCCTGAGGTCCGAAAGGCCTTTGCCAGCGAAAGAGCAGTCAACGAAGCATTGCGGCTCGTGATCGAGTTGCGCAAGATCGGGAGTGCCAGGGGCCGTTCAAACTGAAATCGGACCCACGCACCCTTGTGATCGGGGTACAATATTGCGGTGAGCGTCGCCAAGACCCTGCGCCGCCTCCTCAGTGGGACTTCCGATGCGGCGATCCGTTTTGACGATTTGTGCTTCTTGCTGGAAAGCCTGGGATTCGACAGGCGGGTGAAAGGCAGCCATCATTTGTTTCGCAAGGCCGGTGTGGAGGAGAGAATTAATTTGCAGCGAGAAGGCAACAACGCAAAGCCGTACCAAGTAAAGCAGGTGCGAGCGGTCATCTTGAAATACAAGCTGGGTGGGGTCGGATGAACAAATACGAGGTCATCATTTACTGGAGCGAAGAGGACGAAGCTTTCGTGGCCGAGGTGCCCGAACTGCCGGGGTGCGCCGCGCACGGCCCCACGCAGGAGGCGGCGCTGGTCAGCGCACAGGAGGCCATTCGCCTCTGGATCGACACGGCGAAAGAGTTTGGCGATGCGGTTCCAGAACCCAAAGGTCGTCGCTTGATCTTCGCGTGAGGCAACGTCACGAACGAAGGTTTTGTGAAGAAGGCTAACCCCAAACCATAGACGATACTGCTTCCGGAGTACGACTTCGCCTCGATGAAGGGAGGCGTATGGGGTAAGTACGTCACGAAGTATTGCGCCGGGACCAATCTCGTACTCCTGGACCCTGAAGTGGCTGAGGCCTTCCCGACGGATGCTGCAGTGAATCAAGCGCTGTGTGCACTCCTGAGCATCAGCCGAGTCGTGCGGCATCGCGAGAGAGGAGCGGCATGAGCGATTATCTCCAGTACTGGAAGTTTCCCTACACCCCAGGACGGTTGAAGCGCCTGAATCACACCGCAGGAGACCAGCTCCAGCGGCTCCGCCCAGGTGATATGATACCGTGCGGCCGGTGACCATTAAGGACGATCGGCGTCTCTACCTACTCGGGCCGATCGTGGTCGGCCGAGTTGTCAACGAGCGCGAAGCGCGCAGACTCCTCGGGACATCAAATCTATGGGCCGCCGATTACCACGTGATCGCTCGCAAAGGCACGGTTGCGCGCGTCCGTGAAATTGACCTACATCCGATTGTTTCAAAGCTCCGATTCGACGGTGTGGTCGACCGGCTTCCACGCCGGTATTCTGGCCGGCACCTTCAAAGCGTACGCAGGCTTACGCCCGAATCCGCGATGTTCGTTTCAAGGATCTGGACTTCGAAGCGCGCTCAGAGCCTCAGTGATTCCGCTCGGCCAGTGCGCCTCGCCGCCGTCGAGGGGCTCGAAACGGAAATCCGCCACTACGTCCGGGGGCGAAGCGCTGCCCTACGTCAGCTCGCAATGGCCCTCGCTGACGGCAAGTGCGCTGCGTGCAGGCGCGACTACTCTCGGGTGCTCGACGGCATGGGCATACGAGTCCTCCAAGTTCACCACCGCAATCAGCTGTCGGCTACCGACACACCCCGCATTACTCGGGTTCAGGATCTTGCAGTGCTCTGCGCGAATTGCCACGCGCTGGTTCACATGAATTCCGCCCGGAGCCTTTCTGTTGAGGTTTTGCGGGCGCGGCTTGCGCGCGACGCCTAACAAATTAAGGATTCCTGTTGCGCGTAAGCCGCGACAGAATCGGGGTTGAACTGAATCCGCCGTCCGGGGCTGAGGAAGCAGCACTTGGATGACGATCAACCGCCCGATCCGAGAATGGGGACAGGGGGCGGGAAGTGCTGCGTCGAGCAGAGTACGGGCCTGCTCCAGTTGCCGGCGAGAGGAGTTACTCCAGATTCCGTAGTAACGCACTACGACCGCCGGGCACGGTGGCACGTTCATCACGCAGGCCGAACTGACGAAGTCGCTCGACCCGATCCAGCGCATCCGGAAGTCGTTCGGAGACGAGATGGAGCTCGCGCTCGACCTGAGCGGATGTCATCTGGTGCGGCGGCGTCCAGTCTGTAATCAGTTCGTCCGTAGTACCCCACTGGCATTCCGCTTCGGCACGGACCCGACCGGAATCGTCTTGACTACTTTCATCGTCTTGTTGTCCACAACCACGGTGGTGTCCTCGCCCGCGACGGCTACGTACAGGTTCCTGCCGTCCGGCGTAATCGTGAGCCAATCCGGATGGAGCCCGACCTTGACCACTTTCAGAAGCTTGAAGTCGGGCAGCGAGTAAGCGGCGACAGAGTGGTAATACTTGCTGGTGGCCCACAGCATCTTCCCGTCCGGCGTGATGGCCAACCCATGCGACGGCGACCCTTGCAGGCCCTGGGTCTCCTTCTCTTCACCAGGCGGGTCCGGAAGCGTGATGCGCCGGACTTCCTTGCGGGCCGCAAAGTCGACGACCGCGAATCCGTGGAAATCGGAGAGCTGGACGATGATCTGCCTGGTCGATCCGTCCGGATTGCGCGTGAAGGCCATGGGCCGGATGCCGGCGCTCAGCGTGAGAGTCCAGGCAAGCGTATGAGTCGCGGAATCAATGACGCTGATCGTGCTGGCCGCAATCGAGCCGGCGACCACATGGCGGCCGTCCGGCGTCACATAAACGTTGTGAATCTCGCCTTTGACCGGGACGCTTTTCACGTTGCTGAGGGACGCGGTGTCGATCACATCCACGGCGCCGGGAGGTTGCCGGATGCCGACGTATACATGCGCGCCGTCCTTGGCGACGTCAACGTTATTCGGGCGCCCGCTCAACGGAATCCGCTTGACGACTTTGAGCGTCCGGGCGTCCACTACATCCAGGGTTGTCAGCGCTTCATCGGAGACGTAGATGCGGGTTCCGTCGGGTGCGATCGCGACGCCGTGAGGAACTTCAATGTCCTCGATCACCGCCACCACGCTCTGGCTTGCGGGGTCAATGACATGAATGTCGTCGCCGGCTGCGTTTGTCTGAAGAACACGGACCGCGCCGCCAGGGGCCGGCACGGTCTGGCTGCTCACCCACGCCGCCAGCGTCTGCCATTCCGGATCGCTCTGCGATTTCCAGTGCTTCCCGCCTGCATGAAAGCGATCCCCGCCGGCCGCCTCCGCCAGCGGATGCAACAGCATGGGGCTTTTTATTGGGTTCCCGGGCACGACGAACTGCTTCCACATTGCGAAGTTCCGGCGCGACTGCTCTTCGGTCCAGCCGCCGGCGCCCGGCGCGAGCGGCTGCAACAGCGGGCTGCGATGATCGTGGCAAGTGACGCATCGCACGTGCCCCGGCCGCTTCTGGAGAAAGATGGGCTGAACGCGCTCTTTGAAAAAGACGTAATCCAGGGAGGGCGCGGCCGGCGGCGGGTCAGGCCGCTGAGCAAGCAACAATGCGATCACCAGGAGCGCCATTTCAATCTCGTTCTTCAGAAGGTATCACACCGGGCGGCCGGACCAGGAAGCTGGACGGCCCGGTGTCACGTTTGGATATGATTGTGGAGGAACGGTGAATGAGCAGCTTTACGCAGTCTCTGGTGACGCTGGCCGGTGAGCGGGGTGTTGTAACCACCGACTTTCCCTATCGCCCGGTTCCGAATCTTCAGTATTGGTACACGGACGTCGCCTATGTGCCGCGAGCCGAATGCTAGATGGTTGGCTTCTCGCAAGGGGAAGCAAAGAGCGGCGGACGCACGAGAGCCGTCAGCTTAGCGGCCAGCCGTTAGACTCCCGGATGTGACGTTGTCTGAAGAAATGGTGAACCGTGACTGAAGCCAGCAGGAGCATTGAGGGGACACCCTACGCATACGAGAGCGTCCTGGACGGAACGATTCGCGGAATTGCCGACCGCGTAATAGCGTTGCGCCAGAGTGGGCGACTCACGCCAGAGGTGCTGCACCACATCCGTAAGTACTTCCGCATAAAGAACATCTACCACTCGAACGCAATCGAGGGGAATATCCTCGATGTCGGTGAGACTCGTCAAGTGGTCGAACTCGGACTCACCCTGACTGGGAAGCCTCTAAAGGACCAGGCGGAGACACGGAATCTGGCGCATGCGATTGATTTCCTGGAAGACCTTGCTGCTCACTCCGAGCGTCCGATTCTGGAGCACGACGTCCGCCAGATCCACACGTTGGTACTCAAGGGGGTCGATGACCCGAATGCCGGAAGGTACCGGTCCGTTCCCGTCGAGATATCAGGTTCCGCATACAAACCCCCCGGTCCCGAGAGCCTCCCCTCACAGATGGAGGATTTCGCGCGCTGGCTGGGCGCAGCAAGCGTTACGGAGACGGGTCACGGGAGTACTGAGGGGCTGATACGAGCAGCGGTGGCGCATAGTTGGTTCGTGTACATCCACCCCTTCATCGATGGAAACGGCCGAGTCGCCCGGCTCCTGATGAACCTCATGCTCATGCGGTACGGTTATCCCATTGCGATCATCACGAAAGAAGATCGCTTGCGCTACTACGACGCCCTTGAGATTTCACAGACATCCGACCTATCCGCATTCTTGGCTCTGCTGACGGAATGCATTCACGAGAGCCTTGAGGAGTACGAGCGTGCGGCCGCCGAGCAGCGCGAGACGCAGGAATGGGCGCGTTCGCTCGGCGAGCGCTTCAGTGCGCCTGAGAGAGTAAGGGCCGAGAACGAGTACGAAGTTTGGAAGAGCGCGATGGAGTTACTCAAGAGCTACGTCCGCCAAACCGTTGCGGTGCTCAACGAGTTTTCCCCGCTTGGCCATGTCTTCTTTAGCGACTTCGGTACGCTGGAATTCGAGAAATACCTCGCGTTCCGGTCCGGGGAATCGGTCAAGAAGACGTGGTTCCTCCGGCTAGACTTCCGGCGTGGGAATCGCGCAGCGCGATACCTATTCTTCTTCGGGTATGCGAGCCCGGCACTAAGAACCGAAAGCGATGTCACGCTCCACGTGGCCCGCGAGGAACCACCGGGTTCGTACTACTATGAACGTCTGGACGCGATAACCGCTCCAAACGTACCGTCTCTTGTGGAAATCGGCTACCAGCCCGCAGCGGAGCAGTTCGTTTTTCGATATCGGAATGGGGAAACCCGCATCGGGAAGATTGATCAGATCGGCCGAAACTTCTTCGAGGAAGTCGTCAAGGTAGGCTTTTCGACGTGAATGCCGCAAAGTTGGACGCCGCGCCTCCTAAGCGCTGCAAGCCGGCGCCTCCAGAAGACGCGGGCGCGGCTGAGGCTCCGCTAGACTCAGGTCGAGTTGGAGGGGATTTGTGAAGAGGATCGTCGTCCAGTTCGCAGTAATGGTTGGAATAGTAACGTTGGCTGGGTGCGGTGCCAGAGTCAAGAGTGCGGTCACTGTGCCGGGCGTTCGGCTGCGGCATTATGATCCACTACATGTCGTCCTAAACACCGCTTCTGGGAATATCGGAATTTCGGGCGGCGTAGTCGGAAATACTGCTTCAGCTTCTCCCTCTTGTTGGCTGGATCGCCGACCAAGCACTTGCCAGCTTCAAGCACCTGCGGGATGGGAATACTATCGCAATGTTCCGGGCTGACACTCGCGCGATCACGGCAACGGTCAATCGACTCGTTACAGCGCTTTCACGAGCCATTCGTGCTGCGTACTGAACCGACGTTCCGGGGAATCGCGGGGTGTTCCGGCTGGCTTTGTTCGCAGATAGGGCTCTGCGCGAGAATCTGTAAGGCCCCGCGATTTTATTGGGTTTCCGTGATTTTGCGGCCGGCAGCTCTGACCACGGCCGGAAGGCCTGGAAGTGAGTCGGCGCCAACGTTCGCGGGCCTATGGGAAGCGTTCTGAAGCCCATCTCCGCCGAGGATGAAAGCCCCCCAGTTTTTCGGTTCCCCCTGCACCTCCCCGGTGACGGCCCGGCGTCACGTTCGGATATGATTGTGGAGGAAGGGTGAATGAGCAGCTTTACGCAGTCTCTGGTGACATGGGCTGAGTTCCTCGAGTTGCCCGAGCGCCCCGACACCGGTCAACGGTATGAATTGCACGATGGCGAGGTCGTTCTAGTGCTCCCGGCCAGGCCGCTTCACATTAAGATACAGAAGCGGATCGAGCGCCTGCTGGAGACGCTGGCCGGTGAGCGGGGTGTTGTAACCACCGAGTTTCCCTATCGCCCGGTCCAGAATCTTCAGTATTGGTACGCGGACGTCGCCTATGTGCCGCGCGCCGACTGGGACGCGCTTCCGCCCGATGAGTACCCGGTCTATGCTCCGCCTCTCGTCGTTGAAGTGTTGTCGCCTTCGAACTCGCCGGCCAAGATCAATCGGCAACGAATTGTGGCCATGTCGGCGGGCACGCAGGAATTCTGGGTGGTGGATGCGGACAACCGCACCGTACAGGTGACCGGCCTGAGCGGAACCAAGGTTTACGCGACCGGCGCGAAGATTCCGCTCGTGATCTTCGACGGCGGTATTCCTGTGGATCAGATCTTCGAAAGATGAAACGCTCGCTTCTCATCTTTGCCTTGGCCGCCGCCACGACGTTCGCCCTCGCCGACACTGCGGGCGGCCTCAAGTGGAATGTGCCGCCGGCGTGGAAAGCACAGGCTCAACGGCCGATGCGGGCCGCGACCTATACGGCGCCCAAAGCTGCCAATGATCCGGAGGACGGCGAATGCGCGGTCTTCTATTTCGGGCCGGGACAAGGCGGCGGCGTGGACGCAAACATCAAACGCTGGATCGGCCAATTCGAGGCGCCGGCCGGAGGTCCGGCGGATAAACTTGCGAAGACCTCCAAGGCGACAGTAAACGGTTTGCCCGTGACGCGGATCGATCTGACGGGGACCTACAAGCCTGCCGGCGGACCAATGATGCAGGCGAGTGGATCCAAGCCCGGGTACCGGCTCTTGGGCGCCATTGTGGAAGGCCCGCAGGGCGCCGTCTTCTTCAAGCTGACCGCACCTGTGAAGACCGCCGCTGCACAGCAGGCGGCGTTTGAAGCGCTGCTAAAATCGGTTTCGCGCTAAGCTGTGGTGGTCGATGGGCTTGGTCGTGTTCCTGAGAGGCGTCAATGTGGGAGGACACAAAGCGTTCCAGCCTAGCGTCCTCGCCAGAGAGATGTCGGACTTCGATGTGGTCAACGTGGGCGCGGCGGGGACCTTTGTGATCCGCAAGACGATCAGCCAAGCGGTGGTGCGCGCCGAATTGCTCCGCAGACTGCCTTTCACAGCGGAGTTCATGATCTGTCAATCGCGCGATGTCATCGACCTCGCGTCCGGAGAACCATTTCCGAATGAGCCTTCCGACAAGGACGTGAGCCGGTTCGTGAGCGTTTTGGCGAAACGTCCTCGGACGCTCCCTCTCCTTCCCATCAGCCAACCTGCTGGCGAGACGTGGCAGGTGAAGGTCATTGGGGTCACCGGCAGATTCGCCTTGAGTGTCCAGCGACGGCTGGGACGAACGTTCGTGTATCCCAATGAAGTCGTCGAAAAGAATCTCGGAGTGTCCGCCACCACGCGCAATTGGAACACCATCTCCGCCATTTGCGAGATCCTGAAAGGCCGCTAGCCTGAGCGGATTGGGACGCCATCGCGATCCCGGCTATCCCAGGTCCGGCAGCTCCTCGCGCGGAAGCAGCAGCCGGATGGACCGCGCTTGCCATGGAACCCTCGATATCAATCCATTCGCCTCCAGCGTGAGCACCATCTGATGCACCGAAGGCGGCGTCACCCGGAAGTACCGTTGCAGATCGGCCTCTGCCGGCGCGCGGCCGTGCATTTTCGTGTAGTAGTAAATGAAAGCCAGGTACTGCCCCTGCTTGTCGGTGTACCGTTTTTTCATCGTTCTCCCGAGAGAGTCTAGCAGGATTCGCCCGCCCCGGCCATTCATGATTTTGGGCTTCGCTTGTGTCACAATACGCTTACCCTGTTTCCACAAGGAGTGATCACGATGCGTTGCTGGCTTCCGATCCTGGCGCTGCTCAGCGCGGTGCTCTGTCTGACTGCGGTAGGTCAAAAGACCGGCCCCCGGTTTCCCTCCCACCCCGACTTCCAGCCCACTCCCGAAGCGCCCGCCATGCCCAAGGCGCTGATGAAACTCCCCAGGACGCCGATCACCCGCGCCAAATTCCCGGCCGTCGACTTCCACCTCCATGGGCGGGCGCTGAGGTCCGCCGAAGATTACCGGAAGATGATCAAACTGATGGATGAGACCGGTCTGGGCGTGATCTGCAACATGGACGGCGGATTCGGAAAGTCGTTCGACCAGAACATGAAAGTCGGCGAGCCCTTCCGCGACCGCATCATCCATTTCGCCAGGCTCAACTTCGATGGGATCAACGAGCCGGGCTGGTCCGCGAAGACCGCAGTGGAACTCGAGCGTTGTTTTCGGGCCGGCGCGGCCGGGCTGAAAATCAACAAGGTGCTCGGCCTTGACCTGAAGAATTCCGACGGCAGTTACATCCAGTCCGACGACCCGCGACTTGATTCGATCTGGGAAATGTGCGCCAGGCACAACAAGCCTGTCATGATCCACACCAGCGACTCCTACGGCCGCTTCCTCCCCATCGGCCCGGAGAACGAACGCTATGAAGCAGGTCTGTGGCGCAGCAGCCCGGAGGGCAACTACTATAAGACCGGCCATCCGAGCCCCGGCGTTATCGAAAAAGCGCGCGAGAACATGCACGCCAAACATCCCAAGACGCGCTTTGTCAACGCGCACATCGCGATGTTGTACTACGACATGGATAAAGTCGCCGCGCTGCTGGCCAAATACCCCAACGCCGACGTCGAGATCTCGGCAACGGTGCAGGATCTGGGCCGCGCGCCCCTCATGATCCGCAAGTTCTTCCTCAAGTATCAGGACCGAATCCTGTTCGGCTCCGACGGCAATCCTGGCCGCGGCAGCGAAGAGTTTTGGACGCCGCATTGGAGGTTCCTGGAGACTTACGACGAGCATTTCGATCACCCGGCCCAGTTGCGCGGCCCGCTCGGCGCCCCGCTGCACGGGCGCTGGAAAATCTACGGGATCGGCCTGCCGGATGACGTGCTTCGCAAGGTGTACTACGCCAACGCGCTGCGGTATCTGCCATCGGTGCGGGCGTCGATCGAGAAGCAGCTTGCAGCGAGGCGGTAGATAGGAGCGTGCGCAGGCCCCTTTCGGGCTACGGCACCGGCAGTCCAAGAGTCAACCGCATCGCGTCGCGCGCGATGAGCAATTCCTCATTCGTGGGAATCACCCACACGGGAACGCGCGAAGCGTCTTTGCTGATGCACGCCTCGATGCCGGTGGTCGCCTCGTTGCGTGAGGGATCGATCTCGATGCCCACCCCATCCAGCGACGAGCAGATCTGCGCGCGCACCGCAGCCGCGTTCTCCACGATGCCGCCGGCGAACAGGATGGCGTCGCAGCCGTTCAGCACCGCTATGTACGCGCCGATGTACTTGCGCACGCGATAACAGAACATGTCGATCGCCAGCCGCGCCCGTGTGTTCCCTTTGCCCGCCTCTTCGAGCAGAATGCGCATGTCGCTCGAGATGCCGGATACGCCGTACAGCCCGCTCATGCGGTTGAGCATTGACTCGAGCCCCTGCGCGTCCAGCTCCTCATGCCAGATGACGTGCAGCACCGCCATCGGATCCACGTCGCCGCAGCGGGTGCCCATCAGCAGCCCCTCCAGCGGTGTGAAGCCCATCGAGGTGTCCACCGAGCGGCCGTGATCGATGGCGCACACCGAACAGCCGTTTCCCAAATGGCAGGTGATGAGCTTGTACGCCTCGCGGGTTTCGCCGTGAATCTGCGCATAGCGGTAGGAAACGTAGCGGTGCGATGTGCCGTGAAAACCATAGCGCCGGATGCGGTAGCGCTCGTAGTAGAGATACGGAAGCCCGTACAGAGACGCGTGAGGCGGCATGGTGTGATGGAACGAGGTGTCAAAGACCGCGACCTGTCTGGCGTGCGGCAGCAATGCCCTGGCGGCGTAATAGCCCTTCAAGTTGTGCGGATTATGCAGCGGGGCCAGATCGACGCTGTCCTCGATGTCATCCACGACGTCTTCCGTCATCAGGGCCGAATGCTGGAACCGCTCGCCGCCGTGCACGACGCGGTGGCCGACGCCTTCGATCTCGCGCGGATCGCTCAACTCATCGCCGGCATATTGCAGATAGGCGTCCACGATCGCCTGGAACGCCTCCTCGGCCTTGTACACCGGCTTGGGAATCTTGATTCTCTTCTTGCCGGGCATCTTCTCCGGCGCCTGCACCTGCACCACGGAGAATGGCGTGCCCATGCGGTCCACGCTCACCTTGGCGATCACGCGGTCGCGGTTTTCGGCGATCATCTCGGGCGAGGTGTCGATCAACTGGCTCTTGGCGGAAGAGCTGCCGAAATTCAGAACCAGAATCTTCATCCGCTACCCGTTCCAGCGAGCCACTTCGTTTCGCCGCAACGCGAGGTTGGCCAGATGCGCGGCGTTGGCCGAGCCGACGCCGGCTTCGGCGGGCGCGACGGGCTTCTTGCGGGCGCGGATACTCTCGACCCAATTCGTCAAATGCAGCAACTCGCCGTTGGGGTTGCCATAAAAGTCCGCGCCGCGCGGCCCTTCACCCAGAATCCATTCCTCATAGGCAAACTTCTTCGTACGCGCTTCCGGAACCAGCTCATACCGGCCGCGGTCCAGGTACAGCGTGCCGTCCGTGCCCATCAGCTCGATCATGGCCGCGTTCCGGGCGTTGCTGAAGGTGCCTTCGAAGTACACTTGCAGTTCCGCGTCCGGATAGCGGAGCAGCGTCTGCACGGTGTCCGGAGTTTCCCAGACGCCTTTGGCGGAGAAGTGGTCGCCGATACTGGTTGCCGCCGCCGGATGGTCCAGTCCCAGGATCCAGTGCACGATGTCGATCTGGTGCACCATCAGGTCGGTGAAAAGGCCGCCGCCGAAGTCCCAGAACCAGCGCCACTGGCGGAAGCGATAGGGCTCGAAGGGCTGCAAGCGGGCGCTGCCGAGCCACGCCTTCCAATCCACGGTCTTCGGGTCAATGACAATCGCCTGTTGCGCTCGCGGCGCGTTGCGGTTCCAGGTGAGGTGCGCTTTCACAACTTTACCGATCCTGCCGCTCTCGACGATCTCCTTGCCTTTCTGCATGTGCGGCATGCTGCGCTGCTGCGTCCCCACCTGAACGATGCGCTGATTGCGGTTCTGCGCCTCGATCACCGCCGGCCCTTCGCTCATCTCGTGTGTCAGCGGCTTCTCGACGTAGACATCCTTGCCGGCGTTGCAGGCGGCGATGGTCAGCGGTGCGTGCTGATGATCGGGAGCGCCGATCAGAACAGCGTCGACATCTTTGCGCGCCAGCACTTCACGATAGTCTTTGCTGGCGAAAGCGGCCGGGCCGGCGATCTGGCGGGCTCGATCGAGATTCTGTTCCCAGACGTCGCAGACGGCGGTAATCCGGGTTCCGCGGATGCGCTCGAACTGCTTCATCAGGACCTGGGCCCGGCCGCCGGCGCCGATGCAGCCGACGCCGATCGTTTCATTGGCGCCCAACACACGCTGCGCCGAGGCGGCGTTCAGCGCGGCGAAGGTCATGGCCTGTCTTCGGTTCCACATCTCGGATTTCCTCCTCTCACGGCTGAAATTTCGGCGGCCGCGCCGTGTTGGCGAACTCCAGGCCGGTCAGAAACGCGAGCCGGACGATCTTCTCCATCTTGGCGTAATTGATCTTGTCCGCCATGTCCGTGGTCTGGTGATAATCAGGATGAAAGCCTGTGAACCACCACACGGCGGGGATGCCGCGCAGAACGAAAGGATACTGGTCGCTGCGGAAGAACACGTTCAGCGCCGCCTCTTCATCCCATTTGTAGTTGAGGCGCAACCCGATCCTGGCGTTGCTTCGTTCCACGAATTCGCGGTATTCCGGGCTGTAGTAAGCGCCCACCAGGTTCATCTCATTGGAGGTGTCGGCGTCGATATCGATCAACCCGTCGGTCTGCCGGCTCGGCGTTTCATTGCGTCCGATCATGTCGAAGTTGATCATGGCGCGTGTTGTCGCCAGCGGCCGCAGAGGATGCATCGTGTAGTAATACGAGCCAAGCAAGCCCCGTTCCTCGGCCGCGAACACGATGAGCAACAGCGAGCGTCTGGGCTTTTCGCCGAGCGCGCCGAATGCGCGGGCCAGCTCGACGACGCCCACTGTCCCCGAGCCGTTGTCATCCGCGCCCGGGCGCAGCCCGTCGGCGAGCACGCCGTCGTGATCGTAATGGGCGCTGAAGACGATGGTCTCGTCCTTGAGCAGCGGATCGCTGCCTTCCACCAGCCCGGCCACGTTGCTGCTGATGCCGCGCCGCCGCTCGGAGGTCACTGCGCGAATCTCGACGCGGGTATCGCCCAGGCCCATGGAAGCAGGCTTCAGGCCGGCATCGATGGCGGTTTCGAGCTCGGCGAGCGTCTTGCCCGAGCCGGCCATCAGCTCGGCGGCGACTTTGTCGGTGATCGAGATCGAGGGGATGCGCACTTCACGCTCGGCTAAAGCCTGCGAGGGCACGCGCGCCTGCCGCATCGGCGAGCCGGGAACGCGGGCCAGCCGCTCCTGATTGGACAGATGCTTGCGATTGGGCTCGGCGGCGATCAGCACGGCGAGAGCGCCGTGTTTCTGGGCATTGAGCGCCTTGACGTAGCTGCCGGCGTGCAGCGTGTTGCCTTTGCCCTTGAAGACGGACCTGGGGTCTCTCTCCTGCGGCTCATGATCGAAGATCAGCACGATCTTGCCGCGCGCGTCCACGCCTGCGTAATCGTCGTAGCCGTACTCGGGAGCCGTGATCCCAAAGCCGGCGAACACGGCCGCGCCGGAGATGGCGATATCGTCCGGAAAAGAGATGCCGGCATCGGGAAACTGGTATTCGCTGGTTAGGTCGCCGCGCTTCACCACCAGCCGTGTCTGATTGCGGTCCATGCGGTATTCGATCAGCGGCGTCTTCTGGAAAAAGGAGGCGCCGTTGGCCGGCTTGAGGCCTGCCTTGGCGAACTCAGAGGCGATCCACTCGATGGCCGCTTCCGATCCGCGCTGGAGCGACATGCGCCCTTCGAGCGCTTCCGAGGCCAGGAAGAACAGGTCCGCGCGCATGCGGGAAGCCTGAATGGCGTCCGCGCCCGTTTGTCCGTGCAGAAATCCGCAGAAGGTCACCAGCAGAATCGTGAACCGCATTCCAGCCAGTGTACCGCCAGTCTGAAGGCGGCGCTAAAATAAAATGCCAAAGGAGGCGCACATGAGCCTTACCAGACGCCAGATTCTGACTGCCGCCGCCATCGGCCCGTTCATCCGCACATCCAAGGCCGCCGGCGCGGCCCGTCCGAACGTCCTGTTTCTGCTTACCGACGACCAGAGCTTCCAGACGATCAGTCTCACCGGCAACCCGTTCATGAAGACGCCGAACATCGACCGGCTGGGGCGGGAAGGCGTTTTGTTCACCAACGCATTCGTGGCCATGTCCCTGTGCGCGCCCAGCCGTGCGTGTTTTCTCACCGGCCTCTATCCGCACAAGACCGGCATCATCGGCAATCAAATCCGCTGGAACCAGGACTTGCAGACCCTGCCCCGGCTGCTGCACGACAACGGGTACCGTACGGCGCACATCGGCAAGTTCCACATGGACAGTGACGACCGGTTGCAGCCCGGTTACGATTATTGGGCGGCGCAGATCGGGCAGGGGCAATATGTGGACCCGCGCAAGAACATCAACGGTGCGTGGAAAGATCTCACCGGCTACGACACCACCATCGTCACCGAACAGGCCCTCGAGTTCATGCGCGACAGCAAGCGTCGCGGAAGCCCGTTCTGCACATGGATCGGATACAAGGCATGCCATGGCCCGTTTACACCGGCGCCGGGCCATGAACACGACTTCGCTTCCGTCGAGTTCAAACCGCCGGCTTCCTTTTTCCTCGACGATGAAAGCAAGCCGGAACGGGTGCGTCTCAAGAGCCAGTACCGCGCCATGCGAGAAGGCGGAGCGGCCGGCAAGAAAGGAAAAAAGAAGCTCCAAGCCGCCGGCGACCCCCCGGCCAGTCTCGAGCGCTGGGCCGCCCGCGAGCGGGATCAATACCGCTGCCTGATGGGCGCCGAGGACAGCATCGGGCGGCTGCTCTCCTTTCTCGATTCGGAGAAGCTCGCCGAAAATACGATCATCGTGTTTGCCGGCGACAACGGATTCTTTCACGGCGAGCATGGACTGCACGGCAAGATGGAAGCTTACGAAGAATCGCTGCGCGTCCCGATGATGGTGCGTTATCCGCAAGGCATCAAAGCAGGCCGGCGCATCGATTCGTTTGTTGCCAATGTGGACCTGGCCCCGAGCATCCTGGACTTCTGCGGAGTGAAAGCCCCGCGGCCGATGCAGGGCCGCTCCTGGAAGCCGCTGGTGACCGGGCAGAAGCCGGCGTGGCGCGACTCCTTCCTGTACTCAATGCACGGCGGCGAGGCGCAGCTTCCCACCGTGAAGGCGATCCGCACGGAGCGCTACAAGCTGATCCTGAACCTGCATCCAAAGGACAAGGAAGAGCTGTACGATGTGAAAGCCGATCCGCAGGAGATGAAAAACCTTGCGTTGGACAATGGAAACCGCGATCTGATCGCGAGCTTGAAGCGCAAGATGCTGGCGGTGATGAAAGAACTCGAGGACCCGGCCGTGCCGGCGGTGGAAGCGGCGCTATAACACGCTCACCTCGCTTTTCCGATCGCCCTCTCCAGCTCGGACAGCGGCACCAGCCGTCCGTGAATCGGCGCGATCTGGGCCACTTCGAGCTTCCGCTTCTGGATGTTCTCATACAGGTTCACGCTGGCAGGATTCGGAGCAGCAGGCGGAGGTGCGTTCGGCGCCGCCGGAGTATACACATCCGCCTCCACCAGGATCTTTTCCTTCGGCAAATACGCCATAAGAATCCCGTCGTGGTGCGGGCTGCCCTGGATCAGGTGCAGCTCCAGCGTCCGCGCGCCGTCCGTCATCACGTGTTTCTCTGTGAACGCGAGGATCTTCGGCTTGACCTTGCCGGGCTTCTTACTCGGGCTCAGGGTGCGCGGTGGCGCCAGCGCGTTGCGATAGAACGCCTCGTTCGCCTTGTGAGTCACGATGGTCAGTCCCTCGGCCGCCACTGCGCGAACTCCGCCCGAGTGATCGAAGTGGTGATGCGTGCTCACGACGTACTTCACCGGTTTGTTGGGAATCAGCTTGCGGATCTCCGCCAGCACTGCCAGCGAGCGCTCCTCACTCAAAGGCGCCTCGATGGCAACCACATGATCCCTGAACTCGACCGCCAGGCTGTGGTGCGATCCGCCGGTCAGATACCACACTCCATCCGCAATCTTCTGCGCATCCACCTTTACGGCCGGCGGAGAGGCATCCCGCACGGTGGTGGGCACGTCCACGCGTAAATCGACGTTCGCCCTGGCGTCGGCGACGGTGAAATCGACCGTCGGGAAGCCGCCATCCTTCTGCACAATGCGGGTGGGGAACTTGACTCCGCCGAAATCCTTGTAATCGGAATAGGCAACTTCCACCGGCATGTCCCCGAGGACGGGGTTGTCGAGCCGCGTCTCGACGCGCTCGACCAGGTTGTCCGCGCCGATGGTGCCTTGCATCCTGTACTTGCCCTGGAGCGTGAACGCCACCTGCTGGATCTTTCTGCCGCCTGACGTCCGGCTGCGCACGGTGGCCTTGTTGGCCGCGGCGGCTTTCAGAAACCCGTGGGGCGAAAGCCAGATCTGCATCATCCGGAGGGTGGCTGCCGCCGGCGGCGACGGCACGGTGTTGTTCCCCACGACATTCCAGGCCCGGCCGTCGCTGAAGAACGCCTGAATCCGCTGTTTGTTCTGCATCGCCTCCGACCGCGAGGACGGCGTTTCATAATTCAGCGTGTAGGTGAAGCTATCTACTTCGACACGCGGCCATGGCGCTTCCGGGTTCTTGTTTTGGCCGAGCGTGAAGATGGCGCCGCGGCCCGAGTATTGAATCGTCTTGAGACTGGCCGCGCCCATTGCCTGCATCGCAGCATCGAGGGAGCCGGATTGCCAGGCGAACAGGGCGGGCGCGGATACGCAACAAAGGATGAGCTTTTGGAACATACCGGAACCCCGGCTGTGGAGTATATCACGCCGGGCTCGCGGTCGGCGGAAACCATTGCGCCAGCCTGGCGCGTACTTGAAAACGAGCTCCGCTGCCCTGCGAAACAACGGCCTTCTCCTCGCTGCCTGATGAAAACGGCCCATCGAGAAACTGCCAGTTGTGTAAACTAACTAAACTAAGAAGGCCATGACTCGTCTCAACCGGACGCTGCTTCAGCAACTCTCTGAGCAGCACCTTGAAGACG
>JACQDF010000268.1 GCA_016201205.1 Acidobacteriota bacterium
CCCGGACTCCGGCAGTACCGTAGGGAACTGCTATGCCGCTCACCCGACTCCTTTCCCTTGCCGCGCTCGCAGCCTCCACCGCGATCAGCGCCGATCTGGCAACCAAGAAAGCTCTCACGCTCGAAGTAGCCAAACAAATGGCGGCTACGTCCGAGGCCGAAGCGAAGAAGAACAACTGGAACGTTGTCATCGCGATTGTCGACGACGGCGCCAATCTCATCTATCTCCAGCGGATGGATGAAACGCAGATCGGCAGCATCGACGTGGCGATCGCCAAGGCCACCACCGCGGTGAAATTCAAGCGGCCCACCAAGGCGCTGGAAGACGCGGTCACAGGCGGGCGCAACGTCGTGCTGCGGCTTCCCGGCGCGGTTCCCGTGGAAGGCGGATTGCCCGTCCTGGTGGACGGCAAGCTGATCGGAGCGGTGGGCGTGAGCGGCGTTCAATCCAACCAGGACGCGCAGATCGCCAAAGCAGGCATCGACGCGCTGCCGCGAATCACCGGCCGCTGACGGGCCTGCCAGCGCCGCCGCTACAATAAAGAGCGGCACGGGACGCGTCGCGTTGTGCCGCCGTTGCCGAGGATTCATGCGCATCGCGCTCGCCCAAATCAACACCACGGTCGGCGATCTGGCGGGCAACCTGGACCGCATGCTGCGGGCCGCCCGCGAAGCCGCGTCCAACCGCGCCGAGCTGGTTGTCTTCCCGGAGCTTTCCATCAACGGCTACCCGCCGCGCGATCTGGTGGAAAAGCCCACCTTCCTCGACCGCACGCAGGCAGCGCTCGACCAGTTTGTCTCCGAGACCGCAACCCTGCCCATCGCCATCATCTGCGGGTACGTGGGCCTTTCGGACGCGGCCAGCGGCAAGCGCGCCGTGAACGCCGCCTGCGTGATCAGTCGCGGGCGCATCGTGTTCCGGCAGCAGAAGATGCTGCTGCCCACCTACGACGTGTTCGACGAAGCGCGCTACTTCCGCTCGGCCGAACGGCAGCAGTTGTGGTGCTGGGGCGACCGCAAGATCGCGCTCACCATTTGCGAGGACGCCTGGAACGACAAGCAGTTTTGGGAGCGGCAGCTTTACCAGCGCGATCCGGTCGACGAGCTGGTGAGTGAAGGCGCCGGGATGCTGATCAGCATCAACGCCTCGCCGTATCACATGGGCAAGCGCGCCATGCGCCAGGAAATCTTCGCCGCCACTGCCCGCCGGCACAACATGCCCGTCGTCTACGTCAACCAGGTGGGCGGGAATGACCAGCTCGTGTTCGATGGAACCAGTTTCGCGCTGGGTCGCAACGGCCAGCCGCTGGCGACGGCGCCTTCGTTCTCCGAGGACGTGCTGGTGGTGGATCTCGAGGCGCCGCCGTCGCCGGCCTGCCTGCGCGCGAATCTCGGGGACGAATGCGAAGCGGTCTATGAGGCGCTGGCGCTCGGCACTCGCGATTACATCCTCAAATGCGCCTTCCGGAAGGTGATCATCGGGCTGAGCGGCGGAATCGACTCCTCGCTGACGGCGGCCATCGCCGTCGACGCGGTGGGCGAAGAGAACGTCTACGGGGTCGCCATGCCCGGCCCTTACTCTTCGGACCACAGCCTCACCGATGCCTGGGCGCTGGCTGCGAATCTCGGCATCCGCTTCGAGGTTTCTTCGATCACGGAAACGTTCGAGGCGTCCCTGAAGACTCTTCAGCCGCTGTTTGAAGGCATGCCCGCCGATGTGACCGAAGAGAATCTGCAATCGCGGCTCCGCGGTATGACGCTGATGGCGCTGTCCAACAAGCTGGGTGCGCTGGTCTTGACCACGGGCAACAAAAGCGAGCTCGCCGTCGGCTACTGCACTTTGTACGGCGACATGTGCGGCGGTCTGGCGGTGATCAGCGACGTTCCCAAGACGCTCGTCTACCAGCTTGCGCGGGTCGCCAACCGGCGGCACCCCAACGCCATCCCGGACAACGTTTTCCGCAAACCGCCTTCGGCGGAGCTGCGCCCGGATCAGAAGGACACGGACTCGCTGCCGGAATACGAAGTCCTGGACAGTATTTTGAAAGCCTATGTCGAAGACTACCTGCCGCCGCCGCAGATCGCCGATACGCTGCATCTGCCGCTTCCGCAGGTCCGCGATATCATCAACAAGGTCGATCGAAACGAGTACAAGCGCCAGCAGGCGGCGCCTGGGCTCAAGGTAACCACCAAGGCGTTCGGCATGGGACGCCGCTTCCCCATCGCGCAGAAATTCCTCGAATGAAAAACATCCTTCTGGTCTTGATTGGCGTTGTGCTGGTTGCGCTTCTGGTTTCACAGCCGGCCGGGATCTTGAAAGTGGGGCCGCTTCCCGGCGGCGGCTTCCTGCTGAACAGCGGATGGAAAATCCTCCCCGCCGGCAGGCAGACTCCGGTGGACACATTCCCGATGTCGGCCGCCCTCTCCAGGAACGGCAGGCATCTGGTGGTGCTGAATGGCGGCTACAATCCGCCTTCGATCAGCGTTCTCGAGACGGCCAGCGGCGTCGAGGCGTCTCGCACGCGGGTGGCCGACGCCTGGCTCGGCCTTGCCTGGACGGCCGATGGCAGAAAACTGTACGCAGGCGGCGGCTCGCGGGCCGCTGTTTTTGAATTCCAGTTTGACGGCGGTAAGCTCGAACCCGGGCGTACGTTCACGGTTGTGCCCGAGGCCGAGCGGCGGCACCAGGACTTCATCGGTGACGTGCAGATGTCGCCCGACGGACGCTTGCTCTACGCCTCCGTTCTGTACCGGGACAAGGTCGTCGTCATCAATCCGCAGTCGGGCCGCGTGATCGAGCAGTTTCCCACCGGCCGCCGCCCCTACCGCATCCTGATTCATCCCGACGGAAAATCCTTCTTCGTGACAAGCTGGTCCGACGGCACGCTGTATCAGTACGACGCATCCGACGGCAGCCCGCTGGGGCACGTCCGTCTCGGCCCGCACACCACCGACATCGCGATCAGCAGCCGCAAGCCGGATCAGCCGGAGGGCGACCCGACGCCGTATCTTTACCGGCTGTTCGTGACGGCCGGCAATACGAATCGCGTCTACGTGGTGGGGGTCACCGGGAGCAAGGAAATGCGCGTGATCGAGTCGATCAACGTCGCCCTGACGCCGCAGCAACCCGCCGGGATGACGCCGGGCGCGGTGGCGCTCAGCCCCGATCAGACACGGCTCCTGGTCGTGTGTTCCGACGCCAACGCAGTGGCTGTTGTCGATATCAGCGAAATCCGCAGCCGCGTGCTGGGCTTTGTGCCGGCGGGGTGGTATCCGACTTCAGCCATGGTTCTCCCGGACGGGCGGCTGGTGGTGTTGAATGGCCGCGGCGGCGGGAGCAGGGCCAACCCGCGCGGCCCGCGTCCGGACCGGCAGCCGTCGCGCACCCACGAAGGCATTCGAGCCGATGAGTACGTCGGCTCCATTCAGCGCGGCACTGTTTCCTGGATCGATCCGTTCCAGCAAGAGCAGCTTGCTCAATACACGAAGACCGTGATGGCCAATTCGCCGTACCGCGATGAATTGCTCGAAGACGCGCGTGTGCCGAAGGGCAACCCCGTCCCCACGCGGCCGGGCGACCCGAGCCCCATCGAGCACATCGTCTACATCGTCAAGGAGAATCGCACCTATGACCAGGTGTTCGGCGGGCTCGGCAAAGGCAACGGCGATCCATCCCTCGTGCTGTTCGACGAGAACTCAGCGCCGAACCACTATAAGCTGGCGCGCGAATTCGTCCTCTTCGACAACTTCTATGTAAACGCCGATGTCAGCGCCGACGGGCACAGTTGGTCGACCGCCGCCATTGCGCCGGACTACGTGCAGCGGCTGTGGCCTAACAGCTACGCCGGCCGCCGGCGCCATTATGATTATGAAGCTCAGGAGCCGGCGGCTTCTCCGCCGGCCGGCTATCTGTGGACAAACGCCCTCGCCGCCGGGCTCACCGTGCGCAACTACGGATACATGGTCACCAACCGGAAGATGCCTGTTTCCGACGGCATTCATGCCGAAGAAGTGCGCGATCCACAGCTTGCGCCGGTGACCAACCGCAGGTACCGCGCCTTCGACCTGGACTATCCGGACGTCGACCGCGCAAGCACATTCCTCGCGGACCTGGCGCAGTTTGAAAAGGAAGGCAAAATGCCGCGCCTGCTCGTCATGCGTCTGGGCAATGATCACACCTCCGGCGCCGCGGCTGGCAAGATCGCGCCGCTTTCCGCGATGGCCGACAATGATTATGCGCTTGGCATGATTGTGGAAGGGCTTTCCAAGAGCCGCTTCTGGGCCAGGACGGCGCTCTTCGTTCTCGAGGACGACGCGCAGAATGGAGCGGATCACGTCGATGCACACCGCTCTCCGGCATTTGTCCTTTCGCCGTACACGCGCCGCGGCGTCATTGACAGCACCCTCTACAACACCGCCGCCATGCTGCGCACCATCGAGTTGATCCTCGGCCTGAAGCCGATGACCCATTTTGACGCCGGGTCGCGGCCCATGTTTGCCGCGTTTGCGCAGAAGCCGGAGACGCGGCCCTATCTCGCCGAGACGCCCCGCATCCGGCTCGACCAGCGCAACCCGGCCGCTTCGCCGGCCGCCGCCCGCTCGGCCAGGCTCGACTTCTCCGAAGCCGATCGCATCGATGACGATGAGCTGAATGACATCTTGTGGCGCGCCATTCGCAAGACGGAGCCCCCGGCGCCGGTGAGGAGTTATTTCTCGCGGTAATGCCGAAGATTTATCTCTGCTTCGTCTGGCACATGCATCAGCCCTGCTACAAAGACCTGGTGCGCGGCGAATACCGGCTGCCGTGGACCCGCATGCACGCGCTCAAGGATTACTACGGCATGGTGAAGCTGCTGGGCGAGTTTCCTCAAATCCGGCAGACCTTCAACCTGGTCCCGTCGCTGCTCCTGCAAATCGAAGAATACGCCTCCGGCCAGGCAGTGGATCCTTTTTTCAGGCTGGCTCTCAAGCCGGCCGAGGATCTGACCGAAGAAGAAGTCCGGTTCGTCCTGCTCTATTTTTTCCAGGCCAATCCGGCTCACTTGATTGGACGCTACCCGCGCTACCGCGAGCTGTACGATGCCTGGCGGGCGGCCGACCGCAATTACCGGCGCGCTCTCCACTTCTTCAACGCCGCCGCCATCCGGGATCTGCAAGTGCTGTCGCAACTGGCGTGGTTCGACGAGGAGTTCCTCAGCGGCGACGGGCAGGCGCGCGCGCTGGCGGAAAAAGGACTCGAGTACTCGCTCGAAGACCAGCAGGTGATGGGCCTGAAGCAGCTCGAGATCCTCGGTCGCGTCCTGCCGGTCTACCGCGAATTCGCGCAAAGCGGGCAGATCGAGATTTCGGCGACGCCGTTCTATCACCCGATTCTGCCGCTCGTTTGCGACAGCAATATCGCGCACCAGTCGAATCCCAACGTGCCCCTTCCTTCGCGTTTCCGCTACCCCCAGGACGCGAGGCTGCAACTGGAGCGCTCGCTGGCCTACGTCGAGCAGAAGACCGGCGTGCGCCCCACCGGGCTGTGGCCGTCGGAAGGTTCTGTTTCCGACGAGGCGCTCGATCTGGCCGCCGAGGCCGGGTACCGCTGGGCCGCCACTGACAACGGCGTGCTGGCGCGCACCCTGGGCCATGCGGCCGGTCCGGGCGACACCTACCGGCCCTACCGCTGGCGGAAGAACGGGCGCGAGCTGAACATGATTTTTCGCGATCACTACCTGAGCGATCTGGTGGGCTTCGTCTACTCGAAGATCGAGGCGCTCGAGGCGGCGGCGGATTTTATCCGCCGCATCCGCGAGAATTGCGCGCCGATTCTGGCCGCCGGCCGCGATGCGCTGGTGCCGATTATTCTCGATGGAGAGAACGCCTGGGAGCATTATCCGCAAAACGGACGCCCGTTCCTTCGGGAACTGTACCGGCGCCTCGACGCGGAGCCGGGCATGGAAGCTGTCACCGTGTCCGAAGCCCTCGATCGCGTCGCCGATGACCCCCTGGATCACATCCATCCGGGCTCCTGGATCAACGCGAATTTCGACGTCTGGATCGGCTTTGAAGAAGACAACAAAGCCTGGGAGATGCTGCTGCACGCCCGCCAGGCTTACGCGGACACGGCGGCCGGCTCGATTCCCCAGCAAGATCGCGACCTCGCATTGGAGGAGCTGCTGATCGCCGAGGGCAGCGATTGGAACTGGTGGTACGGCCCGCATCACCATAGTGAAAACAGCATCGAGTTCGACCAGCTCTACCGCGATCATCTGGCCAACGTGTATCGCGCTTTGCGATTGACGCCGCCAGCCGAGTTGTCCAGACCGATTCTGAAGAGGCGGCTGAAAGCCGTTCATCTGCCGCCGTCCCGCGCCATTCACCCGGTGGTGGACGGCGAAGTCAGCTCTTACTTTGAATGGATGGGCGGGGGCAGCTACCGGGTCGACCGCCGGGGCGGGTCCATGCATGGCCACCGCTTCCTGGTCAAGGAGCTGCACTACGGCTCGAATCACGAGCGGCTGTTCCTGCGGGTGGATTTTCTGGAAAGCGAAGCCGCGTCGCTGGCCGGCATGGAGATCCGCGTGCTCCTCAGCGGGTCCTCGATTCGCATTCGCCTTCGCGAATCGGCAGCCGAGCTGCTCGAAGGCGGCCAGCCGGGCGTCGAAGCCGCATTTCAGCGCGTCCTCGAGATCGCCATCCCATTCTCGCGGCTTGGTCTCTCCGCCAGTCAACCGGCGCAATTGCAGATCTCGGTGTGGAACGAAGGGTTGCCGATGGATTCGCTGCCCGAGGAAGGCTGGCTCGAGATTTCAGCGGCCGGTCCGCCGGAGTGGGGCGGCTGATCCGGCCTTGCCGGCGGCGCGTTCGAGGCGGTCACGGATCGCCGCCCACTCGGGCGTATCCGGCGGCGTCTCGACGGCAATCCATTCCAGGCCGGCCTGATCGGCGCGGTGGAGCGCTTCATAAAACTGCCGCGCGTAGCAGGGCGCCTCGGGCGGCAGGGCGATCGCCATGGCTGCCCCGGCAGGCCTTCGCCAGTAGATGTACGCTCCACGGCCCGGCGGCAGATTGCCGTCGCTCACCACGCGCAGCGGCGTGCGCGGGCTGTAGTGCCGCTGGTGCATGCCAGGCGACGGATGCGCGCCCTCGACTCTGGCCGTCTCCCGCACCGGTTTCGCCAGCGCCGACTCGATCTCCTCACGCGAGATCGCGCCCGGCCGCAGAAGAACCGGCTCGCCGCCCGCGAGCGACAGCACGGTGGACTCAATGCCGACTTCACAGGGGCCGCCATCCAGAATCAGATCCACAGCGGCGCCTAGCGTATCGCGCACGTGCTGCGCCGTCGTCGGCGAAAGCTCGGTGAAGCGATTGGCGCTGGGAGCGGCCACCGGCACGCCGGCGCGGCGGATCAGATCAAGCGCCAGCGGATGCGCAGGCATGCGGATCGCCACCGTATCCAGACCCGCGGTGACGATGTCCGGCACATGAGGCTGCTTAGGCAAGACCAGCGTCAGCGGGCCCGGCCAGTAGCGCGCCGCCAGCCGGTCCGCCTCGGGAGGCCAGACACGCGCCAGAGGCCGCGCCATCTCCATCGACGCCACGTGCACGATCAACGGGCTGGTGGAAGGACGGCCCTTCACCAGATAGATGCGAGCAACCGCCGCTGGATCGAGCGCGTTGGCAGCCAGGCCGTACACGGTCTCGGTGGGCACTGCCACCAGGCCGCCCGCGCGAATCAGTTGAGCGGCGCGCTCCAGCTCGTCGCCAGTCGTCATAGGGAGTTATTCGGGCACATCGCCGTCGCCGGCGGCCTTGCCCGTCTTCTTCCACACCAGGTACGCGTGCATCAGCTCATCCAGGTCGCCGTCCAGCACACGGTCGACATCGCCGATGGCGAGCCTGGTGCGGTGATCCTTGATCATGCGGTACGGGGCGAGCACATAGCTGCGGGTCTGGCTGCCGAAGTTGATGTCGAGCTTGGCGTCCTCGAGCTTCTTCTCCTCTTCGCGGCGCTTGTGCAACTCGAATTCGTAAAGGCGGGCGCGGAGCTGTTTCAAGGCTCCGGCGCGGTTCTTATGTTGTGAGCGCTCGTTCTGGCACTGCACGACGATGCCCGTCGGCAGGTGCGTCATGCGGATGGCGGAATCAGTGCGGTTGACGTGCTGGCCGCCGGCGCCGCTGGCGCGGAAGGTGTCCACGCGCAAGTCCTCCGGACGGACCTCGATCTTGATCTCGTCATCGACCTGCGGGATCACGAAGACCGACGCGAACGAGGTGTGACGGCGCGCGTTGGCGTCGAACGGCGAGATGCGCACCAGCCGGTGCACGCCAATCTCGGACTGCAACTGGCCGTAGGCGTTCTCGCCGTTGATCTCGAACGTGGCCGACTTGATGCCCGCCCCTTCGCCCTCCAGCCGGTCGGTGACCACGGCTTCAAATCCGTGCCGCTCGGCCCAGCGAAGATACATGCGGAGCAGCATTTCGGCCCAGTCCTGGCTCTCGGTGCCGCCGGCGCCGGGATGAATTGTAAGGATGGCGCTGCGCGAGTCATGCTCGCCGTTGAGAAGCATGTTCGTCTCGATGGCGTTCACGTGCGCTGACAGCGCCTTGATCTCACGCTCGATATCGCCGGAGACGTCTTCGCCTTCCCGCGCCAGCTCGAAGAGTGTTTCCAGGTCCGAGGCCATCGCCGCAATGCGTGTGTCGTTCGCCATCGCCTGCTCCAGGCGCTTGCGCTCCTGCATCACCTGCTGGCTTTGATCCGGCTGATTCCAGAAGTCCGGCGAGGTGATTTTCTGCTCGATGGCGCTGAATTGTCTGCGTTTGGAAGGGGCGTCAAAGATAGCTCCGCACAGCTTCTGCCTGCTGGCGGAGCGTGGCGTACTCGCGTTGGAGCTCGTCGAGGGTCATGGTTTGATTCTAGCAAATGGGCCACAGCCGGGCGGTGCGAAATGAGCGTCGCTGCAGCACGCACGCTCAACCGCTCTTTGTCTTACCGTGGTTCGTCCACCCGTCGTCGAAACAGTTCTCTCGGTCCAGTTCGAAGCGTTAGGCCAGATGCGGGCAGCCCACTTTGGTCTGTTCTGGAATCAGATCAGAGACCGACCGGCGACGCCGATGCCTACCCTCGCTCCTTACGTCAACCATCGAGTGGCCGGCGAGTGTTGGGTGAGCCACGAGGATCTGGACAACGTGTCTCCACGCCGACATCCAGGCGGCCGCCAGAAGCGCTGACGGCAAGCCCATGTTCGTCTTCGATTTGACCGCTCGCGGCCAGGTCGGCCACTCCACGGAATTCTTTGATTTGGGCCATGAGTGGATCGTTCGTTCCTTCGCGCAGTTAACAACGGCCAACATGCATGAGGTCCGGAAAAGGAAACGATAATGGCGACCTACCCGCAAGCGCTTTCAGCACTGACGACGAGTCAGTTCTTGCCTAAGTGGGGATCACTGGGCTCAGACGCAATCGCATTCTCTGCCCCGGAAAACGTTCGGGTGACACCCCCGGCTTGGTTGAAGCCCACGATTCAGTCTTTCTTGGGTTTACTCCAGTTGCCGCACAATTGGGATGGTTATGGGGCGGTCCGGATTCAGGAACAGATTGTTCAGCAAGCGCTCATGGCGCTGGTGCAAGTTATGGACGACGACACTCCGGCGCCAAGCGTGGTCCCCCTCAGCGACGGCGGTGTTCAGGTGGAGTGATCTCCAACCAAGAGCTTCTCTCCGTCGCATCCGTCTCATCCATACAGGTTCGTTGGAAGTGGCGTCTCCACTGGCGCCCACGGCTACGTGTTCGGAAGGAAGAGCAGGAACACCCGAAGGGCTCTTCGTGACACCGCAACGTGGGTGGTTCCGGAGCAAGCGCCGGCCTACGATCAGGTCCGTGAACGGAAGCAGCAGCTTGGAATCAGCGGCATGGGGACAGAGGCCTTACAATGACGTCCCGCCGGATGGCCGGCGCTTGCTGCTGGAGCGCCGGACTGCGCAATGAACACGCCCTATCGCGCCAGGATACAATAGTGGCACCAACAGGAGCCCTCATGGAACACAAACACACTTCCGTTTCCCGCCGGTCCTTTTTCACAACCTCGGCCGGCGTCGCCACCACTGCAACCGCTTTTCAGATCATCCGCCCCGAGCTTGTGCGAGGGCAGGGTAAAGCGAAGCTCAAGGTCGGTCTGGTCGGCTGCGGCGGCCGCGGTCGCCAGGCCGTGATCGATAATTTCAAAGGCGCAGTCAACACCGAGCTTGTCGCCATGGCCGACATCTTCGAGGACAAGCTCGAAGGCAATTTGAATTGGATGCGAACGCAGCACGCGCAGTTCGCCGACCGCATTAAGGTCGATGCCGAGCATCGCTTCGTTGGCTTTGACGCCTATAAGAAGCTGGTCGCTTCCGACGTGGACATCGTGATGCTCTGCACCCCGCCCGGATACCGCCCCGCGCACTTCGAAGCGGCCATCAACGCAAAGAAGCACGTCTTTTGCGAGAAGCCGTTCGGCACCGACCCGGTCGGAGTGCGACGCTTCATGGCCGCAGCCAGGAAATCGGAAGAGATGAAGCTCACTGTTGTCTCCGGGGCGCAGCGGCGCTTCCAGAAGGAATACATGGATCAGATGGACAGGATCAAGGGCGGCGGCATCGGCGACATCACCGGCCTCTATGCTTACTGGGTCGGCACACCTGTCCTCCAGCAAAAGGCCCGCGACTCCAAGTGGGGCGACATGGCCTGGGAGCACCGAAACTGGTATTCCTACGTCTGGATCTGCGGGGACCAGGTGGTCGAGCAGCATCTGCACAACATCGACGTCTGCTGCTGGGCCATGGGCACGCATCCGGTGAAGGTATGGGCCAGCGGCGGCCGCGCCTGGCGTCCGAACGAAGAGCTGTATGGCAATATCTACGATCACCTGGCAGCCGATTTCGAGTTCGCCAGCGGCGTCCACATGTCCAGCTACTGCCGCCAGTATCCCGGGCGGCTCTACGGCAACGTCAGTGAACGCATCGTTGGAAACAAGGGCGAATTCGACAGCCGCACCCTGCGTGGCGCACGGACATCCAGCGGCAACCCTTACGAGCACGAGCATACGGCGCTGTTGAACTCGATCCGCGGCGACGGGCCGTATATCAACCACGCGATGGCGGTGGCCGAAAGCACGATGGCCTGCGTCATGGCGCGCGAAGCCGCCTACACCGGCGAGGAGATCACCTGGGACCGCATCATGGCGTCGCAGCTCGATCTGATGCCGAAAGAATACGGCTACGACGTGAAGATGGAAATGACGCCGATTCCGGTGCCGGGCCAGTACAAGCTGATCTGAGGCCATGCGACTGTTTCTTCTGTTGCTGCCGGCTGTGCTGTGCGCACAGCCGGTCCCGCGCATGGATGAGCCGGACAATCCGCTCACCGGGGACCCGGCTGCCGTCGAGGCCGGCCGGAAGCTGTTCACCGCCTCGTGCGGAGCTTGTCATGGGGCCACCGGCGAAGGCGGCCGCGGCCCGAATCTCCGCGACGGCAAGCTCATTCGCCGGTCGAGCGATTTTCAGATGTTCAACACGATTCGCAAAGGCGTGCCGGGCTCGGATATGCCAGGCGCGAACCTGCCGGATGCGAACATCTGGCAACTGGTGACATTCGTGCGCGCGCTCGGCGCGCCGGCGGCGGAAACGATCGTGCCGGGCGAGCCATCCAGAGGCGAGCTGGTCTACGCGAAATCCGGCTGCGCAGGCTGCCACATGATCTCCGGCCGCGGCGGAACGTTGGGACCGGACTTGAGCAACATCGGCGCCGCACGCTCCTACGAGTATCTGCGCGAGTCGGTGCTGAAGCCCGGCGAACGCATCTCCGCCGGTTATCAGCCCGTCACCGTGAAGCTCAAGGACGGCCGCACGCTCGAAGGCGTGGCGCGCAATTACACCAATTACAGCTTTCAGCTCATGGACAAAGATGGGAAGCTATATCTGCTGAACGCATCGGACCTCGCCGATGCGAAGGTGGATGTGGCTTCACTCATGCCCGCCGATTACGGCGAGCGGCTCAGCAAAGAGGAAATGACCGATCTGGTCGCCTACCTGAGCAAGCGGACGCTGCGGCCCGTCGAGGCGCGCCGCCGGCCGGAACGCCGCCGGGGAGCACCGCGGTAAATGAGAGGATTCATCCTTTGCGCCCTCATCGGACTGCCGGCGGCTGCGCAGGTGACCGATCGGGGTGTCACCTTTGACGACATCCGGCAAAGCCCCAACGCCAACTGGCTCACTTATGCCGGCGATTACAAAGGCACCCGCCACAGCCCGCTCAAACAGATTCATCGCGGCAACGTCGCCAGCCTCGTCCCCAAGTGGACCTACCACATGGAGACCGGGCGGCGGCTCGAAGTTTCGCCCATCGTCTATGACGGCGTGATGTACGTCACCAACTCGAATGAAGTGCAGGCGCTCGACGCAGGGACCGGCCGACGCATCTGGTGGTACAAAGACGAGCAGTCCGAGATCCAGCGCGTCAATCGCGGCGCGGCGATTCTCGGCGATCACGTTTTCTTCGCGACGGGTGACTGCCATCTGGTGGCGCTCGACCGCAAAACAGGAGCCGTCCTGTGGCATAAGAAGTATGCCGATACCAGCAAAGGCTACTTCGCCACTCTTGCTCCGCTGGTGGTGAAGGATCGCGTCCTGGTGGGAGTCGGCGGCGGCGACAGCGGCATGCGCGGCTTTCTGTCGGCGCACTCAGCGTCCACCGGCGAGGAACTCTGGAAGCTCTACACGATTCCAGCGCGTGGCGAGGCCGGCGCCGAGACCTGGAGCGAGAAGCTGATCGACTGGGGCGGCGCCGCCACCTGGCTCAGCGGCACCTATGACCCTGAGCTGAATCTCGTTTACTGGACAACCGGCAATCCGTGGCCTGACTTCTTTGGCGGCGACCGCAGAGGCGACAACCTTTACTCGTGCTCCGTGATCGCCATCGATCCCGACACGGGAAAACGGAAGTGGCATTTCCAGTTCACGCCTCACGACACCCATGACTGGGACGCGCAGGGCTGGCCCGTGCTGATCGACATCCCCTGGAAGGGCCAGGCTCGCAAAGTGCTGCTCCATGCGAATCGCAATGGCTTTTTCTACGTGCTGGACCGCGTGACTGGAGAGTTCCTGCGCGCCACTCCGTTTGTCGATAAGCTCGATTGGGCCAAAGGCGTCGATGACAAGGGCCGGCCCATCGAGGTGCCAGGCAAGGATCCTTCGCCCGCTGGAACCAAAGCATGCCCGTGCGTGCGCGGCGCCTCCAACTGGATGTCGCCTTCCTACGACTCGGAGACCGGTTTGTTCTATGTGGTCACGCTCGAGCAGTGTGACGTTTACGTCAGCTCCTCGAAGGAGCCCGAGCCGATGCACAACTTCGCCGGCGGAGCGGGCGAGCAGATTCCCACCGAGCCCGGCAAGTTCTATTTGCGCGCTCTCGATCCCAAGACCGGCAATCGCGCCTGGGACTATCCCATGACGGGGCCCGGCACGATGTGGGCGGGAACCGTGTCCACGGCGGGCGGGGTCGTCTTCTTCGGCGATGACGACGGACACCTGGTGGCGCTCGACTCCGCCAACGGCCGTCATTTGTGGCACTTCAACATGGGCCAGCCGCTGTTTGCCTCCCCGGTCACGTACGCCGCCGGCGGAAAACAGTACGTGACCATCGCGTCGCAGACGGATATCTTCACGTTCGGGCTGTTTGAGCCGGCCACGGCTGTCCCCGTGCTCGAAGGACTCAAGACCCTGAAGTAGCGCCGGCGCCAGTCCGGGCCAACCTGGCTACGACAGTGAGTGATATTCTTATGAACCATGAAGCGTCGCGACTTTTTCAAACAGGCAAGCACCGCAGGAGTTCCCATGATGCAGGCTTCCGCGCAAGTGGGCACGAAGCCGGCGATGAAGATCACCGACCTCAAGACCTTCCTGGTCGGGGCCGGTGGCCGGAACTACTGCTTCGTGAAAGTGGAGACGGACCAGGGAATTCACGGCGTCGGGGAAGCCTATTCCTGCGGTCCGGACGAAGCGACGGCCGCGGTGATCAAGGATTTCAAGAGCTGGCTGGTGGGTCAGGATCCTCGCAACATCGAGCACCTGTTCACCACCATGTACAACTTCACCCGCTTCCCCGGCGGGCTGGTGGTGAACGCGGCCATCAGCGGCATCGAGCACGCGCTGTGGGACATCGCCGGCAAAGCGGCTGGCCTGCCGGTCTACATGCTGCTTGGCGGCAAATGCCGCGAGAAGATCCGCGTCTATCAAAGCGCCGGAGGCAATGAGCCGAAGCAGGTGGCCGAAAGCGCCAAGCGGCTGGTCGAAAAATACGGCTATACCGCAATCAAGATGCGCCCGCAGCCTTCACAGGATAACGTCCGGCCGTACAATGCTGTTACTCGCGGCGCCGGCGAGCGCGTTCGCGCCGTGCGCGAGATGCTGGGCCCGGACGTCGATATCGGCTGCGACATCCATGCGCGGTTCTTCGAGGTGTCGCGTGCGATCCGGCTGGCGCGAGCCATCGAGCCGTACAACCCGATGTGGCTCGAAGAGCCGGTCCGCCCGGAAAACGAGAACGCCATGGCCAAACTCGCCGAGCACGTCAACATCCCCCTGGCCAGCGGCGAGTGCAACTACATGCGGCACGAGTTCCGCAAGATTCTCGCCCTGCAAGCGCTCGATATCATCCAGCCGGATATCTGCCTGTGCGGCGGGATTCTCGAGATGAAGAAGATCGCCTCGATGGCCGAAGCGCATTATGTCATGGTGGCGCCTCACAATCCGATGGGGCCTGTCGCCACTGCCGTCAATGTGCATTTTGCCGCCTCGACCCCCAACTTCTTCATCCTCGAATACCATCCCGACGACGAATCCCCGCGCAAGGACCTGCTCAAAGAACCGCTGATGGTGAAAAACGGCTACATCCCGCTGCCGACCAAGCCCGGGCTGGGCATCGAGCTGAACGAAGACGCTTTCCGGCAGTATCCGGCCAGGGCGTGGCATCGCGGCTTTGATTACCGGGCGGATGGCAGCGTGGGCTACATCTGATTGGCGTATAATCGTTTGTCATGGAATTGCTGCTTCAGGTTGTCTGAGCTCGCCGCTTGCCGGACCTGCCTCTTTGGAAGTGGCTGCTCGGCGCGTTCTGCGCATTCAACGTGGGCGTCGCCAAGACCGGCATGCCCGGCCTGGGCATCCTTGTCATTCCGCTGTTTGTGCTCACCGTCGGCGACGCCCGGCTCTCGGCCGGGTGGCTGCTGCCGGTGCTGATGAGCGCGGATGTTTTTGCGGTGTTCTACTACCGGCGGCACGCCGCCGCGCGGCGTTTGTTCTCCCTGATGCCCTGGGTGGCGGTGGGCATGGCGATCGGGGCGTGGGTGCTGCGCTATGACGACCGCGTGCTGCGGCCCATCGTCGGGATCATCATCATCTCGATGCTGGTTCTCTACCTGGTGCGCAAGCGCACTGTGAATCCGCTGCCGGCGGATGGGTCTGCTTACTCCGGCTTCTACGGCGCGTTCGCCGGCTTTGCGACCATGGTGGCCAATGCCGCCGGCCCGATCATGAATGTGTACTTGCTCAGCCGGAGGCTGACGCGCGAGGAGTTCGTCGCCACCGGCGCCTGGTTCTTCTTTCTGGTGAACCTGACCAAAGTGCCTGTGTACGTGAAGCACGGCATGATCAGCCAGAGCTCGCTGTGGTTCGATGCCGGATTGCTTCCGGCGACCATCAGCGGCGCGCTGCTGGGGCGCAAGTTGCTGGAAGTGATGCCACAAAAGCGCAAAGGCCGCGCCCCGCGGCGCCATAGCCTTGAGGAACACCGGAGTGTTCCTGCCGCGGGCGCGGTCCGTTTTGCGCGAAGTTCCTGATGGCGCTGGCCTTTGTGGCGACGGCGATGTTGTTTGTATCGCGGCGGTAGCCGCCTCAGCCCGCCAGCCCCGGCAGGCCGCCGATCGACGGCGCCAACTTCACCGCCCGCAGGACAGCCTCGGCCACCGCTTCGGCGGCGGCAACCCCTAATGCGTCCACTGGCGCGGAAGCGTCGCCGAGCGACAACGCAATCACCGCATCGCCGTCCAGCATCGTCCACACCGGCTCGATTGTGCGCGCCACGCCGAGGCTCGCCAACTGCGCCAGCTTCGTCGCGCCAGTCTTGTCCAGCCGTGCGTTGGTCGCTACCACCACCAGCGTAGTGTTGCGCGCCGCAGCAGCGCCCGGTCGTGCGCCCCGCTTCAGCGCAGCCGCCGTGCCGGCCAGGTCCATGCTGTCCTCGGAAACGCGCGCCCCCGCCAGCAACCGGCCGGTCTCCGGATCGCGCACATCCCCCAGTGCGTTCACTGCGGCGAGGGCAGCGACGCGCACGCCGGCGAGTTCGCCATCCAGCCAGACGGTGGCCGAACCGATGCCCGACTTCATCGCCCGTTTCATGCCGAACAGCTTCCCCACCGTGGCTCCCGTGCCCGCGCCGACAGCCCCTTCCCTGACGGGCGAGTCCGAGGCGGCTGCTGCTGCCGCTTCGCCCATTTCCCGCGTGGGCCGCGCCGATCCCTTGCCGATTGCCAGATCGAACAGAATCGCGCACGGCACAATCGGCACGCGCGCCGCGCCCATCGCGAATCCGACGCCCTTCTGCTCGAGGAAGCGTCGCACGCCGCTGGCCGCCTCGAGTCCAAAAGCGCTTCCGCCGGCCAGCACCACTGCATGGACCTGGCCCGCTACATGCATCGGGTTCAGCGCTTCGAATTCCTCTGTGCCCGAGGCCGAGCCGCGGATATCCGCGCCGGCCACCGCGCCCGCCTCGCACAGCACCACCGTGCAGCCCGTCAGCCCTTCGTAGTCGGAGGCGTGACCCAGCTTGATCCCGGCAATATCGGTCAGCCCCTTGCTCATCCGAGTCCCAAGAAACGGGTATGGTAGCATCAATATTCAAAGCGATAGCATTTCAAAGGGATAGCGGATTGCTCGACATATTCAAATCCCCCGTCCTTTCCATCCAAGAATTCTTTTTGCTGGCCGGGCGGACCTTCAGAAGCGTTCCGCGCCGGCCGCATTACCTGAACGACATTTTCCTGCAGATGGACACCATCGGCGTCGGCAGCCTCCCGATCGTGCTGCTGACAGGTTTCTTCAGCGGGATCGTGATGGCGCTCCAGATGTCCAAAGCGCTCCGCACCTACGGCGCCGTCAGCCAGACCGGCCCCATCGTCGCCATCGTGCTCGTTCGGGAAATGGGGCCCGTGCTTACCGCCATCGTTGTAGCCGGACGCAACGCCAGCGGCATCGCCAGCGAATTGGGGTCCATGAAGGTGACCGAGCAGATCGACGCCATGCGCGCGCTGGGAACCGATCCCATCCAGAAGCTGGTCAAGCCCCGGCTCATCGCCACCTGCCTCATGCTGCCGTGTCTCACGGCCATTGCCGACTTCGTCGGCATCTGCGGCGGCTACTTGATTGCCTACTTCCTTCTGAGTCTCACCACGTCCGAGTACTGGAACGGCGCCTACCGGGCGCTCGACTATGTGGACATGACCGAGGGACTCGTGAAACCTTTTATTTTTGCCATAGTGATCTCGCTGGTTGGCTGTTTCTATGGGTTGCGGACCAGCGGCGGCACGCAGGGCGTCGGCCGCGCCACCACCCAGGCCGTCGTCGTCGCATCGGTTTGGATTTTTGTGCTCACGGCTTTTATCGCCAAGATCTTCATCGCCCTCTGAACTGGATATTTTATGCCGGACTCAGTTCTTCGATTCGAGCGCGTCACCGTCTCCTTCGACGGCAATCCGGCCATCGAGGATGTCTCCTTCGACATCCCCGCCGGAGAGAGCCGCATTGTGCTGGGCGCGGCCGCCAGCGGCAAGTCGGTTCTGCTCAAGACGGCCATTGGCCTGCTCCGCCCGGACCACGGACGCGTGTTCCTTTTTGGACAGGACATTACCGGCCTGAAGGTGCGGGAACTGTCCGATCTCCGCGCCCGCATCGGGATGCTGTTTCAGGAGAGCGCGCTCTTCGATTCGCTCACCATTGAAGAGAACGTCGCCTATCCCCTGGAAAACCAGCGTTCGATCCGTTGCCCGGCGGAAGAAGTCCACGCCCGCGTCGAGGAATCGCTCCGGTTCGTTGAACTCGAGCACACGCTCGAGAAATTCCCCAGCGAGCTGTCCGGCGGCATGCGCCGCCGCGTCGGCATCGCCCGCGCCAACGTCACCGAGCCGGATGTCGTTCTCTACGATTCCCCCACGGCCGGCCTCGATCCGATTACCGCCAACAACATCATGGCTCTCATCGTGAAGGAGCGTGACGTCCGCAAGGCCACCACGGTGATGGTGACCCAGCGGTTTCAGGACGGCCAGATCATGACGAAATACCGTTACGATCCGCGGAGCCAATCCCTCGAGCGGGCTTCCGGAAACGGCGCCAGTATCGCCGGCATCCGGTTCCTGGTCATGAAGGAAGGGCGTCTGGTGTTTGAGGGCGCCGAGGAAGAGCTGGAAAAATCCACCGACCCCTACATTTCGAAGTTTGTTTTGAGACACTGAAAAGGTTGCAATGCCGACGGCCAGCAAAGTCAGTTGGGCGCAGTTGCGAGTTGGGATCACCGCCATCATCGCTCTCACGCTGATTGGCGTTCTCATCTACCTGCTCACCGGCACCACCGGCCTGTTCCTGCGCGAAGCGATCGTGTACACGTATTTCGGGGACGCGGCCGCGGTGGCCGTCGGCGCTCCCGTTCGGGTGAACGGGATCAATGCAGGCAACGTGAAAAGGGTCTCTCTCAGCGGGTCCACCGACCCGGCGCGCATCGTGCGCATCGAGCTCGCCATTGACGAGAAGATGCTGAAGGAAATCCCGGTTGATTCGACGGCCACGGTGAGCGCGGAAACTCTGCTTGGATCGAAGTTCGTCAACATTAAAAAAGGCAGGGCCCAGGTGACGATCAAGCCCGGCGCCGAGATCCCCAGCCAGGCGGCGAAAGAAATTTTCGAGATCATGGACAGCTTCTTCCCGCTGCTCACCTCGGCCCAGCAGACCCTGAAGCGCATCGACAATATCGTCAGCATGGTCGAGTCCGGCAAAGGGAACATCGGCAAGCTCATCGTCGACGAGACGCTCTTCCAGCGTGTCGATTCCATCCTCTCGGAAGTGCAGAGAACCACCACTTCCGTCAACTCAGGGCGGGGCACTCTCAGCCGGCTGTTGTATGAAGACGCTCTGTATAACGACATCCGCGCTCCGATTCAGCGCATGGACCGCCTTCTGCAGGGCATCGAGGAGGGTAAGGGGACCGCCGGGAAGCTGCTCAAAGATCCTTCCATGTACGACGAAATCCAGCGCAACCTGGTCCTGATGCGCCTCGTGCTCGAAGACATTCAGGCCGGCAAAGGGACCGCGGGCAGGCTGCTGAAGAGCGACGATGTCCACACGCAGATCACATCCCTGCTGAAAAAGATCGACGCCACCGTGGACAAGATCAACAGCGGCCAGGGAACGCTGGGCCAGCTTCTGGTCAACCCGCAGTTGTACGAATCGATCAACAGCACAACGCGCGAGCTGAACGGCCTGCTCAAGGACTTTCGGGCCAATCCGAAGAAATTCCTGCGCATCAAGCTGGGCCTGTTTTGAGCGCATTCGCCCCAGGACCGGGGAGAGAAAAGCTTCTCATCGTCAATGCGGATGATTTCGGATTCGCGCGCGGCGTCAACGACGGCATCCTCGAGGCGCACACCAGGGGCATTCTTACGGCCACAACGCTGATGGCCAACGGCCCGGCATTCGAACACGCGGTCGACCTGGCGCGGCGGCATCCGGCTTTGGATGTCGGCTGCCATCTCGTGCTGGTGAACGGAAGGTCGCTGCTGCCTCCACACAAGCCTTATCCGGGAAGCGTCAGCGAATTGGCGCTGGATCTGGCAGGAAGAAAGTGGGATCTCGAGCGGGAACTGGACGCGCAGATCCTCCGGATCCTCGATGCCGGCATCCGGCCCACGCACCTGGACACACACAAGCACACGCACCTGCTCCCGGCAGTGCTGAGAGCGGTGGCGCGTTTGTCCCGGAAACACAACATCCCCTGGGTCAGGAGGCCGTTCGACTATCCATTGGGCGCGGCCGAAGCGCCGCTGGCGCGGCGAGCGCTCAGCCGCTCGCTGAACGTCCTGCGACGCCGGTTTCACAGCGTGCTCGAATCACACGGCTGCCGGACAACGGACTATTTCGCGGGCTTTGGTCTCACCGGGCATTTGCGAACCGCCGAGCTGGTGGATCTGATCGCGCGGTTGAGGGAAGGCAGCACGGAGTTCATGACGCATCCCGGCTATTGCACCACGGAGCTGCTGGCCTCGAAGACGCGTCTGAAAGAAACCCGCGTGCGCGAACTGGAGGCGCTGACCGCCACCCGGACGCGCGAGGCGCTCGGCGCCGCCGGGGTGCGGCTGGTCTGCTACCGGGATTTGTAGGGACAACAGAATTACTGTTTCCCGCTTGCTGACGCGCGCGGCTCAGCAAGCGCTTCCGAGCCGCGACCGTGAGGGAGCGGTTGGCACACTCATTTCGTGACAGGGACTTACTTGCGCGCCAGCGTCGCGTTGCCCGGATCCAAAGTCACCCGCACCGGCTGCGCTGCCAGCGGCATCTCAAACGTCGCCGGCTCGCTCCCGGTTTGCAGCCACTTCACCACCGGCTTCAGACGGCCGGCCTGAATCTCCACTGGAACCCAGATGCCGAAATCCTCGTGCGCGTCCGTTTGCGTCACCGTACCGGTCAGCTTCATCTTCGGCGCTTTGCCGGTCACCGTCCAGTTCAGTTTCAACGTGGGGATGCCAGTCCCATACACCCATTGTTCGAAGAAATTCTCGAGCTTCGGATCGACGGAGCCCGGCGGAAGGAACTCCTGCGCCAATTGCCGGAACTGCGCGGTCGAGACCGGCTTGAACAGGTAGCGCTGATAAAGCTGAGCCAGCATCTTCTGGAAGCGTTCGTCCCCCATGCGGCGGCGGAGCATGTGCAGAATCCAGGCGCCCTTCTCGTAGGTGACGGCGGACCACGACGTCGGCGACTGAGAGGAGTGCAGCCGGTGGCCCATCGTAATGGGACCCGCGGATTCCACGGTGCGGCCGTCTTCCTGTTTCTGGAGCAGCCCGCTCTTGTAATCTTCGAGAATCGTGTCCAGCGTCCGGGCGCCTTTCCTGCGCTCGAGCGCCCACAACGCCGAGTAGTTGGCCAGCCCTTCCATCAGCCAGTCGTCTTCGTAATCCTTCGAGGTGACTCCGTTCCCCCACCACTGGTGAGCGATTTCATGGGCGTACAGGATCTCGGAGAAGAAGACCTGCTGCGGCGTGTTGCCCCGCGGCAGCGGCCGTTCGCTGGGATCCAGATACACCAGGGTCGAAAGATAAAGAAGGCCGGGAAACCCTTGCCCGAAGCGGCCGGGAATGGGTGAAACGGTCAGCGTCTTCAGCGGCGGTTTGCCGAACCGCGCGGTCATTTCATCGAAGGTTGCGGCTATCTCCGCGGCCAGGTGTTGCAGCCGGGCCACCGGGTTGGGCGGCGGTGGCGGCGGCAGCAGAACCTCCTGTAGCCGGCGCGGTGTGCGCGGGAAAGTCGGCGCCGGCGGCGGCATCTCGACGGCGCGCGGTTTCGGCATCAGCGCCGCTTCCAGTTTCCGGTTCGCGCACACCTCAACTTTCAGACCGCTGCGCGTGATGCTGGTTCGCTCATAATCCCCGAGGTTGAACCCGAACAGCCGCACGGGAGAGGAAGTTCTGCGGCGGCTGATCTTCCATTCGCCTTCCATCTGCTCGTCCACCAGGTCTCCGGTCGCCACCAGATCCAGCTCTTTCGGAAAGCGGAACACAACGTCATAGTCCGCGAACTGCAAGCTGCGGTTCGGATACCACACGCCGCGCGCACCCACGAAGAACACTCTCTCGCCCGCCGGCGAAATCACTTTCCCTTCGTGGCGGACTTCCACCTCGACCCGCTTTCCCGCGGCAAACTCCCGTGGACCCGAGATCAGCAGCAACTGGTTGTCCGCGCTCCGCATCAAGTTGGCTCGCAGCGACTCCGGATGGAAAGCTTCTCCGGGAGCCCCGTCCACCTTCACTTCGGTGACGTGCATCTGCCGGGAAATCTCCAGCACGAGCACCCGCTCGTTGCGCGCGGGGGTGATCTCGAGCCGCGTGACCGCCTTCAGCATCAGGTCCGGCTCGATGGTGGCGTCGATTCGCACGCGGCTGATTCTGAGATCCTGGCCCGGGAACTTGCGGCGTCCGGTCCGCCAGGACTGCGCTTCGAAGTTGGTCCAGACATCGAAGAAGCGGCGCTCGTTGCGATAGGCCACCTGCCCCGCGCAGATCTGCCGGCTCGACCGGGGGTCATAAATCAGGTCGAAGTTTCCCAGCTTGTTGCCGCCAAAGGCCGCAAAGAAAAAGCCGCTGTCCTGACGGTGCGGAGAAAGCAGGTCCTCGACCAGCCGCACTTCGAAACTGCCGAGAAAGCTCTTGCCCACCGAACTCCACTTCTCGGCCAGCAGGGCGCCCATTTCCTCGCTCTTCCGCGCGCCGCCGGATTCGAGCATGGCCAGCAGCTCGGCGGCGCTCTCGTCGGTGAACACCATCACCGCGTGCCGGAAGTGCTCGTTCAGATTCGGCGAGCTGGCAAACAAGGCCAGCGACCGGCGCTCGCGCTGAAACGGCGGCATCAGCAGCAGCTCGGCGTCTCCGCCCTCCACTTCAGCCGAGAAGGCCGCAAAGACACGCGTGCCTGCCACCGGTTTGCCGAGAATCAGAAAGCCGTCGGTAAGATACAGTTTGATGTCATCGCGAGTGAAGCGCAGGTCGCGGACACGGTAGCACTGCTGGGGATCGAGCGAGGCTTGCCGGATCTCGCGCGCCAAATCGCCGGCCGGTCCGCCCAAGGCGGTGGAGGAAATGAGCAGCAAATACGCCGTCAGGCTGGGAACAACGCCCACTTCTCCAGTCTATCTGGAATCCTGGCTCAGCTCGGCGCTGCACTCCCCCGCGCCGTAAGGGCAGTGCACCAGCAGGCGGACCCTGCCGCCGGCAGCTTCCGGCGGCGCCTGGTAGCGGAGGATGTATGCCGGATGCGAGGCCAGCAGAACGCTCCGCAGATCGCGTCCCAGCGATTCGGCATCTTCGGCTTGCCGGAAAGAGCCAGCGGTTGCTGAACTGGCTTCGCGCAGCGCCAGACCCAGCATCGGCGGGCAGTCCGCCGTCGCAATCGCATGAATCGGCGCACCGGCCGATTGGGCTTCCTTCAGGAAACTTTCCAGGTTCGCGCTCCGGTTGTCCACCACTGCGCTGGTCTCGGGCTGCGGGCTTCCCACCACAATCAGAGCGCGAGCGCCCTTGGGCGCGGCCGTCAACAGCTCCCGCAAGGCGGTGAGGAATCCTGCGCGCGCGGAGTGCACAGCAGCTTCTCGAGCCGCCAGGAGAGCGGCCGGTGAGCCGGTGTAGGCCGGCGTCAAAGATTCTCCCTGCGCTCGAGTGTTCGAGTAGCAACTTACCGCCCAACTGGCGCCGGCGAACTTGAGCCCGCAGGCGTCGCTCCACGCCTGCTCAATCGATTGCGCCGTCTCCGCGTTCAGATCGGATGCACAGGGCAGCGCCAATCCGGCCGATCCGCCGGCGGCCTTCGGATTCGGCTGCACTTCATAGCGGCAAAGAAAAGCGCCGTTTTCCTCGATCACGAAACTCGTCGCCGGCAGCGCCGGCGGCTCCTCCTGGCCCTTAAGGGCGACGCTCACTCGAAGCTGGCGCTCGCCGCCGTCCGCCATGGTGGCATCCAGCAGCGAAACGACCAGCGGGCTCTTCGTCTCGAGCAACTGCCGGTACAGCCGGATCTGCTCCATGGCCCGCTGCGCATTCGAGCGCACCCGCGGATCCGGATCGCGCTCCAGCCGCTCCAGCACCGGCAGAAACCGCGGGTCCTGGGTTCGCCCCATCCCCCACGAGACGCTGTTCCGAAAACCTGCGTCCTCGCGGCCGGCCAACTCCACCATTCCTTCCACCGACAGCGGCGAGCCGCTCAGATACAACCCCAACGCCCCGTTCACCGCCACCCGCGGGTGTTCATCCTGCATGGCGGAGGAATACACCTGGCGGGCCACTTTACTGTCCGTGCCCCACAGCGACTCGACTGCGTTCGCCCGCACACGCGCGTCCGGATCCGACAACTGCTGCTTCACCCAGAACCCGTTCCGGTTCCCCTTCCCCATCATCAGCGCCGCCTTCGAACGAACCCGCGGATCCGAATGGTGTAGAATCGCCGCCAGCAGCGGCAGCAGACTGCTCGGCTGAGAAATCTCGGACAGAATCTCGAGAATGCGCCCCACCGACCCGTCCTGCTTCTCGACCTCAGTCACTTTCATCGCCAGCCGCATCTCGAGGGATGGATCCACCCGGCGCGCAAATCGCGCCAGATTCACTGCCTCGTCCCGCGTGAGCAGTTCCGTATCACTCAGCCGCTCCGCCAATTGGCGGTGGTGAAGCAGAAAGTCGGCCAGAAACCGTCGCCCGGGGGTGTCCTCCGGCTGGTTCAGCAGGCGGATGGCGGATTGGAAGAAACGGCTCTCGTCCGTGTCCCAGGCTTCCACCAGCGATCTTCTGGTTGCGATCGGATTGTCTTCAAAACCGCTGACGAGTTGCTCGATGGCTTCCACAGGCAATGCGGCCTCCCATGCTCTCATCGGCTGAGTTCATGGGAGGATTGAGTCACAACTCAGGAATCACGTCTGCGATAAGCGGCAAAGCAGAATCCGGCCACGAGCGCCAGCGCAGGCAGCAACAACACCAGGATGCCGGTGTTCAGCGCCTGTGCGCCGGCGGCCTGCTGCGCGGCCGCATTGCGGAAACACATGGCGCACTGCCCGCAAGCGGCGGCCGGAGCGAACCACACCAGCAGTCTGCTCATTGTGCCAGCCTCCCGGCGTCCGGCAGCACCGCCAGCAGCGAGAGAATGAACACGATCAGCAGGGGAAACAGCACCGAGGCCAGGCGTCGCCCGGCCAGCTTCATATGCATGAAGTAAGCCACAATCAGCGCCGACTTGCCGGTGGACAAAACCAGCAGGCCCACCAGAAACACCGCCGGCGCCAGCCTCGGAAACGCCAGCGCCACCTCCGCCAGCGTCAGCGCCAGCAGCGCCGCCCACACAAAAACCAGGGACAGGCTACCCATTCCCCAATTCCCTCCTTCGCTCGCCTGGCGTCACCATTTCACTG
>JACQDF010000269.1 GCA_016201205.1 Acidobacteriota bacterium
ATGCCGCGGGGCGCGTAATCGAGCGCCATGTTGCGGGTCAGCGAAACGATGGCCCCTTTGCTGGCGGTGTAGGCGGCGCGGTTGCGCACTCCGATCAGCGCCACGCCGGAAGCGATGTGCACGATGCTCCCTCCGCTCGGCATACGCGCCAGCGCCTGCTTCGAGCACAGATAGACGCCCTTCACGTTCACTTCCATCACCGCGTCCCAGCCGGCTTCGTCCTGCTCGGCCAGCGGAAACCGCTGCGCGATGCCGGCCGAGTTCACCAATCCGTCCACTCGATCGAGGCTGGTGAAGGCCGCCTCGACGGCGCGCGCATCGGAGACGTCGCATCCGGTGGCGCGGTCCAGGCGAACCACGCATGCGCCTTCTCGCTGGCAGAGATCCGCCGCCGCCAGGCCGATGCCGCTGGCTGCGCCCGTCACCACAACCACTTTGCCCGCCAGCCGGCCCATGGTCAGTACAGAATCCACCCGCCGTCCACGTTGAGCGTCTGCCCGGTCATGCCGTCGCTCCACGGCCCGGCCAGAAAGGCGCAGACGCGTGCAATCTCGATCGGCTGCAACCGCCTTTTCAGGCTTTGCATCTGAACGAACTCGCGGCTCTGCTCCTCGGTGACGAAAAATTTTTCCGCCGCGGTCTGGATTGCTCCGGGAGTGATGCAGTTGACGTGGATATTCTGCTCGCCGAGCTCCTTTGCCAGCACGCGGGTGAAGCCAATGACGCCGCCTTTGGCGGCCACGTAATGGCTCAGCAGCCGGGCGCCCACGAAGAAGGTGACCGACGAGATGTTCACGATCTTGCCTGCGCCCTGCCGCAGCATGTGCGGCGCCACAAGCTGCGTCATGCGGAACGTGCCCTTCAGGTTCACGTCCTGCATCTCGTCCCACTGCTCCTCGGTCAAGTCGAGAAAGCGCTGCCGCGGGTAGATGCCGGCATTGTTGATCAGGATGTCGATGCGCCCGAAGCGCGCCATGGCGGCATCCACTGCGGCCGCCAGCGATGCGCGGTCCCGCATGTCCGCCGTCACCGCCAGGGCATTCGCGCCGATCCGCGCCACAACCTTCTTCGCGCCTTCCCCGTCGCGGTCGAGCGCCACTACACTTGCGCCCAGCTCCGAAAAAAAGAGCGCCGTCGCCTCGCCAATGCCGGCGGCGGCGCCCGTCACAATCGCCACCTTGTCTTTCAACACGGAAGGTAGCGTACCACACGCGATTCGTTTCCGCACCGCGGCTGCCTTGACGCGGACACCCTGACGTGAAATGATCTAGCAAATCTCAATCTGGGGGGTGAGTCGTGCGTATTACGGCTGTTCACCTGTCTTTCTTTCTTCTGGCGGCCTCGATCGTGCCCGCTTCGGCACAGGAACTCCGCGGGTCGGTGCGTGGCGTTGTCACCGACTCGAGCGGGGGCATGGTTGCCGGCGCCAAGATGAGCCTGCAAAACGTCAATACGGGTGTCCAAGTGGACCGCGAGACAAACACGGGAGGCCAATATCTGTTCGACTTTGTGAGCCCCGGCACGTATCGGCTCACCGTCTCCAGGGATGGTTTCCGCAGCTTCGTCCAGGAGAACATTCTGGTGCAGACACGGTCGGACGTGACGATTGATGCCAGGCTCGAGGTGGGCACCGTCACCGAGACGGTGCGTGTGATCGCAGCTCCTGTCACCGTCCAATTCAATAAGACGACGATGGAGACGACACTGGACACCAAGATGTCGAACTCGCTGCCCATCATCCATCGCAATCCGTTTCTTCTGCTGGCGCTGGACCCGCAAGTCACCTTCACCTCGACGTCCACGGAGCAGAGCCCGTTCCATCATTGGGCCGGATCGCGCCTGGATGTCGGCGGGGGAACGCAGTTGAAGAATGACATTCTGGTGGACGGCTCGCCCAATACCTGGGGGCCGAAGACCAATTACGTTCCCACGATGGACTCGGTGTCGGAGCTGAACGTCCAGCAAAACGCCACCGACGCCGAATACGGCCACTCGGCGGGGGGCATCGTTTCGGTGCAGATGAAGTCGGGCTCGAACGATTGGCATGGGTCTGCATACTATTTCGGCCGCAATCCGAAGCTGAACGCCCGTCCGGACTCGACGACTCCGACGCCGTCGTTGATCCGCCACAATGTGTGGGGCGTCACTTCGGGGAACCCCATTTTGAAAAACAGGATCTTCAACTTCGTCAGCTACGAAGGCCAGAACCTGCGTGAACCGGTCAATCTGATCCGGACGCTCCCTACCGCCTTGGAGCGCCAGGGCGACTTCTCGAAAACGCTCTTTGTGAATGCCGGACAGACCGGAATGAAGCCGATCTACGATCCCTGGACCACACGCGTCGATGGCGGCACGGTCACGCGCGCCCCGTTTGCCGGAAACATCATTCCGAAGTCGCAGATGGATCCCGTCTCGCTGCGATTTCTCCAGGATATCTGGGCGCCCAACGGCCCGGGTGACGATGCCACCCAAGTGAACAACTACCGGCTCACGTTCCCGCGAGTCTATGAGTACTGGAATTTTACCGACAGAGTCGACTGGAACCTGAACGACAAATGGAAAGTCTTCGGCCGCTTCAGCCGCTTCCATACGAACGTCACCTCTCCGAATCCGCCCGGCACGCCGGCCGCTTCGACAGGCGGCTCCGAGCGCAACTCGCTGACTTTGGTCGGCGACACGGTATGGACAGCGACCCCAACCACAGTGGTGAGCTTCCGCGGCTCTTATGGCAAGCCAGTGGACCGATTCATTGATCCGGTGGCCGAGATCAAATCGCTGGCTGATTTCTTCCCCTCGAACCCGACCTGGTTTGACAGCTATGCCAAAGCGTTGCCGGTACTCTACTACCCCGGCCTTCAGCTCGGCGGCGGTTTCGGCCGCGGCAGCTACTGGTATTCGGCGCCGGATTTCTGGAATCTGCAAGGCAAACTGTCGAAGCAAATGGGCAAGCACTATCTGAAAATCGGCGGCGAGTTCCGCTCCTACCGCGGCAATTCCTCTCTCCCACAGCCCATCCAGTTCTTCTTTCCGGCCGGCAACACGGCCAACACGTTCGTGAATGCGAACACCCGCCTGAGCGGACATGAATGGGCTACCTTTCTGCTCGGGGCGATCGGCGACAATTCGCGGGCGCGCAACGTCCCCTTCCTTCGCGGGCACAACCACTTCTACGGCTTTTACTTCCAGGATGACTTCAAGGTGAGCCAGAATCTCACTCTGAACCTTGGCCTGCGCTGGGAGTACGACACGCCGCTGGTGGATCCGGAGCAGCGTCTGTCGAGAACGCTGGATCTGACCAGTCCGATTCCCGAGTTTCAGGGCGTCAATGCACCGCGGCTGGCGGACGCGGCGATGGCGATCCGAAGGCAGGTCCCGGCTTACAATGGCGCGTGGATCCATACGGACAACGCTCACCCCGGCGCTTACAACTCGCCGAAGAACACGTGGATGCCGCGCCTCGGCATCGCCTGGCGATTGAATGACCGCACTTCGCTGCGGTTCGGCTACGCACGCTACGCCATCATGCCGTCGGTCGACTTCGAGGGCGGCATCAATCTGAATGATGTAGTCCCCTATCCGGGCTTCGGGCAGGATTCGTTCCCGCTCCCCACGGTGGCCGGCGTTCCCCAGGCGCGCTTCCGGGATCCCTTTCCTGCCGCTGCCAATCCGCTGGTGCCGCCAGTCGGCAAGAGCCTGGGAAGGTACACGGAGCTGGGGTCGACAGCGCAGTCCATTATCTGGAATCAGAATCTGAATACGGCATACAATGATCGGTTCAATTTCAGCTTCCAGCGCCAGATCTGGAATCAGATCGTCATCGACGCCACCTATTTCATGAGCTACGGGTTCAATGAGCGGTACCAGCGGCAGCTCAACAACATTGACCCGAGGTACGGCTACGAGTACAAGACAGCCGTGAACGCCCGTGTGAATAACCCGTTCTATCAGATCCTGACGCCCGACCAATTCCCGGGCGGTCTGCGCAATATCCAGCAGGTGAGCGTCAATGACCTGCTGCGGCCGTTCCCTCATTACAACCAAGTCACGGAATGGTTCGCCGAAGGAATCCACCGGCGCTACCAGGCAGTCCAGCTTAAGGTACAGCGGCCTTTCGCCAACGGCTTCAATTTCCTGGCCGGCTACAACTACAACCGCGCCCGCAATGATGAATTCTTCGACGGCGTGGACACATTCCTTGACAACCTGACTTTGCAGGACTCGTCCAACGCCGGGCACAAGTTCAACGTCGGCGGCATCTACGAGCTGCCGGTCGGCAAAGGACGCCGCTTCGCCGGCGGCATGAACAAGTTCAGCGACGCCGTTCTGGGCGGGTGGGCCGTCAGCGGCATCTGGCAGTACATCAGCGGCGAGTATCTTCGCCTTCCGGCCGCTCTGGTTTCCGGCAACCCCAGGATAGACGCTCCGACGCGGGACCGCCGGTTTGATACGTCGAAGGTCGTACGCAACCCCGATTTCACGCGCCGCTCGAACCCGTTGCAATGGCCGGGCCTGGTGGGGCCGAACATCAAGAGCCTGGATCTTACCTTGGGGAAGGAGTTCCGCATCACGGAGCGCATTGCGTTCGAGCTGAGGATGGAAACCTACAACACGCCGAACACCTTCATTGGAGCCAATCCGAACTTGAACCCCGACAGCTCTCTATTCGGCCGGGTCACTTCCCAGCGCAACACGTATTACGGCCGCCAGTTCCAGTACACGGGGCGCATTCGCTGGTAGACCGCGAGGAGCTGATTTACCTCGACGCCCCGGTCCTGGGGCGGGCCCCGGTCCTGGGGCAGGCCCCGGTCCTGGGGCGGGCCGCCTGTCCAACCGCCTGATACGCCGGAAACAACCAGCGCAGATAGCCGGCCCGCTCCCCATGCGTGATCTCGCGGTACAGCCGCCGCAGCATCTCCGTCACCGGCCCGATGCGGCCGTCGCCGACCGGGCGGTGGTCGATCCTGACGATGGGGGCAACCTCGACGGCGGTGCCCGTGAAGAACGCCTCTTCGGCGGTGTACAGCTCGGAGCGGTCGATGGTGCGCTCGGCGACTTCGAGATGAAACTCGCTCGAGGCCAGTTCGAGGACAGTCTCGCGCGTGATCCCCTCGAGAATGTTGTCGCTCGGCGGCGGCGTCACCAGCTTGCCATGCCGCACCAGGAAAATGTTGCAGGTGGCGCCTTCCACCACATGACCTGCTTCGTTCAGGAAAATGGCTTCGTCATAGCCGTTGCGGCGCGCTTCGTCACTGGCCAGCGCGCTGTTGACATAAGCACCGCAGATCTTGCCGCGAGCCGGGATGGCGTTGTCCTCGACGCGCCGCCAGCTCGACACACCGGCGTGAATGCCGTGGCTCGACTCGATGTAAACGCCGAACGGAATCGCGATGATGCCGATCGCGTGATTCTCGTCCGCATGCACCCCGATGCGCACCGACGACCGGTAGGCGATGGGACGCACGTACACGTCGGTGCGGAACTGGTTGCGGCGGATCAGCTCGGAGGTGACCTGACAAAGCTCGTCGGTGGTGTACGCCGGCTCGATGCGCAGCAGCCCGCAGTTGGTCTTCCATCGCCGGTAATGGTCTTCGAGGCGGAACAGCAACAGATCGTCGTGGGCCTGGGACCAATAGCCGCGAATCCCTTCGAAGACGCCGGTGCCGTAATGCAGCGCATGCGTCAGGATGCTGACCTGGGCCTCGCTGAGTGGAACAAAGCGGTCCTTGAAGAAGACGACCGGATTCTCCTGCGCTTTGGGTGTCATGGCAGAATCTCCTTTACCAACTGCCGGCCTCGCTCGAGAGCTTCCAGATCGAGCGCCCGCAGGCGCTCGGACGGGATCATGTGCGCCAGCGCCGCCCCGACGGCTTCGAGCGGCAGCGCGCGGCTCATCTGGAGAAATGCGCCCAGCAGAACCATGTTGCCGGCGCGCGCATCGCCAAGCTCATCGGCCAGCTCGGTGAACGGGCGCAGAATGAAATGCACATCCTGGCGCCGGCAATCCTCGGGCAGAGCCGTCCGGTTATAGAAAACCGCTCCGCCGGGCTCGACATCCGGGAGAAACTTGCGGAGAGAAGGCTCGTTCAACGCCATCAGGACATTGGGGCTCGAAACCACCGGCGAATCGAGGGGGGCGGTTGACAGACGAACCGAGCAATTCGAGGCGCCGCTGCGCATCTCCGGCCCGTAAGAAGGCAGCCACGAGACTTCGAGGCCCGCACGCATGCCGGCTTCAGCGAGAATCTCGCCGAGCAGCAGCACGCCCTGGCCGCCGAAGCCGGCGATCTTGATGCGCTGATCCACGAACGTTCCCGGGGGAGCCGGCTTTTTGCCGTTCGAGGGAGCGATCCCGAGCATGCCACGCACGTCCCCGGGCGGCCGAGCCGGCGCATTCCACGGCACGGCGTCTTTCGAGCGATCGCGATAGACGCCGGCCGGGAAGATTGCGGCCAGCTCATCGCGCACGTGGCGCTGCGCTTCCACCGGAGTCATCTTCCACACGGTCGGGCATGGTGAAAGAATCTCGACCAGCGAGAAGCCGAGCCCCTTCACTTGAATCTCGAGCGCTTTCTTAACAGCGCGAGCCGCGGCGGTGATCTGCTTGTTATTGCCCAACGCGACCCGTTCGAGATAGATTGGCGCCTCCAGCGCCGCCAGCAGCTCGCAAACCCGCAGCGGATAGCCTTCATTCTCGACGCTGCGTCCGAATGGCGTGGTCGTGCTCTTGGCGCCCACCGGCGTCGTGGGCGCGACCTGTCCCCCCGTCATGCCGTAGATGGCGTTGTTGACGAAGAACACGGTGATGGGCTCGCCGCGATTGGCGGCGTGCAGGATCTCCGCGCTGCCAATCGCCGCCAGGTCGCCATCGCCCTGGTAGCTGATCACGATGCTCTGCGGCCTTGTGCGCTTCACGGCTGTGGCGACGGCGGCCGCTCGCCCGTGCGCAGCCTGGATGTTGCCTACATCAAAATAGTAGTAGCCAAAGACGGCGCAGCCGACGGGACTGACGAAAATGGTGCGATCCTGGATGCCCAGTTCATCGATGGCGCGTGCGATCAGCTTATGAAGAATCCCGTGCCCGCACCCCGGGCAGTAGTGCGTCTGATGCTGTGCATCCGGCTTGCGGTCGAAGACCGGATAGAAGCTGTGTGCGCGATGCTGAGCTAGAACATAGCCATCCATGCGCGTTCCTCCTCAACCTGTGGAAGCGTCAGTAAGCGCACGACGAAATCGCTGACCTCTTCCGCCGCCGGAATGATGCCGCCCACCCTTCCGTAGAATTCCACCGGCGCACGTCCTTCGAGCGCCAGCCGCACGTCCTCGACCATCTGCCCGGTGCTCATCTCGACAGTGACGAACAGCTTTGCCCGCGCGCTCAATCGCCGCAGCGCGGCGGAGGGGAAAGGAAACAGCGTGATCGGCCGCAGCAAACCGGCGGCAATCCCGCGCCGGCGCAGCCGCTCGACGGCTGCCTTGAGCACCCTCGAGACGATTCCGTATCCGACCAGAACGACCTCGGCATCCTCCGTTCTCCATTCCTCGAAGCGCAGGATTTCGCGCCCGGCGCGTTTGTACTTGGTTTCCAGATGCCGGATGTGCCGCTCCAGATCAGCGGGCTCGAGGTGAATCGAATGGATCAGATTGTGTCGCGTTGCCGCCGTGCCCGTGACGGCCCACTCCGGCGCTCCGGTCACCTTCATCACCTCCGGAAACTCGACCGGCTCCATCATCTGCCCGACACAGCCGTCCGCCAGCACGAAGACCGGATTACGATACTCCTCGGCCAGATCGAAGGCCAGCATCGTGAGCTCCGCCATCTCCTGCACCGAGGCGGGCGCCAGCACCAGATTGCGGTAGCAGCCGTGGCCGCCGCCCTTGACCACCTGGAAATAATCGCTCTGCTCGGGGTGGATGTTTCCCAGACCAGGACCGCCGCGCATCAGGTCGGCGATGACGCAGGGCAGTTCAGCGCCGGCCAGATAGCTGACACCCTCCTGCATCAGGCTGATGCCGGGGCCGCTCGATGCCGTCATCACGCGAGCGCCTGCGGCGGCCGCGCCGTAGCACATGTTGATGGCGGCGACTTCGCTTTCCGCTTGCAGGAAAACGCCACCCAGTTGCGGCAGATAGAGTGCGGCCGTTTCCGCGATTTCGTTGGCCGGCGTGATGGGATACCCATAGAAGGCACGGCACCCGGCGAGGATCGCCCCTTTCATGAGCGCCTCGTTGCCTTTCATCAATTGACTGGGCATGATGCGCTCCTTTCACGCCGCCAGCCGGTACACGGCCAGCGCGCCCGGCTCGGGGCAAACATAGAAGCAGATGCCGCATCCCGTGCAGCCCTGCCCCGTGTATTCCACCGTGTGGTAGCCGCAATGATTCAACTGCTGAGTCAGATGCAGCACTTTCGGAGGGCAGGCTTCCACGCACAGGCCGCAGCCTTTGCATTCTTCGATGCTGACGATGAGATTGCCGTGCAAGGCCATGCATCCCCCTGGCAAACCCACTTGCAAGTGGTGTTCCAAAAATTGCGAGGACAGGCTACCCTGTCCCAGGTTTCTAACTTGCTGATTTTAAGAGAAATGCTGTTTTTCGCCCGAGTGGGGCTTACTGCGTGGATTCCCGCAGCCCCAATCGCATCTGGGTGAAATCCATCGTCACCTCATACCGCCGGAAAAAGCCATGGGAAATCAGGCCATCGCCCCCTTTCCCGCGGCCCGCATGTGCGGAACTGCCTTGGCAAACTGATCCTGGCGGAGGAACATTTCCATTCACAATAGCAGTCGCCAATGGTGCGACGGCGATACAATCTCAGTCAGCACAGCTTATGCCACGTCTGCTCGCGTTCATCTTGCTGGTCCGCCTCAGCCTGCCGGCCCAGTCCTTTCTGCCGGAGTCGGCCGCGTTCAGCGGCGCCGTGGCCGAAATCCCCATGCGCGACGGCAAGTCGCTGGCCGCTGACGTCGTGGTTCCCAAGCACGGAGGCAGGTTCCCGGTGGTGCTGGTGCAGACACCTTACGACCGCACACAGCTCCGGGCCGCGTTCACCGGCCAGGGCCGTCAGGGGCCGGATTCGATCTTCACCGACGCCAGTTACGCATTCGTCGTCACCGACTGGCGCGGGCGCTTTGGCTCTCGGGCCGCGCTCACTTCCGGCCAGGCGGCCAATCTCGCACATGACGGATTCGACACCATCGCCTGGATTGTCAAGCAGGAGTGGTCGAACGGAAAGGTCGCCACCTGGGGGCCATCCGCTCTCGGGCGCGTGCAGTATGAGACCGCGCGCGCCAACCCTGCCGGCCTGATCGCCGCTGTTCCCATGGTGATGCCGCTGAACCTGACCTACGAAATCTACTTCCCCGGCGGCTCGCTCTGGGACGAGTTCGTTCGTACGCTGATGCGGCTCGGCTTTGGCGATTCCCTTTACCGGGCGCTCACCGCGCGGCCGGTGAAAAACCAGGAATGGGCCACGCTCGAAGCCGGTTACGTCAGGGGCGAGGACATCCGCGTGCCAATGCTTTTCATCGGTGGCTGGTACGACATCTACACCGATGGCGTTCTCGATGCCTTCCACACCGTACGCGCGCGCGGCGGGGAAAAGGCGCGCGCGCACAGCCGCCTGGTCGTAGGTCCCTGGGAGCACACCACGGATATCGAGGAATCAGGCGCGCTCAAGTTTCCCGAGGCGCGCGGCTATGGAATGAAGAAAACGCGGGCGTGGATGGACCACTGGCTGCGCGGTATTTCGAACGGCATCGAGAAGGATCCCGCGATCACCTATTTCCAGATGGGTGTGAACGAGTGGCGCACGACGGAGGTCTGGCCGCCGAAAGGCGTTGTCGAGCGAACGTATTTCCTCCACGGCAACCGCGAGCTGTCCACTGCCGCACCGGAGAAACACGAGCTGCTCACGTTCCGCTTTGATCCGGCGAACCCGGTTCCGACCGCCGGCGGACACGTCCTCAGCCCTCAATCGCTGCGCGGCCCGCAAGACCAGCGCCAGAAGGTCGAGAGCCGCGAGGATGTGCTGGCGTTCACCTCCGAGCCGCTGGCGTCCGACCTCACCGTAGCAGGCAAACCCAGGATCGCTCTGCACGTCTCTTCCGACCGGCCCGATACCGATTTCACCGCCATCCTTTCCGATGTGTACCCCGACGGGCGATCGATGCTCGCCGGGGAAGGCATCCTGCGTATGCGTTTCCGCAACTCGATGTCCAGGGAGGAATTCATGCAGCCGGGCCGCGTCTATTCGGTCACCATTGATCTGCCGAACGTCGCCATCACATTTCCGAAGGGCCACTGCATCCGCCTGCTGGTCTCCTCGTCCAACTACCCGCGGTACGCCGTGAATCTGAATGACGGCGGGCCGATGTACACGGAGGGAAAAGGGCAGGTCGCCGTCAACTCCGTCCATTCCGGCCGTGAGCATCCCTCGGCGCTGGCGCTCCCCGTCGCCGGGCGCTAGCAACGCGCTATACTCGACAACCAGCCATGGCATTCCGTTTCGCCGGTCTCCTTCTTCTGGGTGTTGCGCTGAATTTGCCCGCGCAATCCGAACGCGAATTCGCGATCCCGATCAGCGATCTGAGAAACTGGGCCGACCGCGCCGTCATTCGTGTCGCAAACGTCGAAATCACCGGGAACTCGAAGGTTCACGCGATGGCGAACGATTGCGAGCTGCACTTTGGAGCGAAAATGCCTGCATTCCAAGGCGATCCCGATGGCGTTGTCCTCGAGCCGATGAACGTCTGCGTCGAGCCGTTTTTTGGAAAATCCAAGTACAGCAAGGCCGACTGGGAGAATTGGGCCAACGGGCTGGGGGGGAAGAAAGTCACGGTGACTGGCGTGCCGCGTATCTGGCCGGAGCACCTGGAAGGCTCGGAAAGCCCCTCGAATCCCAATCACGCCGTGGAAATCCACCCGCTCACCAGGATCGAGGAAGCCTCGAAGCAACGGGATTTCCGCCGGTTCATTTTCGCGCCGGAGGGCTATGAGGGCGGCGTGAAAGAGGCTACCGCCAGGACGATCTTGCACAAAACCGTCGTCGAAGTGGCGAAGGAAAACGATTCAGCAGTGATTCGTTTTCAGGGCGGCAGAATCGGAAACTTCACAACGCTGGACATTCGATTCCGGCGCGACGGCATCGTGAAAGTGGAAGGCGGACATCAAATCGCCGGCGAGGCGCTCTTTGACGAGGCAGACCCCGTCCCGGTTTACCTGCTGAGCATCGACGGTAGTGAAGTCGACAGCCACGTCGCTCGATTCAAAGCCAGCCGCAGCCGCCGCCAGCAAATGCGCTTCTCCGCCCTGGTGCTCTTCAGCCTGAGTCCCAAAGCTCTGGTGGCGGCCCTCGACGCGGGAAGACAGCGGGTCGAGCGCCCCATTCAGCTCATTCTTTACGGGGAAGCGGAGAATCACCAATAGCTTATGGCCGGAATCCCCATTGGCGCCACTGGCGCGCATAAGATCCTCGTCACCCCCGAAGTGGCGGTTGATTTCCTCGGTCTGGAAGGGGCTCGCGTGCTCGGCACTCCGTTTCTCATCGCTTTCCTGGAAATGACAGCGCGCAACGCCATCAAACCCCATCTCGAGGACGGCTTCGACACGGTCGGCACAGAGGTCAACGTCCGGCATCTTGCCGCCACGCCGCTCGGCATGCACGTCTCCTTCCACGCCGAGGTTCTCGAAGTGAACGACCGCCGAGTGGTCTGCAAAGTCGAGGCTTTCGACGAGAAGGAAAAAATCAGCGAAGGCACCCACGAGCGCTTTGTCGTGCATGTCGCCCGCTTCGCCTCGCGCGTTCAGGCCAAGCTCGCCTCATCCACTCCGTAGCGGCTGAGTAAATCGACGCCGCCGGCGTCTCCGTTTGCCTCCGCTGCGCGGGCATGCCGCCAGGCGGCCCGGTAGTCCTTCCGCACGGCGTACATCTCCGCCAGCGCCACATGCGCTGCGGCAAACCGGGGATCCAGCCGCACCGCCTCGAGCAGCAGCCCCAGCCCGTCCTCTTCTTTCCACTGCATGCGTCGCAGTTGAGCCAGGTTGTAGTAGGGCCGGGCGTTCTCCGGCTCCCGGGCAATCCATTCCGTCTGCTCGCGCTCGTGTTGAAGCGTCTCCTGGTCCAGCGCGTGGTCGAACAGCTCCCGCCACAAGCTCATGGCTCACGCCCCCACCAGCACAAAACGCACATCCATCACGTTCGTGTTGGTCGGCCCCGTCCTGATCAAATCGCCCAACGCGTCAAAGAACGGGTACGAATCGTTCCCGGCCAGGGACTGGGCTGCGTCCAGGCCCAGTGCTCTTGCCCGCTCGATCGTAGTCGTATCGCACACAGCGCCGGCTGCATCCGTCGGCCCGTCCGTGCCGTCGGTGCCCGCGCTCAGAATCACGCAATCGCGCACGCCGCCGATCTCGAGCGCCGCCGCCAGCGCGAATTCCTGGTTGCGTCCCCCTTTGCCGGATCCGCGCAAAGTCACCGTCGTTTCGCCGCCCGAAATCACACAGGCCGGTGACCGCAGCGGCTGCCCGCGGTCGCGAATTTCGCGAGCAATCGCCCCATGCACGCCCGCTACATCGCGCGTCTCCACCTGAATCGTTGTCGAGAGCACCATCGTGCGATAGCCCAGCTCGCGAGCCCGGGCCTTGGCCGCGTCCACCGCCTGCCGGTTGCTTCCCACGATCAGATTCCGCGTCCGCTCGACCTGCTTCGGCGTCTCCTCGATCCGCCCGGCCGCGCCGTTTTCGAGCCGCCGGCGCACCGCTGCCGGAACCCGGTCCAGAATTCCGTACTTTCGCAGGACAGCCAGCGCCATTTCGAATGTCGAAGCGTCGGACGCCGATGGCCCGCTCCCGATGACGTCCAGATTGTCGCCGATCACGTCCGACAACACCAGCGTCAGCACCGCCGCCGGTGACGCCAGCCGCGCCAGTTGCCCGCCTTTGAGGCTCGACAGGTGCTTGCGGACGGCGTTCATCTCATGAATGTTCGCCCCGCACGCCAGCATCAATTTTGTCGTTTGCTGCTTTTCGGCCAGCGTGATCCCTGCCGCCGGCGCCGGCAACAACGCGGAAGCGCCTCCTGAAATCACCGCGATCACCAGGTCGTCCTCGCCGGCCGAGCGGGCCAACTCCGCAATCCGCATCGAGCCGCGCACCCCCGATTCATCCGGCACCGGATGCCCGCATTCGTTCAGTTCAATCCGCCTCAGCCGGGCGGTGTGGCCGTATTTCACGTTCACCAGCCCGCTCTGAATCCGCCTGCCCAGCACCCGCTCGACCGCCAGCGCCATCGACGCGCTGGCCTTCCCTGCTCCCAGAACCAGTACACGCCGGAACCGCCCGAGCGGGTATCGGGTCTTGCCGGCGATCAGTACGTCGCCCCGGACCCTCAGATGCCGCTCGACCGCCTTCCCTGGATCGGCCGCCTTCAGGGCCGCATCGAGCAACAGCCTCGCGTCGCGCCGTAATTTTCTTAAGCCGGCCATCAGCGCCACAGACCTGGGATCTCCAGAATTTCTTTCACCGCAACGGCCGGATCGTCACTGGTGATCGCAATCCGATAATCCGCCTTCCGATAGCCTTGCCGGCGCGCGTGATACAGCTTCTCAAAGGCCTCTCGATCCCGCGCCAGCGGACGGTTCTCCGCTTTTCCCACTCGCTCGATCACTTTCTCGAGCGGACAGTCGAGCCAGATCGTAATCCCGCTCGAAGCCAGCAGGCTTGTGTTGTGCTCCTGAACAAATGCGCCCCCTCCCAATGCCACCACCATCGGCTGCGAGCCGTGGATCTGCTTCACTCGAGCGGCAATCGCCTCGCTCTCCATCCGGCGGAACTCCTGCTCGCCCTGCTGATCGAAAATTTGCGCGATCGGCATTCCCACCCGCGCCTCAATATCGTCGTCGATGTCCACGAAGCTCCACCCCAGCTCTTCCGCCAGACGCTTCCCGGCGGTCGTCTTCCCGCTTCCCATGAATCCCACCAGGTAGATCCCCGGGGTCTGCCTCAAACGCGGATTCATGACGCGGCGCCGCGAACATGCATGGCCGCCAGACGCGCCTCCACGCTGCCGGGAAGCAGGCGCTCGAGTGCGATGAAGATCCAGCCGGCGCGCGGCGTCACCACCGTGCGCGCGTTGCGCTCGACTCCTTTCACAATCGCCCGGGCGCATTGGCCGGCCGTAATGCGAAACCACTTCGTGCGTTGCACGCTCTCCGGCGCCTGTCCCATCAGCACGTTCTGCTGGAACCGCGTCGACACGTATCCCGGACACACCGTCATGGCGTGGATGCCGTCGCGCTTCAGCTCCATGCGCAATCCGTCGGTCAGCGAGCACAAAGCGAACTTGGACGCCGAATACAAGGTCAGCCAGGGCAGGGTCACCCGGCCCGCAATCGAGCTCACGTTCACAATCGAGCCGCTGTGTTGTGCACGCATTCCCGGCGCGACAAGCTGGATCATGGCCAGCGCCGCGAAGAAATTCACTTCATACATGCGACGCACCGCTTCGAGCGGGGCCTGCCAGCTCGGCGCGTACAGCCCGACACCGGCATTGTTGATCAGAATATCGATGCGTCCAAAGCGGGCGATGGTCGCTTCCACGCACCGCCGCCGGTCTTCTTCCCTGGTCACATCGCCCGCTGTTGCGACGTCGCCGGCGGCCATCACGCCCTCCAGTTTGTCACCCGAACGCGCGAGCAGAGAGAGCTTCGCGCCGCGCGCCCGAAACGCCGCTGCGCACGCCGCTCCGATCCCCTCCGACGCCCCCGTTACCAACACAACCTTACCGGCGATCCGCATGACGCCCAGAACTCCAGTGTAGGTCACTTAGGAAGAAAGGCACTGGATCACGCGGACGCTGGAGCGATCCAACGCCAGGCTTCAGCCGGCTGAATCTGCTGTGATACGGCCTCGGACTGCCATACACGTTGCCAAATCCTCGGTTGCATACCGCAGCCATTCTTCGGCTTCTTCACGCCGCTTTGGTTTTGGCATCGTAGACCAGCCGTCCCTCTCTCAGGGCCAGCGCCGGAAGGGACATCAGCCATTCTTTCCTCGCTTCGAAGGTGCTTCTGCGCATGGGCACGACATCGACAGCCAAAGGAATACCGCTTAACAGCTCGTATTCTCTGCCCGACAATAGCAGGGCCTTAGGGGCGCTGTCCGGCAGCACCACCAGCAGGTCGATGTCGCTCTCCTGGTGGGCCTGCCCCCGCGCGGAAGATCCGAACAGATAGATTTGCTCAGGACGGAAATAGCCGGCGAGGCGGCGTACAACCTCCTCAATTACTGTTGCCCGTTCCATAGGCTGTCACCGTCATTGTACCCGTCGCAATGGAAGCGCACGCAAACCGGGCGCCAAACACATGCGCCAGTCGATGCGCAGTTCTCCGGGCACGCCAGGAACCTCATTGCTTTTCGATCCGGTCCACGGCCGTAATCACCTTCCCGATCTGTGCCAGGTAACTCTCGAACAGATCCACCGGGTTGGCGCTCTTGGGCGAGACGCGCTTTTCCCGCAGAGCAAGCACCTTCGCCAGAGGCGCCTGGTCGATCCCGAAGCGGCGCTCAGCTTCGTCAAGGATGGCGGTGCGGGTGATGGGGGTGGGATGACCCGCAATGCGCAGAGCGTGCCGGAACAGCATGCAGAAGGTCGATACGGAGTCGGCCAGCAGCCTGCATAGCATGTCCCGGTCGTGGAGAACGCCGGCCGCTTTCTGGCGAAGCCGCAGAAGCTTTGCCCGAAGCTCGTATTCCACCTGGGCGCGGTAGAAGGAATTGTCGATTTCCAGCCCTTCGATGACGTCGATGCCCGCCAACACTTTGCGGTGCTCCCGGATGTCGTGGAATTCGATGGCGAAGCAGTCAGTGGAGGAGCGCACTTCCTCTTCGCTCAAGAGCAAAGGAGCGGGATGGCCGAGCTGGCGCCACCACCGGAAGACGGGCTCGGAGTCCTTCAGCTCCGTGGTGGTGACTCGAGAGAGCACACACAGGACATTGAGGTCCGAGAATTCGCCGTCATATTCGCCGGAAGCCGCGGAGCCGTACAGAATGACGGAGACAAGGCGAGTGCCGAAAGTCCCGGTCAGCCGCTCGGTAAGCTGGGTTAGCAGACGTTCCATGAGCTACCAATCGCTGGAGGCGCCGCCGCCTCCGGAATCCCCGCCTCCAAACCCCCCAAAGCTGTCGCTGGAATCGTAACCGCCGAATCCGCCGCCGCCATGCCCGCCCCAGCCGCCACCGCCAGGGAGGAACACCGGAAATGGAAAGCCCGCGCCGCGATGGCGCCGGCGGCCGCGGCGGCTTATCCTCCAAACCAGAAGTAACACGACAGCGGCGGGAATGAACAGGCCGAGGTAGTCGAGCGGCGACTCTTGGGCTTCGCGCCGGGAAGGGATCGTTGCGTCGAGGCTCACATTCCTGGCTTGGGCAATGCGCGAGCCGATCTGGTGCGCGGCTTCCAGAAGGGCGGGGCCGTATTCGCCCTGCCGCAGCAACGGACGCATCGCGCGGAGCAGCGAGCCGGCGTATCCATCGGGCAGGATGGGCTCGAGGCCATAGCCAACCTCGAGCCGCAGGCGGCGGTCGCCGGCAACCAGAAGCAGCAGCACGCCTTCGTCTTTCCCTTTCTTGCCGATCCCCCATTTCCGGAACAGCGTGTTGGCGTAGTCTTCGATGGGCTGGCCTTCGAGCGTCTGGACGGTGACCAGCGCGATTTCGGCGCCAGTCTTAGCCTGAAGGCGAGAGCAGTAGCGTTCGAGCTCCTGGCGGTGAGCGGGATTGAGCACGCCCGCGAAGTCGCTGACGAAGCCTTGAGGCACGAGGCTGGAAACGTCCGCACGCGCGGCCAGCGCAGCCAGCAGCAGAACAAGCCCTGGACGCAGCATGATCACAGCCCCGCAGCAGCCCGCTCGAGCGCGCGTTGCAGCTCCTCTTTGGACAGCGCCGTGCTGATGAACAGCTCCTGCCGGGCGCCGTCGCTCAGTGCGATCGCCTTCCAGCCGCTGGCGGTCGGCACGGTGACATGCACCTTGACCTCGCCGCGGGCGTCGCGGACGCGTTTGATCACGCCGGGGATGACGGAGCGGATCCCGGAGTTATCGGCAATCAGGCGCTCGAGCATGGCGCGCACGCCGTCCAGAATGCTGTGTTCGATCTTGAGCTTGCCTTCCAGCTTGCGCAGTCTCATGTTCCTCGCGATCCCGGGCCGCGGGCGGATGCTACTTGAACCGTTTCCGGTAAAAAATGTCGGCTCCGAGTACTCCGTTGTCGTCGCGGACTGCGGTCGCCGACCAGTTCTTGTGAAAATCCCAATCAAGCCGGACGAGCTGCTGAAGCGTGCCCGTGAGGTTGGTCACATAGGTGACCGTAACTTCGCGGGAGACCTGCTGCTCGACCGTGAGACGCGCCTGGGGCGTCGTTTCCAGCCCGACGCGCTGCGGGTCGATCTTGACGCGGCTGACGCCAAAGAAACGGGGAAGAGTATTGGACAGCCCGGCGCTCAGGGCCTGCGACAGCAGGGCGCTGCCGGCGCCGTAGAAAGCGCTGCTGCCGGTGTCGGCCTGCACGGGCGTTGTCACTGCCGACGTGGTGGGCGTGCGGCCCAGGGCCAGCAGGGCGATGATGTCCGAAGTTTGCAGTGGCGGGTCCGAGCGGTAGGTGATGTTCATCTTGTCGAGCGGGCCGCTGACGCTCATGTTTACGGTGACCGCGCGAACGATCGTCTCCAGATCCAGTGCGAGCACCGGCTCGATGCGGGCGGCGTTGAAGAAGGACACAGTGCCGCGGGTGATCGCGTACCGGGTGCCGAAAACATTGAGCTCGCCCTGTGTGACCGCGACCGTGCCGAGGACCACGGGCTTGGACGGACTTCCGCGCAAACGCATGTCGACTTCCATCTGCAGGCCCTGAGTGATCGAAGTTTCCAGTTGCAGGTTGGGGCCGCTGGTGACGTGCAAGTCGAATTGCATGCCGCGCAGGAGGGGGTTGGTGGTGGTTGTGGCGATGGGCCGGGCCGGTTCAAGCAGCAGGCTGCCCAGGTCGGTCTTGCGGGTGAAGCCCGAGCGCACGATGGTGACAGCGCCCGCCAGCAGGCTCTGGGTTTCGGTTCCCGTCAGGGACAGGTTGGCATTGATCGTGGTGCTGGCGCCTTCCGGATACCGGACACGCACTTTCTCGGCCTGGCCATTCAAGCGGTAAGAGACAACCTCATTCTCCTCGCCGATCGTCAGGAAGCCGCTGAGCTTCAGCTCGCCGCCGCCGGCCTGCGCGGTGATGTTCTGCAACAGGGCGCGGTTGCGATCGAAGACAACCACGCCGCTGGCCTTGTCGATGCTGGCCGGCACATCCCGATGGCTGGCGCTCAAGTCTTTGATTTCCATGAGGCCTCCAAGCTGCGGCTTGTCGAGCGCCCCTCGCACGGTAGCGTTCACCAGCGCCAGGCCGGAAGTGCGGATTCCGGCAACCGAGTCCTGCAAGATGCCCAGGTTCAAGCTTCCTTTCAGAAGCACGTCCCAGGCGTTCTTCTGCCTTGGATGCACCTGGCCGGCGATCTGGAGGCTCGTTTCTTTCCCGGCGAGCTGGGCCTCGCGGATGTGGATCCCTTTGGCGTCCAGATCGAACAGGATCGGGCCTTTGCCGCGCAGGGTGAGCTCATCGACGACAGCCGCGCTCAACTGGCTGTTCTCGTTGAGGGGCGTGATAATCACGTTCGTGAGAGTGGCCATAGCGCGGAAAGCATCAGGTTTGCGCAGGGCGCCCGCCACCTGGATTTCGCTTTGAAAGCTGCCGTTCACCGGCACCGGCCGGCCGGCAGGCGAGAAGAATTCCCGAAGCCTGGCCAGCGTGAGAGTGTTCACGGTGAAACGCGCCTGGCCGGCGCCCTCGCCGTTCAAGAGAAACTGGCCGGAACCGCGGAGCGGGGTTTCCAGCAAATCGCCGGAGGCCTCCAGGACAAGCTGATCTCCCGAGGTACGGGCGCTCAGTTGCACGCCTCCCAGGGCGCGTTTGTCAACACTGATCTGTCGCACGCTGGCGCTGCCGTTCAACGATTCGATGGCCGGCTGGCCTTTTTCCACCCGCGCCGCGCCGGCGGCCTTCATCCGGAGGCGTCCGTCGAGGCCTTCGTGCAGGCCGCGGATGGCTTGGAAGGCGGCGAGCTGAACGTTGTCGGAAGAGAGATCGAACAGAAGTTTACCCTGGTCGAAGCGCTCCGGGCTGTGCTGATACCGTCCTGCGAACGCGATGCGTCCGCCACCGTGCTCGGCGAGGCCTTTCCGGAACTCGAGCACATTGTCCTGGTAGCGGATGGCGACCCTGACACGCTCAAGCTTTTCCTCCCCGGCCTGGAAGGGAGCGACCGTCAGGTCCGCGTCGATCTGCGGCCGCTGGAACGCGCCTTCGATGGTGAGACGCCCGGAGGCGACGCCTTTCGCCGGGACCGGCGTGTGCGCGCCGTCAAAGAATTGTTCGATCGAGGCGTGTTTGAAATCCAGGCGGGCGAGAAGCCGGCTTTCGTTCTCGAGGCGCCAGTCATGAAGAGCCATCTGAAGATCGCCCTCCACCTGGCTGGCGGCCTGCTCGGCGTGAAGCCGGCGGGCAACCAGACGCGAGGAGTCAGCGTCGATTTCGGCGCTGATGCGGTCGAGCTTTCGCTTCTCGAGGACACAGCCGGTGATGCTGAGATGCCCCTGAATGCGCGGGGACTTCAACAGCGTGGTGATGGAACCCTGGAATTGCGCCGTGCCTCCATCGAGCTGAAGAGGAATCGCCTGGGGCGGAGTTTCGGACAGAAAGGCAGCGGCCGGCAGGAAGTCGTTGAGGTCGCTCGAATCAAGGCTCAGCCGGAGGCGATCGCCCAGGACGCCGGCGAAATCGACGCGGGTGCGCGGCGTCTTCAGGTACGAAGACTCGAAGGTGAGCCGTTCCCCGGCCTGCTGATAGCGGAACTGCACCGCGCCCTCCATCGGGATCTTGCTGCTCTCCGGCTCAAGGAGCAGACGGGAATCGAGCGTCAGGTTCTCGACGCTGTTTTGAGAAAAAGCGCCGCTCAATTCGACCGGACCGGAGAGCCTGGCGGACCAGGCCAGCGGGCGGACGAACTGCTGCATCCGGTGAACCTGCTCGAGAGAGAACGAATCGAGCGCGCCGCGCACTTGGAACGTGTTCCAGCTCCGGATGACAGCGCTGCCCTGGAAGCTGCCATCGAGCGCCTGGGCGCGGACGTTGTCGAGCGTGACCAGGTCCGGCTCGAGACGCACATCGCCGCGGAGGCGAACTCCTTCGATCGACCAGGCCGGCTGGCGGACGGCGAGATTCGCTCCGTCGAGCGCGCCGGTGAGCAAATACCTGCCTTCGGCGTAGCTGAACTTGCCCTGAAATCCGCCCACCCCTTCCGGGCTCACGGGCAGGCGCAGCGCTTTGGCGTATTCGGCCATCGCGAGACGCGCGCTGACTCCGACGTCGAGCTTCGGAGAGCGGTAGTCGCGCATCGAGCCGCTGAACTCGAGGCGGGATTTTCCTTGCACGATCTCGGCCCGCTCGAACCGCAGGCCCTGCATGTCCATGGTGAGCTGGACGGCGGCGTCAAAAACGAGCGGCGCGAACTTGGGCCAGTGGAAGTGAAAGGGCCGGGCGGTGACTGTGCCGCGGTAGCCAGGCCCTTCTCGCTCCCATCCGAACCGGATGCTGAAGTTTTCCGCGCCTACATCGAGCGGAATCCGGCGATGGTCGTATTCGAAAGAGCTGTCTCGCATCACAAAACGGCGCGCCGACAACGAGACGAATTGCTCGAAGACCGTTCTGGGGTCCTTGCGGAACTTGGGGCCTGGGATGTTGTTGCTGCCGTCGGGAAAGGTCAGAATGCGGATGCGCGTCTGGTCGGCTTCGAGCGAATCAAGATAGGCGCTCGGTTGGAAAAACGAGATCACCCGAATGCCGGCGCGGATAGCGCCGACCCTGGCCAGCGGCGGATCGCCGGCGGGCTCTTTGCCGTGCAGCACGAAATCGCTGACGGCGAAGCGAAGCGTGATGGGATCGAATTCGAAGGACTTCAGCTCGACTCTGCCGCCGGTGGCGTGCTCGGCTTCGGCGATGATGCGCTCGCGGATCTTCTCCCGCAGCCATTGCGTGCGAATCAGGATGAGGAAGTCGAGGGTGAGGATCAGGACAGCAGCGGCGAGCGCGAGGATCAGCCGCAGAAGCCATTTGCCGAGTCGCCTCATGGGGGCAACTTCTCACAATAGCGGATTTGTGCGATTCAGCGGGAGCGCCGCGCCGACCGTATCGTTTGCAAAACCTACCGAAGAGCGCTAACTTGTGCTAGTGATACCGTTAGCGCAGGGCGGCGAATTGCGGTAGGTTATGCGAATGAAGAAGGTGGTCGTCCAGCCTGGAGATTTCTCCGACTTTGTCGACCGGCTGCAAGCATCGGGCCGGTACACCTTCCACCGGGAAGAGGCGCGGGCGGCACTCGGCGTTTCAGAGATCGCGCTGCAGAGTGCGGCGCGCCGGCTTGCGGCGAAGGGAAGAATCTGTGCGCCGCGTCGCGGTTTCTACGTGATGGTTCCGGTCGAGTACAGTCAGTCGGGAGCGCCGCCTCCCTCGTGGTTCATCGACGACTTGATGAAGTTTCACCAGCACCCGTACTACGTGGGCCTCTTATCCGCCGCCGCGCTCCATGGAGCGGCGCACCAGCAGCCGCAAGAATTCCAGGTGGCCACCGACACCACTCTTCGCCCGATCACCGTTGGACGCAGCCGAATCCGATTCTTTCTGAAGAGGCATCTGGCTGAGACTCCAACCACCGAGGTAAAGACCGAGACCGGGGCGATGCGCGTCTCGACTCCTGAGGCGACCGCGCTCGATCTGGTCCGCTACGTGGCAATTGCGGGGCAACTTGGTAACGTTGCCACCGTGCTCTCCGAGTTGTCAGAAAAGATCAATCCCGAGCGGCTTGTCAAAGCAGCGCAGGCCGAGGTCGAGTTGTCCGTCGTGCAGCGTCTTGGATTCCTGCTGGAGCATTCCGCCTCCTCTGGTGTTGCGGCGCCATTAGCCGAGTGGCTCGCAACCAAGCGTCCACGACCCGTTCCGTTGCGGCCGGAGCGGAAGCCGAAGGTGAGTGAAAAGGATCCCCGCTGGCAGATCCTGGTGAATGAGCGCGTCGAGGCAGACGAGTGATCCCAAGAGCGCACATCACCGCGTGGCGCGCTCACGCACCCTGGTCCACGGACGCCCAGGTCGAGCAAGACCTGATCATCTCGCGGGCGATCGTCGAGGTGTTCTCAGACCCGCAGTTGTCCGGCCGCCTGGCATTCCGCGGCGGCACAGCCTTGCACAAGCTGTACCTGACGCCGCCGCCACGCTACTCCGAAGATATCGACCTGGTGCAGGTCGAAGGTGGTCCGATTGGCGACATCATGACGGCCTTGCGTCAACGGCTCGATCCCTGGCTGGGGGCGCCCCGGAGGAAGCAGTCAGAAGGGCGAATGGCGATGACTTATCGTTTCGACTCCGAGATTCCACCGATCACGCCGCTTCGCCTGAAAGTGGAGGTGAATACCCGCGAGCACTTTTCCGTTTGCGGTAACGTCCGGCAACACTTCGCCGTCGACAGCCCGTGGTTTCGTGGATCGGCCGAGCTGCTCACGTACGAGTTGGAGGAGTTGCTCGCGACGAAGCTTCGGGCCCTCTACCAGCGGAGCAAAGGACGGGACCTATACGACCTGGCCGCGGCGGTCGAGCGGCTTCCGCGGCTGGACCCAGCCAAGGTCCTTGAATGCTTCGTACAGTACCTCGAACATGAAGGCCACCGTGTGTCGCGGGCTGAGTTCGAAGCGAACATGGCACAGAAGATGCAGGACGCCGCCTTCCACGGCGACATTGAGCCTCTGCTCGCCACAGTTGCGGCTTATGATCCGATCGCGGCGTACCGCGATGTCCACGCAGCACTCATCGCGCGGCTGCCCGGCCAGCCGTGGAAGGGTACTGTATGATCGATTGCTCATCCACACCCACGTCCGTTCAAAGCTGTTACTGCCGGATATTCGTCAACAACGGCTCGGGCGGTCGTGGAACTTGCAAGTGGGGCATTGGCCTGCCCCGGAACAGTCGCAGGCAGATAAGCCCCGTCCAGCGCGCCCATCGGTTAGCGCTCTTCCGGCGAGCGCTGTCGGTGGCGATTCCAGTGTTTGCGTACATCTGCCGGTAAAGTTTGGAGATAAACACGAACGCGAGGCGGGCTTTCAGCGATTTCACGCATTTCGCACGCCTCCAGATCTCGGGAAGGCGGTAATAGCTGTCCCAGACATTCTGGGTGCGCATACGGATCTCGTCTCCGCTCATGCTCGGGTGAGGCATGTAGACCTTGGGACGACGATGACCAGGAATCAGCCAGTAGCGCGTGATCGGAATGCCTTCGATCAGCTCGGGATTGCCCTGGGCGCTCTTTTCCCACCGGTCGAAATCGACCGTTCCGGGGAACGGTGTCATCATTACAAATTGAGCGAAAGTCAGATCGGCCTTCCTGGCAAGATTGGCGGTGGCTTCAAAAGTGTCTTGGCGATCCGTAGATAGCCCGAAGATAAAAGACCCAAGCACGTGGACACCGTGGCTCTTGAACAGCCTGAGACGCTGCACCAGGTTCTCCCCCGAGAGATTGAAATCCTTGTATACCGATTTCAGTCCTTCCGGGGTCACCGCCTCGACTCCGACCAGCGCACCTTTGATTCGAGCTTTTCGCATGGCGTCGAGGAACGCCGGATCTTCGGCCGCTTCCATTGTGATTTGTGTAAAAAGAATTGTGTCGGGAGGGAGTTCCGCGAGACGGTCCATGAATTCGAAGCGCTCGGCGCGCAAACTGCGCAGTTCGTTGACTCGATGGATGTTGTTCTGTCGTTCTGCCAAGGCAATGTCAGCGAGGGTCACCGGGTAGAAGTTATCATCGGCGAGGGCGAGGAATCGATAGCCCAGTCTCCGCAGTTGCACGATCTCCTCGATGACTGCGTCGCTGGAGCGCTGGCGCGGCTGCTGACCGTCAGTTCGCCAAACGGAACAAAACGAGCAGTGCTTGGGGCAGCCACGTACGGTCTGGACGGAGGCCCACATATAACGATCCGGCGGAAGCAGGTCCCAGCGGGCGGGCAGGAACCGGCTGGCGCTCACCCGGCCGCCGTCATACAACAGCTGCGGTCCCCCGTTGACGCAGTCGGCCAGCACCGTCGCCCAGACGACGTCGCCGTCTCCCTTCACGACAGCGTGCGCGGCCCCGAGCTCGCGGGCCTCGTCTGGATAGAGGGAGGCATGAATACCGCCGAACACGACGAACGCTCCGCGGTCTCGTGCCAGGCGCCCAACCTGAAAACCACGCAGTGCGTTGGCGGTATGGATGCCGATGCCCACCACATCGCCGGGTTGTATGTGCTCGGGACGAATGGGTTCAAGAGTCTCATCGACGATAAGGGGATTCCCGTACTGCTCCGGTGTAGCGGCAGCAAGCACATACAGCCATCGCGGGGTGATTACGCCAACACCGAAGGCGACATCACTCGGGTTGACCAGATGGATGCGCATTAAGTCTTCGTTCCATCAGACCCCGAGACGGCCCCACAGGTCAAGGCCACATGAGGGAATTCTTCATGGAAATCCTCACACGGGTGCGGCCGCGGCGGAAAACCACAACCGCCAGTACGATCGCAACGCCACCGGGCAGAAGCATCAGAACCGCGCCCCAGTCAAACGCGAGTTCGCCCGTCGCCGGATCGTACTGGAAGCACCGGAACGCCACCTTTCCCGGCAGCGGATACGACTTGGCGAGTTTGCCGCGAGTCTCCTCGAGCGCTTCCTGGAGGAAAGCGGCCGGCACCGTTCCGCCGGCGCGCATTCTCAGGATGCGTCCCCGGTCCACCACCAGCACGAGCCCAGGGTGGTCATATTGTCGCGACGTGCTGTCCCATTGGAACCAGAATCCCGTGACCTTCGCGATCCGCTGCATATCGGCCGGAGCAGCGATCGCGAAGTTCCAGCCTTGTTTCTGCGCGACGCCGACATGGGCAGCCAAAGCGCTAAGATCAGCGGGCGTGTCGCGAGGGTCAAAGCTGATCGCGAGAATCCGGAAGCCGCCCTCCGCTTTGGCGGCCGCCCCCTTCAGCGAGCGCAACAGGGGAGAGCAGATTCCAGCGCAGCGTGTGAACACGAATGTCACCAGCAAAGGCTTGCCGCTCGACAGTTGTGACAACCGGGCCTCCGAGCCATCGGACAGTTTGAGGGGGACGTCGGGCAGAGCCTGATAAAGGTACTGGTCCTCGATGGGCGGCGAATCCGGCGCGGGAAGCGCCATCGGCAAGCCCAGAATCAGGAGAACAACGCACGTACGCATCGCCTGCCCGCCATCCACAGGTACAAAATCATGCCCAGCAAGAATACGTGGATAAACACCAGCGAAGTGCGGGCGTGCGCGGCGCCGCGCATCACTTCATCCGGATAGGCCGCAAACCGGCGCGGCACCGAGCTCGCTCCGCTCCAGTAGAAGGTGGCAACAAACCCGTATGCGCCCACCACCAGCAGAGCCACGGTGAACTTGCTGAGTCCTTTGGGTTCTTCGCCAGGCGAAAGCTCCCGGCCCAGATGATCGATGAAGCCGAGCACAAAGAAGACCAGCCCGGCCAGGAAATAGGTGTGGAAATGCGCCGGCACCCACAGCGTGTTGTGGAAAACGAAGTTCACCGCCACGGTCGCGTCAATCACCGCCGCGACGCCGCCGATGGCCCACCCCAGCACGCCGAGTACAAACAGCGTGGAAGCGGGCGTCCAGCGCATCGATGCGCCGTAGATCAGATTCAGCACTCCGAAAATGGTGACCGCCGCCGCCGGCAGCGACAGGAAGTAAGAAGCAATCTGGCCCAGTGTCTGCACCCACCCCGGTTGCGCGAAGTCCATGTACAGGTGGTGGAAGTAGGCGAACAGCACCAGAAACAGGATCGAGGACCACGCCATCGCCACGATGCGATTGGTCTTCCAGGGGCGGCCCGCATATCCCGGCAGCACTTCATAGACGATTCCCAAGCCCAGGTACAGCGAAATGTTCACCAGCGTGTGGCCGAACAGGAAGGTCAGGTTCTTCATCAGCAGCGCATCCACGTTCAGCCACCCCGCCCAATGGGCGGCGAAGAGAACCAGCACGATCACCGCCGACACCAGCCCGGAGATGCACACAATCAGGCTCACCGTGGTGATCAGTACAATCGGCGGAACTTCCGGCTCCGTGGATGCTCCAAGGTAATGCAGACAGAGCGCGGCGCTCAGCGAGTAACGCTGGGAGATCGCGCGCAGCACGTCCAGCGCCCATACAAGCCAGCTTGTTCCGAGCAGCGCCAGCGCGCCGAAAAACAGCGCCGTCGCCCAGGCGGGCCAGGCGCCGTTCGGGTAAAGCGGCAGCGGGAACAGAAAATACCAGCCGGCGCCGAAGAAGCCGCCTACCGTGGCCAGACACACCAGAACGACGCCCGCCAGCGTTCCGAAAAATGCCCCCAGCGAGACAGCCGGGCTTGGCCGCACATAGCGCGACAGCAGGTAGCTGACACCGGCCATCGAGGAAACAAACCACGTGCCGACCATGCCCAGTGCGTGCAGCGTCAAAAGCGAATAGAACCACTCCGGGTGTGCCGCCGGCGTCGGGCTGGCCTGAAAGCGGCGAATGAGGTACCCAAGCAGCGTCATCGCGGGGAACAAGACGAGCGCAGTGATCATCCAGACCAAGGTGACCCGGCGGATGCGATCCATGGCGGCGTCCATTGCTCACCTCACGACAAACGCGCCGCGCATCTCGTGATGCTGCATGCCGCACAGCTCCAGGCAAAGGACCGGGTACTTGCCGGGGCGGTCGAGCCTCAGCCGAAGCCGGTTCACGTAGCCGGGCATGGCCTGTGTTTGCGCGAGCAGCCGGCCGCCCGCGGTATAAACGCCGAACCCGTGGTTCACGTCGAAACTCGTTACGCGGAATTCCACCAGCGCGCCCGCTGGAATCTCCAGCGGCGCCGACGAGGAAACAGCCTCCCACTGCTCCTCTGTCGTTATGGGCGTTTCCGACAAGCCGAATGCAAACTGCTTTGCGACCACGAACACCACCTTCTCGGGCACATCGGCCTGCCTGGGGTACGGCGTGTTTGGCAAAGTAAGACCCAAGGCGGCCAGCAACACGAGACCGAGGAGAATCGCAAAGCTCTTTCGCAAGCGGCTGGCCGCGGATGCGTTTGCCGGGATGCTGCTTGTTGTGCTCAGGGCCGCCAGCGCGAAGACCAGGATCAGCAACGCGGCGATGGCAAGGAAGAGATAAAGAGCCTTCAGTTGAACCGTCATCGCGCCAGGGATTTGTCCGCCTCCCGTACCTTATACCAGCTTTCAGGCAGGGGTTTCATAGCCCCTGGCGGATGCGGATGGCGAGCAGCGGGTCCAGCATGGCGGCGGTGGCGATCTGGACGTGATGCGCTCCCGCGTCGAGCCGGTCCCGCACGTCTTGTGCGCGATGCGCGAATCGCCTCCGCGAGCATACGCGTTTCTTCCAGGCAACGAGTGGTGATGGCAGCGCCGCCGACACCGCGCCGCAGGCCGCCGAATAGAAGACCGCTCCCGTCGCGGGGGGGGACCGTGGCCGTAATCGAGTTGGTCGTGCTGAGGGCACGAGTGCCTTCGCGCGCGTGCGCGGTCGTTTCCGGCTTTGAAAATTCTTCGTGGCACAAAGAATCTGGGTTCTCTATACAGGTATGCAGGGGGAGAGCCCCACCATCTCCACAGTGGCTTCAAAGGGACGCGGTGCCCTCGCCAGGCACCGACAGGCACTCTACCTCAAGCGGGTTGAAGTCGCTGCCTCCGCGCGGGTACGAAGCGCATCTCAAGCCTCCGGTCCAGCGCAGCGGCCGACCCGGCGCAGGGACGCGATCTCGGCTCGGCCTCTTGCTGGCCATGTTCACGCCCAAGCCACATAGAGCATGCTTCTCAGACGCCGCGAGGCGATACAATGGTAGGGTATAGCCGCGGAGTAGCTCACCATGCCCAGCAGCGTGCTTCAGAAGGCCAGTGACCTTGCGCCTGACGTCCGGCAGGCCGTCGAAAGCCTCCTGGGGCGTCCGCTCGAGCCGGAAGAGCATGTCAGCGTAATGGCCTACCTTCCTCACAAGGCTCCTGTCGGCCCCGAGCGAGCGGAACTGGCGCACCGCTTGAAGGAGCGGATCGATACGACCGCGGCAAAACTGAAAGATGTCCCGGAGGCCGAACTCGACGAACTGATTGACGAAGCGGTTGATCACGTTCGGCACCATCGATCGTGAGGATCGTCCTTGACACGGGCATCCTGGTGCGGGCAAACGCCAAATCTCGGGGACCTGCCCGCGAAGTCCTCTTGGCTATCGTTAGCGGGCCCCACGAATTGATCATCTCTCCGTTCCTCCTGAATGAAACGGAACGCGTACTTCGGTATCCCCGCCTGTTGGTGCGGCATGGCCTCACTGACCTGGAGATTGCGGAACACGTCGAATATCTCCGGCAAGTTTCTGAGCTTGTCGATGCAGTCGTGAGGGAACCAGTAGTGTTGTCCGATCCCGACGACGACCCAGTGGTGTACACGGCGGTGGACGGTCAAGCGGACGTGCTTTGTACCTTGGACCGGGACCTGTTTCAGCCGAACGTGACGACGTTCTGCCGGGAGAAGAACATCGCCGTGATGACGGACGTGGAGCTGCTGCGGATTCTTGTGCCCAGGGTTCCAGCCGTCGACTGATTGCCTCGCCACCTGGACAAGGCTCCTCGGCAAGTCCGTCGGTTGACTGGGGGTTTGTGTCAAGAACGCGCCGGGAGGCGCGATGCTGTACGAAAGATGAAGGGAGGTCCTTCGGAGCCGCCTTGTGGGAGGAGGCTTCAAACTGCCGGAAGCTGCTTCGGTCAAAGGCCGCGGTGGTGAACGTTTCGGTTAAAA
>JACQDF010000270.1 GCA_016201205.1 Acidobacteriota bacterium
AGAGCTTGGAGAGCAGTCAAATAGGGTCCAGCGATAAACAGGCCGCCCGCTCCGCCGGGAAAGAAATTCAAAACGTCCTCTCCGGTCAGCAAGGGCATCTGCCCCCGGTGAATTCGATGAGTGGCAGGCAGGCTCGAAAACGCGCACACCTCGGTCTTGGCCGACTCTTCGGGCTTGGCACGGTGAGCTCTAAGTATCCGTTCGGCGTAGCGTTTTCGTGTTTCTGCCTTCTTTGCTCCAATACCAGGCTGCACGTATTCCGAGTTCATGAAGACACATGTGAGATAGCTAGTGAGCGCGCCGCTGAAGTAATACCGCTCCATCTCATCTGCGGCGGCATCAAGGTCTTCGAGTGTGAGTTGTGTCGGTTCCTTTTTGCCGGTCATCGCACAGACTGCTGCGATGCCGACATCCACTAGAACGTGACCGGTCCAATTCATCATACAGGACAGCCCCCTTCGCTTAGGGGTGAGGCTAACTTCCGTGGCCCACTTTCGCACTCAATTTTTCAGTCCCCTTCGCAGCGGGGCAATTGGTGAGCAACGCCCTGCGGGGCCCTAGGTTTGGACGCTATAATCGACAACAGGGCGTGCCACCATTTGAATCAGTTTAGGGTCGTACAGACCATCCTGTCAAGAAACTTTTTTCCACTATCACATTCAATGGGAAATATATGACGGTAACTCCTTGATTATGCAGGCTCCATGGTGATTTCTCCCTTCCCCCCAAACCGTCTGTCTTCCCACGCCCACAGACTTTCCCAAACGCAGGTAGGGCACGAACTCGCCGAGTTCACCCTCATACTCCGCTTCGCCCACGAACCCGCCCAGCGGATGCCGCTGCCCCGTCCGCGAAGAGAGTCGGTCCACGTCCGTCCGCTGCATCTCGCACCGTACCAGCCTGACCGCGGCGGCCCGATCGCCTATCGCGCGGAAATCAATCTCCAGCGGGCCGGCGTCATATAGCGTCCGAAGCGTGCTGATGCGGTCGCGCAAACGTCCGAACAGGATCCCGAACTCTGGACGCTCCGCCACCTGATGCTCGCTCTTCAGTTCGGTGGGCGTCACGAATTCTCATCCGCTGCACCGGGTCAGGCGCTACGCTCATGGCTACTAATGCTTGGCGCACCCAATTCGCGCATTTGGAACCGCTCGCCGTCATAGATCGGCGCTACTGTCACTCCATCCAAGTTCAGTTGATCAACCGCAGCCAACTCGGCGCGCCCCCTTCCGGGCCCGAGACCCTCTCTCGCGAGTTGGACAAAAGACAGCACAAAGTACGCAAGCGCCGGGTCCCGCACATCGAAGATATACGCGTCGAAGTGGAAAGCATCGCCTTCCCGAACGGTGCTCCCATCCAGGTGTGAGGCCCGGAACACGAAAGGACGCGGCCAGTCTGCTAATCCGCTTGGACCCTCGCCGCGGGCGGCCTGCGGTTCGAAGACGCGTGCATACGGGCAGGTGGTGCGCATATCGCAGGTCTTGGCGTCCCGGCAACTCGGGATGCAGACGAGTTTGCGAAAGATGCTGCCGAACGCACCCCGCACGATATTGCCCGATTTGTAAGGCGGGAAATAGAGCATGCCTCCAGCGCGGAATTGAAAGCGAAATCGATAGAACTGGAACGTCAACGCGGCTAGCATAGCATCGTTCTCGCCGCCGGATTCGCTACCCACCTCCGGTCAGCCTTTATGGGAGATGTGCATGGACCTTTGTGAAGACCCGTCTGATTCCGTCATTGAGGAGATCGCTGCCATTCTCGCTAGCGGCTATCTTCGCCTGTGCAAGGTGCGACGCTTGTCTGAGCCTGCCGTGCCGTCAGTCGATGCGAGCGGAGCACGAGTTGAGTTGCGGACCCCCGATGAAAACTGACGTCCCCCCGCCGCGCATGACCGATCGGCTCCGTTGCGCCATCTACACCCGCAAGTCCACTGAGGAAGGCCTCGATCAGGCCTTCAACTCCCTCGACGCGCAGCGCGAGGCCGCCGAAGCGTTCATCCTCAGCCAACGGGGAGAGGGGCTTGTCGCCTTGCCGGAGCGCTACGATGATGGCGGGTTCGGTGGCGGCAAGCTCGACCGGCCGGCGCTGGAACGACTCCTGGCCGACATTCGCGGCGGTGCGATCGAATGCGTGGTGGTCTACAAAGTGGACCGGCTGAGCCGGTCGCTGATCGATTTCGCCCGCATCATCGAGACCTTTGAAAACCACAACGTCAACTTCGTTTCGGTAACGCAGCAGTTCAACACCACGAATTCCCTGGGGCGGCTCACGCTCAATATCCTGCTATCCTTCGCCCAGTTCGAGCGGGAGATCATCGCTGAGCGGACGCGCGACAAGATGTCGGCGGCAAGGCGTAAGGGCAAGTGGATCGGCGGACGTCCCGTGCTGGGATACGACATCGACTCGCGGAACAGCCGCCTGACCGTCAACGCCGACGAGGCCTTCCAGGTGCGGGCGATCTTCAAACTCTACCTGGACTACAACGCTCTGCTACCAGTAGTCCGGGAGATAGACCGCCGGGGTTGGCGCACCAAGCACTGGGTCACGAGAAAAGGTGTGACGCACGGCGGCAAGCGGTTCACCAAAGGCCGGCTCTTCCGCTTGTTGACGAACCCGATCTACATCGGCAAGGTCGACTTCAAGAAGCAGATCTACCAGGGCGAACATGAAGCAATCGTCGAGACCGCGATGTGGGAACGCGTGCAGCAGATCCTCCGGCGGAATGGCCGCAATGGAGGCGCCGAGGTTAGAGACAGTTTCGGCGCTCTTCTGAAAGGACTGCTGCGTTGCGACTGGTGCGACGCGGGCCTGGTCGGCACTTACAGGACGAACGATTCGCGCCGCGATCGATACTACGTTTGCGGGAAGGCGCAAGAAAGGGGGTGGGGGAACTGCGAAACCACGGCCGTCTCGGAATCGGCGATCAAAGCGGTGGTGACCGAGCAGATTCGCAGGCTGGGTTCGGATCCGCGCATCGTGGAACGAATCGTGGCCAAAGCCGAGCAGCAGAGGCGATGCAGCGCCGCAGACTTGATGCTTGAGCGCCAGGTCACGCTGCGGGTATTGGCCGGCCTGGAAGCGGACGCCGCGGCCGATCTCGAGGATCGCATCGGTCAAATGGAGAGCAGGTTGGCGGAGATCGATCAGGAACTTCGGCTGCTCGAAAGCCAAACGGTGGACGGAGGCGATTTGGGGACGGCACTCGAGCAGTTTGGGCTGGTGTGGGAGTCGCTCAAGTCCTGGGAGCAGGTGCGAATCATCCGCACGCTGATCGAGCGTGTCACCTACGACGGAAAGACCAACAGAGTAACGGTGAGTTTCCGCTCGGCGGCGATTCGCGAGATGTGCCAGGGCACCGGAGAGGACAGGTAAGTGAACCCATTGGTCTGGACCCGTGCTCAGTCTGACCCGCTGTTGGCGCATTCGCGCCGGCGTGAGTCCGTTCGGGTTCACGGCACCCGGTACAACATGAAGGGGCGTTCTTGTTTTGCTTTTTGTTCGCCATCACGCTAAGCTGTTGTGTCCGGTTTTCTTGAAGGTCATCGATGGACCCGCACCGTATCTACGAAATCCGTTGCCCTGTTCATGGGTTCGTCGCACTCAACGATTGGGAACGGCGGATCATCTCGCATCCCGCCTTTCAGCGGCTGCGGCGCATCCGCCAGCTTGCCTGGACGGATCAGGTCTATCCGGGCGCGATGCACACGCGATTCGAGCACTCGCTCGGGGTCATGCACACGGCAACGCTGCTGTACGACTCCATCGTCCGCAATGCCAAGGACGTTTTGAGCAGGGAACTCGGGTACGACGACGCTGGCTTCCGCAGGAACCGGCAACTCGTGCGGCTGGCGGCTCTGCTCCACGATGCCGGCCACTCGCCTTTCTCGCACGCCTCGGAAGAACTCTTCCCAGATCAGGAGAATGGAGAGGGCAAGTATGGGCATGAACAGTACTCCGCCGCCATCGTGCGTGGTCCCCTTCGAGGAGCGGTTGAAGAACACAAGCTGAACCAGGGCAACTATGGCTTCACGGCCGATGACGTGGCCTCCCTAATTGAGGGAAGCGCTGGCGCCAAGCAGGGCATCTTCTGGCGCGACTTGATCACCGGCCAGATGGACGCGGACAGGATGGATTATCTGCTTCGGGATTCTCATCACGCGGGTGTTCAATATGGACGATTCGACTTGCACCGTTTGATCTCCACCGTGACCGCGATTCCCGGCGTGGGAGGTGAACCACCTCGCTTGGGCATCGAGCACGGGGGCTGGCACGCAGCGGAGGCACTCGTGCTTGCGCGATATTTCATGTTCACGCAGGTGTATTTCCACAAGACGCGCGTGGCCTACGACATCCACCTGCGTGAGGCGTTGAAGGAACTGCTGCCAGGTGGTCATTTTCCGGCGCCGACTCCCGGTGAACTGGAAGAGTTCTTGAAATGGGATGACTGGCGCGTGCTGGGTTTGCTCGCGGAGGGCAATGGCGGCGAGCACGGAGAGCGGCTCTCGAGTCGCAGGCATTACAGAATGGTTTACCAAACAAACGAGATCCAGACGGAAACCGACCGGAAGAAGCTTGCCCGCGTGCGGGAGGCCCTCGGAGAGTTGGTGGCGGCAGAAATGCCCGCTGGCAGGAGCTGGTACAAGAGAGACGATACCGATATCGCGGTGTACCGGAATTTTGGCGGACAAAGAACGGTTGCGCCTCTGAGCGACCACTCGAATGTTGTGCGGAATCTTGGGAAGAACGATCAGATCTTAGTGTATTGCCTCCCAGAACGAAAACAGGAGGCTGCCAAGAAAGTAGAGGAAGCAATCCATGGACTGGAGTGAACTACAGGACGCCAGACTGGCTGTCATCACGGAGCTTGCATCGCGAGCTCCTGGCGGTCACATTGGCCGAACTGCGTTGATGAAGTTCTGCTACTTGCTTCAGATAGTGCGCGGCGTTTCCCTCGGCTACCGGTTCACACTGTACTCCTATGGCCCATTCGACTCCAGCGTGCTCTCAGATCTGAGCACAGCGGAAACCCTGAACGCTGTGCAGTCGAATCTCACGTACTATCCGGGCGGTTATGGCTATCAGATCAGGCAGGGAGAGCACGCAAACTCCGCTCTCGAAGCGGGACAGGATTTTTTGAATCGGCATCGGGGCAGTATTGACTGGGTGCTCCGCGAATTCGGCTCCCACGGCAGCGCCGACCTGGAGCTGGAAAGCACCATCATCTACGCTGACCGGGAAGCTGCGAGGAGATCAGAGACGCTATCGATTGAGCTTCTGGCTCAACGTGTGCGTGACGTGAAGCCGCACTTTGTGGAGGAGTACATTCGAGGGAAGGCGTCCCAGCTTGCCGACAAGGGCCTGCTAAAAGCATGTAGGAATTCCGTATCAGCCCGCTGATGATCATTAAGGACCAGCGGGCTGTACGACCGGAGGCAGAAGCGCATCACGCGCAACCATCGTGGAGAGGAGAGCCGAAGTGAAGGTCGCCATCGAGATTCCGGACGATATCGGACAGGTGCTCGCCGCTCAGGCGGGCGGTGTCACGCGCGCGGTACTGGAAGCGGTAGCTGTCGAGGCGTATCGGTCGGGCGCGATCACTACGGCGCAGGTGCAGCAGATACTCGGACTGCGCTCGCGGTGGGAGACGGAATCCTTCCTCCGGCGCACGGAGGCCTACCACGATTACGCGATGGACGACCTGGAGCGGGATATTGCGGCAATTCGCGACGCCTCCCGGCAATGATCGCCGTCGCGGATACCTCGCGGCCTGCGGGTTCACCGGGATCCTGGGTGTTCTGGGCGAGGCTGCAACTCGGGGGCTGATTGAACTGGCGCCCGCGATCGACCGCCTCAGGATGACGAACTTCAGATCATCCCCCGCTCTGCTGAAGGCGACTCTCGATCGGTTCGCGTACCTCAAGCCCTCCGACGCTACTCACCGGGGATGAGGACATCCGCAGCTCCCCCATCGGAGAGACCGGCCCGCTCCAGCAACTGGTCGATTTCCTCCTCGCGCATGGACAGCAACGCGGCCAGTTCGCTGAGCTTCGCGCGGGTGATCTGGTCGCGGCGGTAAGCCTCCAGCGCAAGACTGAGGACTCGATGGCGGAATCCATTCTTGTCTAAGCCGTCCTCGGTGTCAGGCAGAGCGAGCATGCCAGCGAGTTCGCGTCCGCGTCCTCCTTCATCGGCGGCCTTCAAGACCTCGAACTCCGCCTGCGTCGTCAGCTTCAAGTTTCGCAGCCGGAAAAGAGCGGCCAGGCGGCTGACGCCGAAATGATGCGCAACGTGAACCAGATCGTAGATCTGGATGTCCTTGCTGCCGGGTTCCGTACGGCCCTCCGCCTGGACCGCGCCTGCTTCGTCGAAGACTTGTGCGCTGGCGCGACTCGGCTTGCCCTTGCCCTGCGCCGCAATGAACTGGCGGACTCCCTCGCTGGGCATGAGAAAAGCCGCAGCGAAAGCGTTGGCACGGACCTCGATCAGTTCATCGCGATCTTCCGTGTGGCTCACCGTACCAAGCAGACGCCGATCAAAGAGAGTATGGGCGTACTCGTGGGCGAACGAAAATCGGCGGCGGACTGGAGCGTGACGCCTGTTGGCCACGACAAACAGCCCTGCAGTTCGGTTGCTGATCGTCAGGCCCGAGACATCCTCCGGCAAGTCCACAACGCCGGTGCGTACGCCTTGCGTCTCAAAGAGATCCGCTAAAGGTGGGGCCGGCGCCCATCCCAGACCCATCCGGCGTCGCTCCTGATCCGCGGCCCGCTCACCTTGCTGAAGCGCTTCCCATCGTGAGCGCGGCGCGGGAACCTGGTAGCTGACCGCGCCGGCGAGCTCGCGGTCAACGCCGAGCAGGTTCTCGATGTTGGTGATCTCGCGGCCGAGCGCAATGCAGGCTCGCAGGCTGTCGGCGACGTCCTGCTGATTGGCGATCTCGGGCTCAGAGCGGAAGAGCGCAGCAAGTGCATCCTCCTCCTCGAACGTATCGGCGACGAACTCGCGTGGACAGGCCTAAAGCCTACCCGCAGTAGCAAGGAGAACAAGAAAAGATTTCGTTTGAGGGCAGGGAGTTAGCGGAGTGAGGGGGGTGCAGGACCGAAGGCGGCTGGTAAGGTGAGGGCCGGCTCAAAGCGAAGGCGAACCTCACCACGCACTGGTCACTGCTGACTCTGGCCACATCAATGGCTGAGGTGTGACGCGGAGAACCTTGGCGGCATGGGTCACGGCCAGGCCCAGCGGCTTAAGGCAGCCGGGACGGACGATACGGCCTTTGTCCAACGGTGGTCCTCGATGTTGAGCGGGGGGAAACGCAGGAGTGGACGGGGCGGTCAAAGCATGTAATAATCTGCTTAAAGAATGCTGCTCTTCAATGGAGCCTTATGATAGACCTTCGCGAAGTTCGCTCGGTCACCGAGTTCCAACGGAATTTGAAGGAGTACGTCGGACAGCTCAAGGAGAAGAAGACGCCACTTGTGCTCACCGTTAACGGTCGCGCTGAACTCGTCGTGCAGAACGCCGAAAGCTACCAGGCCCTATTGGATCGCTTAGAACGCGCCGAAACACTGGCCGCGATCCGTCAGGGAATGGAAGAGTTCAAACGTGGCGAGGGAATCCCTCTTGGAAAGGCCGCAAACAAACAGCACCGAGGGCTTTCCACGATCTCGACCAGATCGCAGACTACATCAAGGAGCGCGGCAGCTTCGAGCAAGCGCAGAAGTGGTTCCTTGGCGTGATGGACGCGATCGCGTCACTCGAGGAGATGCCAACCAGGCGCCCTGTTGTCAAGGAGTGAGAGGACCTCGGACAGGAAGTGCGTCTTCTGCTCCATGGACGGCGGAACCGCAGCTACAAAGTCTACTACTCAATCGACGACAGAACCCAGATGGTCCAAGTTTTCCACGTCCGGCACTGGGCGAGAAGGACCTTGAGCGTCGATGAGCTTGCAGGAGCTCACAAACACGGTGCGCCATTGACCGCTCCGGGTCGTCGCGCAGAAGGCCGTGTCGCGGCGGATCGCCGGGACTGCTACTGGCTGTATGTTGTGACGGATTGCAAGACTGAGCAGCCAGTGCTTCGGGAGCCGATCCGCGATCCTGGACGGTTCCACTGGCACGAAATCACGAAGATCGAGCACTATCGGCTGAACGTTGAGGAATTGGATGCCCATAATAGTTGACAACAGAACATTAGATATCCACACTGAAAGTGTGTAGAAGATCCTATGAGCAAACGTATCAACATCATTCTTCCGGATGCCACGGCCGCCGTTCTCAGCCGGATTGCCCCCAGGGGCAATCGCAGCCGATTCATCGATCGGGCTGTATTGCATTTCGTAAAGACCCAGGGTACGGCCAACCTTAGAGAGCGCCTGAAAGCAGGAGCTCTGGCCAATACCGATCTGAATCTGGAAATTGCCGAGGAGTGGTTTCCTGTGGAGCAAGAAGCATGGCGGAGACTCGAACACGAAGAACGAGCCACAGCAATGGCTACCCGCGCCGCGGCGAAATCCACCTCACGGCGCTCGACGCGGCGTTAGGCCACGAAATCAAGAAAACCCGGCCGGCGATCATCATTCAGAACGACATCAGCAACCGGTACAGCCGGACCACTATCGTGGCCGCCATCACCTCCAAGGTCTCCACGCCACCTTATCCCAACGAGGCCATCATCCACCCGGGCGGCTCGGGGTTGGCAATCCTTTCCACCGTGCGTTTGGATCAACTTCGCACGGTGGACCATCGCCGCCTGTTGAAACGATTGGGGAGAGTGGATCCCGCTACCATGCGCGAAGTTGACCGGGCCATCAAAGCCAGCCTGGGACTGATTGAAATTTAGTGAGCTAATGCCGCGACGACACAACTGGCAGTTCAGTGGGGCAGGCGATCGCGGGGCAGGCGATCGCTTCCCGCCGCCTGCCTTTGGGCTGCGGGGCGGGGCGGTGGCGACATGATCCCCCGTGAATGCTGAGGAAAAGGGAGGTTCCCGGACTTGCCGATTCCAGCGCCCTTCAAAACCTCCTATGCAATCTGCCTCCTCGTCCTCCAGTGCCGTATTCAGGGTGACCGACAGGCTCGCACAGATCTAACCCTCGCGTTGTCAGCGACTTCTGGCGAACCCTGATGCGGGCTCTCTCACTCCGCGGGTGACGGATGATATCTCTCTCGATCTTGCCGCCGGAGAGCAACTCGTGGGGATCGAGGTGCTCGGAGCGAGCCATTTGTTTAAAGGTCCCGAATCCCCACAGGTGGAACTGAAGCATTTGGCGCCCCAGGTGGCGGCATAAAGGCGGATGGGCTCACCCTCGCACTTCGGTTGCTACCGGCGTTGTGGACTTGCCGGCCGCAGTCGCAGGGAGAGCGAAAAAACATTTCGTTTGAGGGCAGGGAGTTAGCGGAGCGAGAGGGGTGCAGGGCCGAGGGCGGCTGGTAAGGTGATGGCAGGAGGCGGCTGTATGGACATCGCGGCGTATCTGGCCCGGAAGGAGAAGCGGACGAAGGCGAGGGCGAATGAAGGCGTGGATGGGTCAGGGATCCGGTGGCTGGGCGAGGTGATGCAGGGAAAACTGAGTGTGGAGCAAGGACAACGTGAGCAAAGAATGCGAATGGAACGGGAGAGAAGGTCGGTTTGTTTTCCGGAAGGCGACGCCGGCGGCAGGGCGGGAAGCGGAGAAGAGCGGGATCGAGGGCGCGATGCTGCGGGTGCTGGCGCGGAGGCCTGAATTGCGGGAGCAGATGCTGCGGCTAGTGGAGGAAGAGGAGCGTGGAGTCAGGAAATGAAATGGCGAAACTGGGGCGGCTGCTGGATGCGTCGCGGTTTGCGCGGGAGAGTCTGGGATTCGCGGCGGATGGAAAGCAGGCGGATCTGTTGCGGCGGAGCCCGCGGCGTTGTCTGCTGAATTGCACGAGGCAATGGGGCAAATCGACGGTGACGGCGGCGAAGGCGGTGCACGAGGCGTACTCGAATCCGGAAAGTCTGACGCTGGTGCTGAGCCCGAGCGCGCGGCAGAGCGGAGAATTTCTGAGAAAGGCAAGCGCGTTTTTGCGGCGTCTGAAGATTGCGCCGCGCGGGGACGGGGATCACGAGATGTCGGTGCTTCTGGAGAACGGGAGCCGGATCATCGGGCTGCCGGGCAAGGAGGCGACGGTGCGGGGATTCTCGTCGGTGTCGCTGCTGCTGATCGATGAAGCGGCGCGGGTGGACGATGAATTGTATTTGTCGGTGCGGCCGATGCTGGCGGTGGGGGACGGGGCGTTGTGGCTGATGAGCACTCCGAACGGCAAACGCGGGTTTTTCTACGAGACGTGGGCGAGCGGGGGAGAGGAATGGGAGCGGCTGTCGGCTCGGGCGACGGAGTGCCCGCGGATCAGCAAGAAGCATCTGGAGGAGGAGCGGGCGGCGATGGGGGAGCGGTGGTTCCGGCAGGAGTATCTGTGCGAGTTTGTGGACGCGGAGGAGCAGGTCTTCGCGCGGGAGGTGGTGGAGCGGGCGCTGCGGGAGGACGTGGAGGCGCTGGTGTTGTAAGGAGGACGAGGCATGCAGGAGACGGTGGTGTGGAAGCGGTTTCACGTGGGAGTGGACCTGGGGCAGCGGAGGGACTACACGGCAATTGCGGTGGTGGAGCAGGCAGAGGTTCTGGGCGCGGAGATGGACCGGGTGACGTGGGAGTATCCGCGAGAGATGCGGAACAGCGTGCGGTTTCTGGAGCGATTGAAGCTGGGGACGACGTATCCGGAGGTGGTGAGGCGAGTCAGGGACATCGTGCTGTCGTGGGAACTGTACGGACGGGTGACGGTGATGATGGATGCGACTGGAGTGGGGGCGCCGGTGGTGGATTTGTTTCGCGGGATGGAACTGGGATGCGGGCTGGTTCCGGTGATCATCACGGGCGGGGAGAAGGCGACGCAGGAGGGCGGGGTGTGGCGGGTGCCGAAGCGGGAGCTGATTTCGGGGCTGGAGGTGATGTTCCAGGAGGAGCGGCTGCGGATCGCGAAGAAGATGGAGCTGGCGGGGACGCTGGTGAAGGAATTATTGGCGCTGGAGGCGAGGCTGTCGCGGACGGGGCACGAGAGTTTCGGGGTGTGGCGGGAAGGGGAACACGACGATCTGGTGCTGGCGGTCGCGCTGGCGTGCTGGCGGGTGCAGGGGCGGATGCATATCGGGATGGGGACGAGGAGGCTGGTGTGGTAGGCGGGCTTGGCTTGGCGACTTCGGAGTACAGTACTTCCGGGTCAATGTCCGCCCCATTGGGCCAGTAGATCGTTCCCCCACCCTCGCCGTATACGGAAAGCTTCCGGAAGTATTTCGGATCGGTGAGTGGAGCGAAGACGCCGTCGAACGGAACGGTCCTGGAAATGTCGACGGTCCCGGATCTCCCATCCTCGAATTGCAACCAAACCCGGTATCGGCGGCTCTGTTACTGAGCCGCGCGCGTCACTCTGCCAGAAACCGCCGCATCCGCTCGAGCGCTTCCATCAGGTTCTCGTAGGAATTGGCAATCGAGAATCGCAGATATCCTTCTCCGTAAGCGCCGAACGCCGTGCCCGACAGGCACGCCACTCCTGCCCGTTGCAGGAATCCATCCGCCAGCTCCTTCGAGCCGCGGCCCGTGCCGCGGATGTTCGGGAACGCGTAAAAGGCCCCCTCCGGAACGGTGCAGCGAAAGCCCGGCAGTGTATTCAGCCCGGCCACAAATGCGTCCCGGCGCCGGCGGAACTCGGCAACCATGCGGTCCACATCGTGCTGAGGTCCGGCCAGCGCCGCCATGCCTGCGCGCTGGGTGAAACTCGCCGTGCAGGAATTCGAGTTCACCATCAGCTTGTTGACGGCGTTCGCAAGCCACACCGGCATCACGCCGTAACCCAGCCGCCAGCCGGTCATGGCGTAGGTCTTTGAGAATCCGTCCAGGATGATAGTCTTCTCCGCCATCCCGGATTCACTGGCGATCGAGGCGGGCGGCTCGCCGAAGTAGATCCGTGAATAGATCTCATCCGACAGAACCAGCAGGTCGCGGTCCCGCACCAGGCGTGCGATCGCCGCGATGTCCTCCTTCGGGATCAGGCCGCCGGTCGGGTTCTGGGGCGAATTCAGAATCAGGAGTCTGGTCTTATCGCTGATCCGCTCGCCAAGCACGTTCAGGTCAAAGGAAAAGCTGCGGTCCTCGACCAGCGGAACCGGCACGGGAGTCGCGTCCTGAAAGCGAATCATCGATTCGTAAATGGGAAAGCCCGGATTGGGATAGATCACCTCATCGCCCGGCTCGAGCAACGCGAGCATTGGGAAAAAAAGAATCGGCTTGCCGCCCGGCACCACGCACACCTGCTCCGGCGCAACTGGAATCCCGCGCGTGCGGCTGACGTAGCCGGCGATCAGCTCGCGGAACTCCGGGTAGCCGTTGGTGGGGCCGTAGTGCGTCCAGCCTTCATCGAGCGCCTTCTTGCCGGCTTCAATAATGTGCTTCGGCGTCTCGAAATCCGGCTCGCCGATCTCGAGATGAATCACGCTGCGGCCCTGAGCTTCCAGGGCGCGCGCCTTCGACAACACCTCAAACGCACCCTCGACGAGGATGCGGCCCATCCGATCCGCCAGTTTCATGCTTGTTTCTTAAAGACGGGGAATTGATTGCGGTATTGGACAAACGCCACCCGGTCGCCGATCGTCACCCGCTCGCCGGCGATCCGCGCGGTCACGCGCCCGCCGCTGTCGAGCGTCACGATGGCGATCTGGTAGGGCGCCTCGCTCACGTACTGCTCAGGCGGCGAATGCACCAGGGTTTCCGTGTAGACCACGCCGGCGCCCGGATCCTGATCGCTCATGCAGCCGCTCCCAGGATCGAGACGACGCAAGTGGCGCCGGAGCCGCCCAGGTTTTGGGCGAGTCCGATCGAATGCTTTTTTACCTGGCGGGCGCCCGCCTCGCCGCGAATCTGCAACGCGACGTCGCAGATCTGCGCGACGCCGGTCGCACCCACCGGATGCCCTTTGGCCTTCAAGCCGCCGCTGGTGTTGACCGGCTTTTCCCCGCCGAGACAGGTGCGGCCCTCCAGACAATACGGCCCGCCCTCGCCTTTCCGGCAGAAGCCGAGATCCTCGCTGGCGATGATTTCCGCGATGGTGAAGCAATCATGCAATTCGGCGAAATCGATGTCTTTGGCGGTGACGCCGGCCATCTGATACGCCTTCTGTGCGGCGCGCGCGACGGCCGCGAACGTCGTGATGTCTTCCTTTTCATCCAGCGCCAGCCGGTCCGAGGTCTGCGCAATCCCGAGGACGCGGACGGGCTTCGAGGTGAACCCGGCGGCGCGTTCGAGCGGCGCCAGCAGGACCGCGGCCGCGCCGTCGCTGATCAGCGAGCAGTCGTACAGGGTCAGCGGATCCGCCACCGGCTTGCCAGCCAGCGCCTGCTCCATGGTAATGAGCTTCTTCAGATGCGCATCAGGATTCTTGGCGCCGTTGGCGTGATTCTTGACGGCGACCGCCGCCAGATGCTCCCGCCTGGTGCCGTACTGATGCATGTGCCGCCGCGCGATCATCGCGAACAGGGCAGGAAAGGTGGCGCCGGCTCGAATCTCGCCGTTGCAGTCGCCGGCGGAAGCGAGAATCTCGGTGACTCGAGGCGTCGGCTGCGAAGTCATTCTCTCGACGCCCCCCACCAGCACCACGTCGTACATGCCCGCCGCCACACTGGAACAAGCGTGGAAGAACGCCGATCCGCTCGAAGCGCAGGCGGCTTCAAACCGTGTGCAGGGCACGCCGGTGATGCCCGCGGCCGAAGCGACATACGGGGCCAGGTGGTTCTGCCCCACAAACGAAGGCCCGGCGAAGTTGCCCAGGTAGAAAGCTTCTACTTCGGCCGGCGCGCAGTGTGCATCTTTCAAGCATTTTTCAATCGCTTCGGTCGTAAGCGATCGCAGATCACGATCGGGAAACACGCCGAACGGGGTCTTCCCGATGCCAATCACGGCCACCGGTCTCATACTTCCAGGATAAACCGGGGACAGGCTACCTACCGCCCCTGCTTCTTTTTCTCCGCATTCCACAGCCCACGCGACAGCGCCCGCCCGCAGAAAGGGCAGTAGTTCATGCCGAAATACGCAGGACGGCCCTCGCCGAACGCGAAGAAGTACTCGGTGTCGATCTCGTTCAGAATCCGCCCGTTGCGCAGCGTGTGGACGGGACCCACGCGCACATACTCGCCGTCCACCAGTTCCTGCATTTCGTCGCAACATACCATGGGGCCATTGTAGCCACAGCGGGCGGCCGGGCTGAACCCGGACGAAGCCGCACCCACCTGGCGCCTTACAGGTAGTGGATCTCGAACTTCTTGTTCGTGATGAACAGCACCGTGACATCTGATTCGGCCGACGCGCCGTGTTCCATCGCCATCCCCTCGGGAAACCACACAAAGTGCCCCGGCCCGTACACGCCCGCGTTGGTCACCAGCGTTCCGTCGAGAACATACATGCCGTGGGCGCAGGGATGGGTGTGCAGCTTGTTGATGACCCCGGCGGGGTAGCGCACCAGCCGCACCTCCATTCCGGTGTCCGGATCGGTGATCAGATTCTTGCGATACAGCGTGCGACCGAGCTGCTCACTGAAGCGCTCTTCCCAGCCCAGCGCTTGCGTATCGATGGCGATGAGTTCGGATGCCATACCTGCCGATTCTACACGCAGTTGGCGGTTCATGGCCGCTGGAGGCAGTCGGCGATCTCTTTTTCGGAAACGGCGCCTTCCCGAATGATCCGCCAATAGGGCTCGGTAATATCCACAGTGGTGTTTCCCGGTCCCGTAGCCAGCCCGCCGTCGAGCACCAGGTCGATGCGCCCGTCCATCACCGCGAATGCCTCGATGCCGCTTCTGCACGTTGGCTGACCGGAGATGTTCGCGCTGGTCGCGATCAGCGGCTGATCCAGCCAGTCGAGCAGCGCATTCCCAACCGGCGACCGCGATTGACGCATCGCGAGCCGGCCCGTGTTCCCGGTCACCTTCAGCGGCACTTTCGCGGACGCCGGCACAATCATCGTCAGCGGCCCCGGCCAGAAACGGCGGGCCAGCAGATAAAACCGTGCAGTCAATTCCTTGGCCAGATCCTCGGCCATCATCAGATCGCTGATCAGCAGTGGAAGGCTCCGGTCGAACTCACGTCCCTTGGCCGCGAACACGCGTCCGACGGCGTGCAGGTTGAATGGATCGGCCACGATGGCGTACAGAGAATCGGTGGGGATGGCGATCACCTCGCCGCGGCGGATGGCGGCTGCCGCTCGCTCGAGCGCATCCGTACTGGGGTTCTCGCGGCTGATTTCGATCAGGTCTGTCGCCACTGTTGTCGCGGTCCGGTTTCGTGTGAGTTTAGCGAGGTCCGATCGCCTGGGCAACCTGGATGGCCATCTCATAGCGGCCGAACGGCGCGCTCAATTGCACGCCCGCCACCAGCGGGCGCACTCGCTCGACCATCTCTCGTCCAATGGCGATCCCCTCCTGGCGCGCTTTTTCAGCGCTGTCGGCGCTCTTCATCCGCTCCATGTATTCCTGCGGCACCGGCACCCGCAGCTCGTTCACCATGAATTCCGCGTTGCGAAAGCTGGTCAGCGGCCAGATGCCGGCGATCAGCGGGATCCGGTGCTGTGCGGTCCCCCTGAGCCATTGCTCGAGCAGCGCCAGATCAAACACCGGCTGCGTAACCACGTATTCGGCGCCCGCCCGCACCTTCCATCCGAAGCGGCGCAATTCTTCGTCCATGTTCAGAGCGCCCGGATTCGCTCCCACGCCGAGAAGCAAGGCGGTCTGCGAGCCCATGGGATTGCCGCCGATATCGAGGCCGTGATTCAGATTGTTCACAATGTTGGACAGGCCGATGGCGTCCACGTCAAACACCGCTGTGGCATTCGGATACGAGCCCATGCGGGGCGGATCGCCGGTGATGCAAATGAGGTTGCGAACGCCAGCCGCATCCGCGCCGAGTAATTCCGATTGAATGCCGAGGATGTTGCGGTCGCGGCAGCAGAAGTGAAGGACTGTCTCGATGCCCGCTTCGCGCTGGATCAACTGGCAGCACACCTGGGCGCTCATCCGCGCGCTTGCCCGCGGGCCGTCCGGAACATTGATGCAGTCGATGCCGTGCTCCTTGCAGAGCTTCGCGCCGGCGATTTCCTTGGACGCATCCACGCCACGCGGAGGCAGGATCTCGACAAAGGCCACAAACTCGCCGGCCGCCAGCTTCGCTCCGAGCTGCGATTTTTCGGCCACGGCCACTTTAGGCAGGGCCTTCGATTTGGCCGCCGGCTCCTCGACGGTCACCGACAGCTTGCGCTGGCCCGGTTGCAGGGACCGCGCCTCACCCACCAGTTCCTTAATGTGCTCCGGCGTGGTGCCGCAGCAGCCGCCGACGATCTTGACGCCGGCCCACAGCAGCCGCCGCGCGTACTGCGCCATGTACTCCGGCGAGCACAGGTAGATCTGCCGGCCCTCGACTCGCGCCGGGTGACCCGCGTTCGGCATCGCGCTCATCGGTTTGGCCGAGTAGCGCATCATCTTTTCGATGGTCTCGTAGGTGACCTTCGGGCCGACCGAGCAGTTGACGCCGATCACGTCCACGGGCCATTGGCTGAGCAGCGGTGTGTACACCTCGACTTCTTTGCCGTCGAGCATGTGGCCGTAGTCATCGATGGTGATTTGCGCGACGATCACCATCTCGGGCCCGGCCACTTCGCGGGCGGCAAAGATCGCCTCGCGCAATTCGCTCAAATCGCCAAAGGTCTCCAGGATGAGCAAGTCGGCGCCCGCATTCACCAGGTGGCTCGCCTGCTCGGCGAAGGCGGCGCGGGCTTCGGCGAACGAAGTCGGCCCCAGCGGCTCGATGCGCACTCCGAGCGGGCCGATCGCTCCGGCGACGAATGCCTTTTCCTGCGCCGCTTCCCGCGCCGCCAGCACGCCGGCTTCGTTGATGGCCTGGCATCTTTCCGCGAGGCCGAATGCGGCCAGCCGGATGCGGGTGGCGCCGAAGGTGTTCGTTTCCAGGATCTGCGCTCCGGCTTTGACGTATTCCTGGTGGATCTCCTTCACCATCCCCGGCTGTGCGATGTTCAGCTCGTCAAAGCAGCGGTTGATGAAGACGCCGCGGCTGTAAAGCATCGTGCCCATGGCGCCGTCGGCGACGAACACGCGCTGCGGCAGCAGTTCACGGAACTCCTGGGCGCGGCTGGTCCTGGGGGAAGCAGTGGTCATGGACAAGACGCGAGTTGCGCCGGCAACTCGCAGAACATGTTGATTTTAGCAGATGGGCTCAGAATACGTACTTCAATCCGAACTGCACGATGCGCGCATCGCCAGGCATGCCGGCGGCCCCCTGAACCGTGCTGGTGATCCGCCCGAAGTTAGATGGATCCCGGATGTTCAGTCCCGGTGACCCGAGGTTCACATGGTTGAAAAAGTTGAAGAACTCCGCGCGGAACTGCACGTGGTGCGATTCGAGGAAGCGGAAATTTTTCACCGCCGAAAAGTCCACCTGGTTCAGGCCCGGCAGGTGAATGGGATGCCGCACCGCGTTGCCGAACTGGCCGGCGACGGGCAGCGAGAACGCGGCCGTATTGAACCACCGCTCGCGTGTGCGCTGGCCGGACGGCAGCATCGGATCCTGGCCGGCAACCATGTTGACTCGCGAGGCGATCCCCGTGCCGGTGGTGTCCACCACGCGGGACAACGTCGAGGCGAATCCTGTTTGCTCTGTCACAATCGTGCCAAGCTGCCAGCCGCCCAGCAGGGTTCTCGCCAGCGGACGAGCTGACCGGAACAGCGGCACGTCATACATCGCCGCTACGGAGAGCCGGTGACGGATGTCGAAGATCGAGTTCGAGCGCTCCGCGCCCAAGTTGAAATAATCCTGAATGCCATCGAGGAACGAGCCGCCGCCGACCGAGCTGATGTCGGCGTTGCTCAGGCTGTGAGACCAGGTATAGGCGCCCAGAACGGAAAGCCCGTGGGCGACGCGACGCTCCGCCTTCAGTTGCAGCGAATGGTACGTCGAGTTGGCGATCGACTTGGTGACGCTGATGTTGTCGAAGCCGCGGAACGGGCGGCGGGCGGCGATCGATGGAACACTCGGGCCCGGAACGACGACCTGGATCGGGCGATTGCCGTCGAGCGACGCCGTCAGCTTCGTTCCCTTCGAGCCGACATAGCCGAGATCGAAGTAGATGGAGCGTGGAAGCCTTTTCTGCACCGTGAAGTTCCACTGCTGCGTATAGCTGGTGCGCACATCAGGATCGAGGGCGCCCGAGCCGAACAGACCGACGCGCGTTTCCCCCGGACCCTGGAAGGCGCGTTCGACCACGATCGGGTTGTTGGCGCCTCCGGTGAACGAGAAGGTGCGCACAATCGGCGGATTGAGCGTAAGCGTCGTCCACGAGTTGGTGATCTCCGGCGTGTAGTAAACCCCGTAACCGCCGCGCACCACCAGATCCTTCAGGCCTGGGGCGACCCAGGCAAAACCGATGCGGGGGCCGAAATCATTGCGGTCCGGATTGACGAGCGCTCTGGGCCGGTCGGTCGTGTCCGGAATGTCCGGGAATCCCATGAACGTCTGACGGACGGGAACGAACCCGTTCAGATCGAAGTTGGTCGCTTTGCCGCGCTGCTTGGGAGGCTGGAAATACTCGTAGCGGAGACCAAAGTTGATGGTCAGGTTCGGCCGCAGCTTCCAGTCGTCCTGGAAATAATAAGCCTGCCAGAAATTGTTCATGCGGGTGGCGAAGGGTTCGACGCTCACTTGCGCGCTGGTGGCCAGGCCCAGCAGGAACTCGGCGAACTGATGATCTCGAGTGGGCGTGCCGCCCCCGGCAGTGACGGTGCCGTCGAAACCGAACGAGCCGCGCGGATTGACCGCTTCGTCAAACGTCCAGTTGCGGCGCGCCACCAGCGCTCCAGCCTTGAGGAAATGACCGCCTTTGCGAATCGAGACATTGTCGGCGACTTGCCAGAGCTGGTTGAGCCGGTCGCGCGGGCCGATGCCCCTGACCGTGGGCAGCGTGTAGCCGGCGCTGAAGGTGGGCGCGCCGTAGTCGCGGGAGCGGGTGGCGACCCCGGGTAGTCCGAGGAGGTTTGCGATATCGTACTCCGGCCTGTCGGTAGTGCCGAAGAATTC
>JACQDF010000259.1 GCA_016201205.1 Acidobacteriota bacterium
CAAGCGCGCCCACAATCCCCTGCTGATCGCCGCCGGCTTCGGCGAGAAAGCCACCTCCATTCCTTGGTGGGATGGCCGCCCCCTCCAGATCCGCTTTCGCTAGATTGTTAGTTGAGCGCCACGCGCGAAAATGCAGGCTAGCTAGACTTGAAAGGCGAGACCGATGACGGACCGAGAGCCTGGGTCAGAAAAGCGAATGCTAACGATCGGTCATTCCAACCACCCAATCGATCGATTTTTGGAGCTCTTGAGGCAGCACTTGGTCGAGGTGGTTGTTGACGCCCGCTCTCATCCCATTTCGAAATTCGCTCCGCACTTTGACTCAGAGAGCCTCAAGAAGGCCCTCACGGAACGAGGGCTCCATTACCTCCATATGGGGCGAGAGTTGGGAGGCCGTCCAAAAGGCGACGAGTTTTACGACCAGGATGGCCACGTTCTTTACGACAAGGTCGCGCAGTCCCCTGTTTTCTTGGAGGGAGTCTCTCGGTTGGAAAAGGGGATTCGGGACTACAGAGTGGCGCTGCTCTGCAGTGAGGAGAACCCTGCGGCATGTCACCGTCGGCTGCTGATTAGCAGGGTACTTGAGCAGCGCGGTGTAACGGTCTTTCACATCCGGGGCGACGGGCGCGTCCAGTCCGAAGCAGAGGTGGCGGTGGAATGTGGCTCAGACGACGCGAATCAGTTGGCTCTATTTGAACAGGTAGAGGCGCCGCAATGGAAGTCTATTCCGTCGGTTTCACAAAGAAAACGGCAGAGCAGTTCTTCGGTCTTCTGAAGAACGCAGGCATCCGTCGTTTGCTGGATGTCAGACTGAACAACGTCTCGCAGCTAGCCGGTTTCGCCAAGCGAGACGACCTCCAATTCTTCCTGCGGGCGATCTGCGATGCCGAGTACATCCACGAGCCTCTCCTGGCTCCTACTCAGGAGATGCTGGACGCATATAAGAAGCGGAAGGGATCTTGGGCCGAGTACGCGACAGGTTTCCTGACGCTGATGAGGGAGCGTAGGGCCGAACAGGCGCTGGACAAGTTCATTTTCTCGATTCCAACGGTTCTTCTTTGCAGCGAACCGACGGCTGATCATTGCCATCGGAGGTTGGTGCTGGAATACCTGAAAGACAGGTGTAGGCGTCGGAGGATACCATGGCGAACATCATCCTTCCTGACGGGGACTATCTCGAAGGTGTAGTCATGGCGATGACAAGGCTCGGTGTGCGCTTCACGGCGGGTCTTGGATCGGAGGAGCTCGCCAGTATTGAGAAAACATATGCGCTCCAAATCCCACCTGATCTAAAGGCCCTCTTGCAATATGCCGTCCCGGTGGGCGACAAGTTCCCAGATTGGCGAGGACCGATAGGCGAGATGGAAAAGCTTCTGTCTTGGCCGCTGGAAGGACTCTTGTTTGATGTTGAGCGAAACAACTTCTGGGTGTCTTCATGGGGACCGCGGCCGCCAGACCTGAGCGAGGCGCTAGCGATAGCGTGCGGTAGCAAGCGCTCCGAAGCTGATTCCGGTGTACATGCACCGTTATATGCCGTCCGAGCCGGACGGGGTTGGCAATCCTGTTCTATCAATCCATCAGACGGACATCATTCGTTACGCCAATGATCTACCAAGCTATCTGTGGAGGGAGTTCGCGGTGCCTCTGCCTCCCTGGGCGACGACTACTCCGATCGAGGTGCGCTTTTGGGATGAGCTGATCCGGCTAAACGAAGAACGGGTGGATGCGTGAAGGCAACTCGACTTCCCGCCATTCGCCGCCGCCTTTAAACGCTTCGACGCGGCGGCGGCTGCTTGCGATTGCGCGGCATCTGCTCGACGGCCGAAAGATGAATCAGCGCGAAGATCACTCCCGCATGCAGCAACAGCGTGGCAACTTGCGAATAGTCCCCGAGCGGTGACCAGTCAGGAAAAGACCGTTCTGGCTCGACGGGACTATCTGCCGTTCGGCGAGGAGATTCCGCCTCCGCTGGGCGGGCGCACGAGCGTGTGGGCCGCCGGGTTTTTGCAGAAGTTGACCGGCAAAGAACGGGTGCTATCCCAGCGCAAGAAGCCTCTTGGCTTGGTGCGCTGTGCGGCTGCGAATCCGGAAATCCCAGGCCCAATACTGACTTGATGAACTTCCGGCAGGCCGGGGCGATTCGCCGGCTACGGGGAGAACGTAGAAGGCAGCACGAGCGCGGGCTCCGGGTTCTCAAGGTTCAAAGAGAACTACAACGACAGCAAAAACGCCACCAGATCGTCGATCTCGGTGGGCGTCAGGTGCGAAGTCCTGCCGTGCTTGTCGTGGGGATTGGCTATCGTCAGCACATCGCGCAGGGTGGCGGAGGAGCCATTGTGCAGATAGGGCGCGGTGCGCCAGACCTCGACGAGCGTGGGCGTGTCGAAATCGGGTGAGCTGTCAGTGGGCGCGCGGGTGCCGGTATCGTAGGTTTGAAGATCGGTGTAGAGGCCCGGCGGATGGCACTTCGCGCAACCCACTTTGCTGTCCATGAAAAGCGCTTTGCCGCGTTCGGCGGCGGGAGAGAGCTTGCCGCTGACCAGGTGGGGACTTGGCACCGGTTGGAGCGACTTCAGAAACTCGTCCAGCGCCACGGCGTCTTCTTCGGGGCGCACGGTGAAGAGGATGTAGCGGATGCCGGCGCGGACGGCCAGCTCGGCGCTGCCGCGGACTCCATGGCTCATGGCCGGGGGGGTGCGATGGGCGAACAGCAGACTCTTGACGTTCTTGGGATTGCCGAGGCCGTCGTTCATCAAGTCCCAGTTGAGCGCGTCGACGCGGGCGTCGGGGGAGTGGCAGCTCGAGCAGCTCTGCCAGCCCTGAAAGCAGATGGAACCGTCGTTGAAGAGCATCTCGCCGCGGCGGGCGACGGTCATCGGAGCGGTGGGCAACTCAGCGATGGTGGCGGATCGAAGAGTCTTGAGGTCAATCTCTTCGAGGGTGTCGGAGAAGTAGCCGCAGGCATAGGCGCGATTGCCGGCCAGGGCGAGCGCGCGCGGGCCGCGGCCCTGAAGCTGGATGCGTTTGCGCAGGCCCGCCAGGAAGGAAAGGTCGTCGCTCGTCTCTCGCGACGTCTCCTTGATCTTCTTGATCAAAGCGGCTGCGTCTATGAGGCTGATTTCGTGCGTGCCGGCGTGCGATACCACTAGCTGCCTGCCGTCGGCGGAGAAGCGGACGGCCCAGGGATTGGCGGCTCCGAGGTCCGGCTCGTCGAGTAACACCGTTGCCAGCAGCTTCTTTCCGGGAACGTCGAGGATGCTGAGAGCGTTGGTCTCCATCCAGCCGCGCTCCAACTGCGTGGTGGGCAGATAGTAGCGCGCGAGCAGATGGGTGACGGCGCCGTAGGCGCCATCGGGCGAGACATCGATGGCGCGGAGCTCGGCGCTGCCGTTGGGAAGCTGGATGCGGCCGGCCGGAGAAAAAGCGGCGGTGTCGAAGATGCTGATCCCGGCGGCCACGTAGCCGGCGTCGGCGCGGCCGGCGGGAACCGAGTTGATGACGAACAGGAGTCTGCCATCTTTGCTGAGCGCCGACCCCATGGGCTCGCGTACGGCCTGGAGGCGGCGGAGCTCTTTGGCCGCCTTTGTATCGATGACGGAAACGTCGCCGCTGAATTTGTTCGAGACGTAGAGCCGGCTTCCATCGGGGCTGAGCGTGGGAGCTTCAGCGGTGTGGCCGGCGGAGACCGAAAGAAGGCTCTTGCCGGAGGCTGTGTCGATGATGAGCACTTTGCTCACCGGGGCGGCGCAGGTCACGTAGAGTTTGGCTGCATCGTGGGACAACACGAGGCCGGTGGCGGGGGCGGGGGTATCGATCGTGCGGATGACTTTCTTGAGCGCGGTGTCAAAGACCTCGACGCGATTGGCGGTGGCGCAGGCGACGTAGAGGGTCTTGCCGTCGCTTGTGACGGCCAGTGCGTAAGGCGAGCACCAGGAGCCGGCGGCGAGTTCGGTGGCGAAAGCGAGCAGCAGCAGGACAAGCTGTGGGCCTGCGCTACTGGGGCCGGTGCCAGAAGGATTCCCAATAAGCTCTTTCGACGGCATAGTAGTCGACTGGTTTGGCGGCATCGTGATCCTGGGGCAGAATTCCGTAACGCTTCATCTCGCGCACCCAATCGATGCGGGGGCGGAATCCGGGCATGTCGAATCGCTTCATCTCGTCGAGATGCTGCTTGGCTTCCCGGATGTACGCAAGGATGTTGCGGTAATCGGGATCGGAGGTGTCCGGGAAGACCGCTGCGCTGCACAATTCGTAACCTCCCGCCTTGCGAGCGAGCGGCGCCAGCAACAACATCGACTGGTCGGGCCGCGTCAGGTTATAAAGCAGATGCCGGGAATAACGTCGCCGCAGGTCCTTGATGGTCAATCCATTCCAGGGCGGCAGCTTCTGGTCATCGGAGGCGGAGAGCGGCAGCGGCCGGTCCTGCGTATGGCAGGCGGCACAACGCTGCTGAAGGCTCGCTAAGGAGGCTTTGGCCGTGGGCCAGTCAAGATCGGTGCGGTCCAACTGGTTTTCGGTGTAACTGCCGATCATGCCGGAGCCGAGTGCGGCGTAGGTGCCGGGATAGGCGGCGCCGGTCTCAATCCAGAGGCGAACCATTTTGCGCTCGTGGGGCGTGGTCCGGACGCCGTAGTGATCCGGCTCGAGCTTTTTCATAAGAGCGCTGGCGGAGCTGCCCAAGGTTCGCGGGGCGTAATTGCTGACCGCCTTGTTGCGCCCGTCGGCGATCTGATCGCGAACGGTCAAAGTGAAATAGCTGTGCGAATACATCGGCCCGCGGTCGGCGGACAAGATGACGCCGCCACGGTGGTTGCCGTAATCGTGGCACTTGACGCAATGGCGGTCGAGGATGGGCTGAATGTCGCGCGGAAAATCGAACACGTCCGGCACATCGGCGATTGGCTGAACTTTGCCTGGCCCTTTGCGAACCGCCATCAACACGCGGCCGCCTGGCGGCGGCGCTTCGACGCGATCCTCGTGGCAGCCGACGCAGCTTGTGGTCTCACCGGGCTGAACGGTGAGAAAACTTTGCATCCGCTTGACCGCCATGTCGTTCTCGTCGAGGGCGACGAAGAAAAAGCTGCGCAGGGCGGGCAGCTCGAAATAGGCCGAGCCGTCCGGCTCGATGGGCACTGTGCCGACGATGCGCTCGAGGGTGAAAGTGCCTCCGTAGCTGATCGGCTCCATGCCGCCTGTGTAGTGGATCGGCATGGGGAGTGTTTCGAGCACGAGCAGCTTTTTGATTTCGCCCGGCTGGACGCCTTTCATGTTGCGGCCGCGGTTCACATCCGACAGCAGCAGCGCGCCGGTTGCCTTGGTCAGGTTGATGCGCGGCGGGATCACCCGCTCGCGCTGGCGGGGGATGATCGGGCGCGGCTCGTGGGCTTGAAGCCTGATGGCAAGGTCCTCGATGGGCAACTGGACCAGCGTTTCCGTGTTGCCCTTGCCATCGACCATGAGAATCGAGGTTCCGCTGGCGGCCATAAAGTGGCTTTCCGAAAACGCCCACGGATCGCGGAACGTGTTGGCCTTGGTGATTTGTCGGCTGAAGGATTCCGCATCGGGGCCGGCGGAGGGATCGACGACAGCAATGACGCCGTCATGCTCGCGGCGGCCATGTGCCGGGGAAAAGATCGAGACGACTTTGTTAGTCCCGGGGATCGGCTTGGAATCGATCATCACGATGCCGGGATGCAGGTTCCCGTAATAGACGGTCTGGTTTGTGCCGTCGGGGTTGCAGGACCACAGATGGTGGTAGTGCACCTGGCTGCGGTCGACATATTCCCATCGAGTGTAAAGGATGCGGCCATCGGGAAGCGGCCACGGCGTATTGTCCTGTTCATTGTTGCTCGAGACGGGGCGGATGTTGGCGCCATCGGCGTCGGCGCGGTAGAGGACGGCGACCTGGGTGAGCCAGCAGTTTACCCAGCGGTTGCAGCGGCTGGAAACAAACAGGATCTCGCCATTGGCCAGGTAGGTAGGCTCGAGGTCATCGTAGGGGCCGTTGGTGAGCTGCTTAAGGCCGGTTCCATCGATGTTGATTTCGTAGAGGTGGTAGTTGGGTGCGCCGGCTTTGCGGTAGGAGAAAAGGATTTTCTTGCCGTCGTAGTGGACCTGTGGGTCGCGGACGCCGCCCTTGGGGTCATCGACCAGGGCTTTGAGCGCTCCGGTGCGCAGGTGATAGCGGTACAACTTGCCCCCTTCGGTGTAGGCTTTGCGATTGGCATCGGGGCCGTAGTAGCCGAAGTTGGCGTACCAATGTCCGTCGTTGCTGGGGCTGCCGGCATAACGGGCGGCGAAGACGATTTCGTCGACATCGGCCATGGGGCCGGCGAGGGCTTGTTTGAGGATGGGTCCTGGGGTGAAGTCGGCGGCGGGGAGGTGAAGGGGCGCAATCCATACGAAAAGGAGCAGAATCCAGATCATAGGCACAACTCCAGCGGGAGAGTTCACAACGGCTCAACTATATAGCCAAACGCGGCTCATTTCAAGACTTATTGATGTACAACTCCATTAGTCTCTTGAAAAGTCCGGGGGCGTTGGTTACCATCAAAGCGCGGGCCACTTTTTGCCCGCCCTCCGGAGGATTCGCACGCATGCAGATGGAAATCATGGAAGCTCTTAAAGACATCGCTCGCACCCCGGTGCGCAAGACGGCCATCAGCGCTCCGGAAGCGCTGAATGAAGCTTATGACTACCAACGTCCGAGCTCCTTTTCGCGGGGGATGCGGATTGAGTTGAACGGACTGGTGATCCTTTTGACCTCGGGAACGGCTTCGATCGACGAGAACGGCCGGAGCGTCCACGTTGGGGACTTTCGGGCGCAGACGAGGCGAACGTTCGACAACATCAGCGCGCTGCTTCGCTCGGAAGGGGCGACCTGGAAAGATGTCGTGCGGACGACGTGCTATCTGCGGGATATCGAGCGAGACTATGCTGCGTTCAACGAAGAGCGGACGGCCTATTACCGGGAGCAGGGGCTCGATCCGCTGCCGGCGTCGACGGGGATTCAGGCGATCCTGTGCCGGCCGGAGCTGCTGGTGGAGATTGAGGCGATCGCGATGTTCCGGACGCCGGGCATTGAGGAGTAGGGCGGCGGCCATTGACCGCCATTGACCGGTCATGCGTGACCGAAAAGATGTAGGAGTGACGGCAGCATAGCCCGTCCTCTTTTCCCAGATTCAGGTTGTGGCTGAATGGGCTGAATGGGGCCATAGCTTGCGCGGAGGGTTCGATTGGTCTTACGATGTCTCACAGCCGGACGATGCATAGTGCCAAGGGCCGCCCGGCGTGTGCGTCGGCCTGCGTGGGCTGGAACGGTCAGTCGTGCCTAACGGCATGCAGCCGACAGCGGGAGCGATTGTGGGCGCGCTGCGGCTGATGCCTGGCGTTGGCCCGACCGAAGGGATTGTGCACGGTCCGCTGACGGGGGCGTATACTGGTGTCGAGAGCCAAGGCTATGACGAACCGGCTTCCACTCCCGCCCCCGGGCTTCGACGACTTGCCGGTGGAGGACCAGGTCGAATACGTCCAGTCACTTTGGGACCGAATTGCCGCGAAGCCAGATCAGGTGCCTGTTCCAGAGTGGCACAGGCAAGTGCTGGACAAGCGGCTCGCGGCCCACGAAGCGAATCCCGAGGTGGCGAGACCGTGGGATGAAGTGCGCGATGAAATCCGGTCGAAGCTTGGTAGTGGATCAACGCGCTGAGGCGCAAGCTCGTCACCCGGCTTCAGGCACAGTTTGACGTCGAGGAGGCTGCGAGTTGGTATGAGAGCCGACGACCTGGTCTCGGGCTTCGATTCCTGGAGGAGCTCGATTACGTTCTCAAGGGGGTCACCGCCGCTCCATTTCAGTTTCCAACGATCCACCCGGGGGTTCGACGCGCCTTACTCCACCGATTTCCCTATTCAGTGTATTTCTTGACCGGTGACGAGGAGGTTGAAGTCATGGCGGTTCTTCATCAACACCGCCATCCGGACACCTCAGTAGCGTCCGGCTATAAGTCCCACAGATTCAACTGGTTAGAAATTCCGTCTGATTTTTCTTGGGACTCGACATCACCGAAGGCCTGCCAAATGGGCACTTGCTCGAACAGCGTGACGCTCAGCACCTGTAGGATTTCGTGAAGACTGCCCTCCAGCACCAACCGCTTCTTGACGATGGCCACCAGCAC
>JACQDF010000266.1 GCA_016201205.1 Acidobacteriota bacterium
ATACTCGTCCGCCGACAGGCGGGACGCTTCGAACCGGGAGGCGCAGAGTACGCCGAAATAGACGACCGCGACCAGTCCCGCGGCTGGCAGAAACACTTCGAGGACTTTCCGGGGGCTCCCCTTCCTGTAAAGCCCGCACAGGGCCGGCGCGGCCCTCCATCCAAGGGAGGAACTTCGAGTTACCTGCCGCGCCGCGCTCTGTTGTGCGGGCGCGTTTCCCAGAAGCGCAAAGGCCGCGGCCCGCGGCGCCCAGCCGTTGCGGAACACCGGAGTGTCTCTGCCGCGGGCGCGGTCCGTTTTGCGCGTGTTCCTTAGAAGACGGGCCACAACAAATACCGGGGCTATGGCGAGGAGCGGAAGCATGGAAAGCTTCGCCAGAACGGCCACCAGCAGACCCGCAGTCAAGCCTCCCAGGCTTTTCAGGCCCGGGTCACGCCAGAACCGCCAGGCCATGAACCAGAACAGCAGATAACCGAAAGCGGCGGCATGATCGTTCTTGAGGATGGCGCCATGACCCAGCGAAGTGGGCTCGAGGGCAAACAAGAAAGCCGCGGCCAGTCCGGCTCGAGGGCCGGACAAAGCGTGAGCCCAGAGGAACACGAGAATCGTTGTAGCGATGGGAAACACAAGTACGGGGAGCCTGGAGAAGAAAAAGAGTCGCTGAATATCTCTGGGGTTCAGTTGATTGATCATGTTGATGGCAACCGGCCACTCGTGCAACTCCCGCCAGGCTTCCGGCCCTCGGGGCAGCGGCAACTCGAGAAGTACGGGCATCCAGCCGGAGACGAGTTTCACCAGCGGAGGAAAATCGCGCGGAGGCAGGTGGTCCTGACCCCTCCAGTACAGGTAGGAGTTCAACAGATGAGCCGGCTCGTCGACAGTTACCCCCAAGGTCCAGGCCTGCCAGGCAAGCATGCCTGTCTGAACCGACAGCAGCACGGCGAGAGTGAGTCCACTAACGCGGGCCGAGCCGCCTGAGGAATGGCACAAGGATCATCCTCCGATGAAGCTTCAGCAATTGAGCGAGTGTCGTCAGGAGCGAGCGCAAGCGGAAGAACTGGGAGCGCCCGTGGAGCCGCGGATAGTGCATCACCGGCACTTCCACCACATGAGCGCCGCTCAGTTCGATCTTCTTCACCAGCTCGACGCAGACGGTGCCGCTGGTGGATGTCAATGGAACCTGGTCGAGCAGCCTGCGGCGGATGAGGCGAAAATCGCAATCGATATCCCGCAGCTTCACCCGGAACAGCAAGCGAGCGAAGCGGTTGTAAATTCCCCCGATCCAGATGCGGTGCCAGGGATCCTGGCGGTAAAGCTTATACCCGTTGACCAGGCCGACCGCGGGGTCGAGCTTCTCAAGCAACCGCGGCAATTCGGCAACGTCGTACTGAGCGTCCCCGTCGGTGTAGAAAACGAAGTCTTTTGTCGCCGCGGCGAATCCGCTTCGCAACGCCCCACCATAACCACGATTTCGCTCGTGAGTAACCACGCGAAACCGCGATCCGTAGCGGTCCCGAAGACCGGCCAGCACCAGGGATGTGTAGTCCGTGCTGCCGTCGTTGACGACAATTACTTCAAAATCCTCCACCCATTCCTCGAGAACCTGGAAGGTTCTCTTGATGAGCGCGGGAAGCGACGGTGCGTCGTTGTAAGCGGGGAAGAAAACACTGAGACTGATGGGCAACGGCGCAGCCGTCTCCTCGGATGCTTCCCACGGACCGGCGGTTAGCAGCAGGTTTGGTTCGATCATGGATGTGTCGGGTCGCAATAGATGGCTCCTCCTCGATGTGCCGTTCTCTGTTGGCCAGGGTTGGAGGCCCGGTCTCCTTCCGTCACCGAGTGTTTTTTCAGGCTCCAACCCATCGGGAAGGCAGCAACGCCTGGCCACCACCGCCTGGTTTCCACCACGCCCAGCCAGAACAGCAGGCAGAGCAGGGCAAAAAAGAACACCAGCAATTCCGGCAGGGCCGCGCTCCAGACCACGGCTTCCTGATGGCCTTCGTATATGGCGAAAAAGACAGCCGCGGGCCAGGAGATTCGCCACCCGATCCAGGAACACCGTCCCAGCAGGAACACCAGGATGGAGCCGCCGTCAATCCAATAAGTCAGCCAGAGTGAGGTCGCCCGGCACCGGTACAGAACGTCCTGGGCAAGGCTCCCCAATCCAGTCACAGGACCGTACAGCCTTGCCAGACCGATCTGCACGTAGTCATCGGAAATGAGTGGAAGGGAGGCAAACGGAAGGTAACAGAGAATGGCCAGCCCGGCCAGCCCGGAAGTCACAATCCCCGGATGAGGACAGAAACACTGGTACCGCAAACAATCCCCTTTCACGACGAACAGCCGATTACTTCCGAATGGGCTAAGGGTATCGCGGCCCCCAGGCCAAGGGCCAGTCATCTTTCGGTCAGGAGGGTCTATCTTTCGGACACCGCCTTTCTACAGGCGGAGCGCTACTATATGAGAACAGAGTCGATTTGCCGCGTCCCAAACTCATTCTTCTGGTCGGCTTGCCGGGCTCCGGCAAGTCGACCTATGCCGCGCAACGGGGCTGGCCGGTTCTTTCCTCCGACGCCATCCGGCAGCTTCTGCTCGACGACGCCACCGACCAAAGCGCCAACCGGCGCATCTTTCTGCTGCTGCGCCATCTTCTGAAGGGCCGGCTCGAGTTGCGGCGCGCGGTGACCTGCGTGGACGCGACCTCGCTGACGCCCTTCGAGCGCCGTCCCTATGTCAAACTCGCCGGGATGTACGATTGCGACATCGAGGCTGTGTACTTCGACGTCCCGCTCGAGGTTTGCAGGCAGCGCAACGGAGCGCGCGGGCGCGTGGTGCCGGAGGAGGTGCTGGATCGAATGGCGGCGCGGCTGAAGCCGCCGGCGGCAGAGGAGGGCTTCACGAAGGTGACGGTTGTCTCCATAACCGCAACGCCACAAACCACGCCACCGCCGGGACCAGCATCACCAGCCCGGAGTAAGTAGCCACGGTTTCCGGCGTCACGCCGCCATCGAGCAGATTCCCGGCCACCGCGCTTGACATCGAGAGCGAAAGCGTCATGAAGGCGAACTCGGTCGAGAACACGCGCCCGCGGAACCTGTCCTCGGTGTTCAATTGCAGCAGAGTCGTCGAAAAGACCCATTGAACGGACGCGCCTGCGTGAGCGAAGATCAGCGCCAGGCAAGCCGCCGGCAGGACAGACGCTTGCCCCAGCGCGAGGTAGCCCGCCGCCGACGCCAGAAAGCCGATCAGGATCCCGGTGCGCATCCGCGATTGGCTGGCGCCGGCGAAGACATTGCCAATGGCCGGGCCGAGAAGGGCGCCGAGGCCGCGGCTGCCGAGCAGAAAGCTCATTCCCAGCATCGGCGCAGCGCTCGGATCGAGGCCTGGAATCCACACCGGAAACTTACGCGCTCCGAGGATCGTCAGCAGCACCCAATTCGCCCCGATCAGTCCGAGGCCGAACTTGACGAGCATGGTCGCGAGCAGGCGCATGTCCGCCGCCACATAGCGCACGCCGTCGGCGAGAGGCGAAAAATCGAGCAGGTCTGTCAGCTTCATCGGGGGCTGATGCCCGAGGTGCGGCTCGGTGAAGCGCATTCTGGCGATGAGCAGGGCAGAGCAGACAAACGACAGCGAGTTGAGGATGAACACCGTTTGCCGTCCCGCGACAGCCGCCAGGAAGCCGCCCACGGCGAATCCCGACATGAAGTTAAAAGACCAGGTGATCGCGGAAAGAGTGTTGGCCGTCACCGTGTCTTCGCCTTCGGTGATGTTGGGAATCACACTGTTGCGGGCAGGCTCGAAAAGGCCCCAGCACACCGTTTCGAGAAATAGGAGAAGGTAGACGAGCCACAGCAGATCCCGCGTCCGGGCCAGCAGCATGCCAGCGACGATGACGGCTCGCGCCCAGTCTGAAAAGATCATGATGCCGCGCCGGCTGAGGCGGTCGTTGAGCACACCGGTCATCGGTGAGGTGAGCATCTGCGGCAGCACCTGCACAACAAACGCGTAGCCGATCGACTTCGCCATGCCGCCGGTGAGATCGAGCAACTGGTGGTAGAGGACCACCATGTACATCCAGTCGCCCAGCTCGCTGATGATTTGGGCGAACCAGAGACGGCGGAAATTCCGGTTCCGCTTGACGAGGCTGGCGTAGGAAGAGAGCGAAAACCCGGCGGAAGGGGCCATTGCCTACGACCGCGTGTACAGGCCCATGCGCTGTTTCACGAGATTCACGGTGGCGTCGGCGATGGGGGCCACGCGCTGGCAGCCCTCGGCGAGGATGCGGTCGACGGCGCCCGGCTCGGACATCAGCTCGCGATAACGCCGCTGGATGGGATCGAGCGAAGACGCCACCATCTCCGCCGCCTGCTTCTTCAGATCGCCGTAGCGCATGCCGGAGAAGTGGCGTTGCATCCGGTCGTCGCTCCAGTCGCTGAAGGCCTGGAAGATGGTGAGCAGATTGCGTACTCCGGCGCCCAGGTTCTCGAAATCCACCGCCGGGAGAGAGTCCGTAGTGGCGCGCATGATCTTCCTGCGGATCACCTCCGGGGGATCGAGCAGCGCGATCGCGTGGCCGGCGCCGGCAGCGGACTTGCTCATCTTTTTCTCGGGATCATCCAGTCCCATGACGCGCGCGCCCACCGCGGGCAGGCTGGTCTCCGGCATGACGAACGTTTCCCCGTAGAGCGAGTTGAAGCGCTGGGCGATGTCGCGCGTCAGCTCGAGGTGCTGCGACTGGTCTTCGCCCACCGGCACGACGTGCGCCTGATAGATCAGGATGTCCGCCGCCATCAACACCGGGTATTGCAGCAGCCCGTCGCCGGCGGTTCCCTGGCTGTCCGATTTCGCCTTGTACTGCGTCATCCGTTGCAGCCAGCCCACCGGCGTCACGCAAGTCAGCAACCACGCCAGCTCGGCGTGTCCATGCACCATCGACTGGACCACGATCGTCGAGACCTTCGGATCAATGCCCGCGGCCACAAACAGCGCCGCCAGCTCGGTGATCTTCGCCCGCAGCTCCTCGGGCCTCTGGTACACGGTGATCGCGTGCAGATCCACGATGCAGAAAATGCTCTCACAGTCATGCTGCATCCTGACCCAGTTCTTGAGCGCGCCCAGGTAATTGCCGATGTGCAGGTCGCCGGAAGGCTGGACGCCGGAGAGAACTCGCTTTTTCATGCTTCAATAAGGGGGTGAATTCTCATCGTACGTGATGCGGGCCGCTCAAACAAACTCGCGCGAGATTGTTGTGACCGTCGAGAAACTGGTCTATGGGGGCGAAGGCCTCTCGCGGCTGGACGGGCAGGTCGTGCTGGCGCCGTTTACGCTGCCCGGCGAGAGGGTGCGGCTGGAGATCACCGGGGAGCGGACGCAATACATGAAAGGCCGCCTCGGCGAGATCCTCGAAGCGTCGGCGGAGCGCGTGGCCGCGCCCTGCCCGCACTTCGGCGCGTGCGGCGGCTGTCACTACCAGCACGCCGGCTACGAATCCCAGCTCGAGTACAAAGCGGCCATCTTGCGCGAGGCTTTGAGCCGCATCGGCAAATTCCGGCCGCCGGAGCGGATCGAAGTGATCGCCGGGCCCCCGCTCGGCTATCGCAACCGCGCCCAGTTTCATCTGGGCGACGGCCGCATCGGCTATCAGGAATGGGCCTCCAGCCGGCTGCACCCTGTCGAGCAGTGCGCGGTTTGTTCTCCGGGCTTGCACCAGAACTTCCAGATCCTCCGCCGCATGCTCGGCGACCGGCGTTTTCCGCGGTTTCTGCGGGCCGTCGAGCTGTTCACCAATGAAACAGAAGTGCAGTTGAATGTTCAGGCCGCGGACCAGCCCGTCGCGCGGCGGTTCTTTGACTGGTGCGCAGCCGAGATGCCCGGCCTGGTTCCGGGGGCGCTCGATTACCCCGCCGCCGGCTTCCTGTTTCGCGTCAGCCGGTCCGCGTTTTTCCAGGTGAACCGCTTCCTGCTGGACCGGCTGGTGGAATCGGCGCTTGAAGGCGCGCAAGGAGAGACCGCCGTCGATCTCTATTCCGGTGTGGGCTTGTTTGCGCTGCCGCTCGCCAGACGATTCTGCCCGGTGACCGCGGCCGAGTCCCGCATCGCCGCCTGGCGCGATCTCGAGTTCAATGCTCAGCGAGCGGGCGTCCCGATTACGGCCTTGCAAACATCGGCGGAAAACTTCCTGCGCAATCTGGCCTCGCCGGCGGACTTCGTGATCGCCGATCCGCCTCGCGCCGGCCTCGGCAAGCAGGTCGTCGAGAGCCTCTTACAGTTGCCGCCGAGGCGGCTGACCATCGTCTCCTGCAATCCGGCCACGCTGGCGCGCGATCTGGCTGCTCTTCTGGGGCGCTACGAGATCGACAGCATGACGCTCATCGATTTGTTCCCTCAGACTTACCACCTGGAGACGATTGCGCGGCTGCGGCTTGCTTCAGCGTCGTAAGGAACTCGAGCAGATCGGCGATCTGCTGCCCGGTCAGGCGGGCCGGCAGATCCTCGGGCATCATCGAGAGTTTGCTGGCCCGCCGCGAAGTGATTTCGGATGGCTTCAGCCGGATCTGGTCGCCTGTTTCCGTCCGCACGACGACGCGCTGAGGCGTGTCTTCGCCGAGCGTGCCGGTCACCGTGCCGCGCGTTTTCGTCTCCAGGATCCACATCGTGTACTCGGGCGCGATCGCTGCACTCGGGTTCAGCAGAGCATCAAGGAGTCCCTCCTTGCCGAACTTGCCGCCGGTGTTGGTCAGGTGCGGCCCGGCCAGTTGCTTCGAGCCGTCGAGGCTATGGCAATTGTTGCACTCAGGCCCGCCCTTCATCGAGAACACACGTTTGCCGCGCTCGGCGTTGCCTTCCAGGGCCAGCAAAACGCGCGCCGGGGGCAGCGGCTTTTTGTTTTTCGTCGCCGGCAAAGGCAGAAGCTTCTCCGCCCGCGCGTGAATCGCCGGGTTCCTGCTCTGGTGGGCCGCGCTCATCGCCAGCGTGCGCATCTCCGCGGGCAGCTCGCCTTTTTGCTCCAGATCAAGCAGGCGCGTGATTCCGCGATCGGTTCGCACCAGCACGCGCACCGCTTCGCTGCGAACCTCGTTCGGAGCGTTGCTCAGCAGCAGCTTTTGCAGCCCGGCTTCATAGCCCGGCGGGCGGGCGTAGCCGATCGCGCGAACCGCCGCCACGCGGATCTGCGCCGGACCGCTGGCGGCAAACGTATCGAGATCCGCGAAGTACGCCTCGTCCCTGGTGCGGCCGAGGGCCTGCACGGCAATGACCCGGGCTTCTCCGGCGGCCGTGCTGTCTTTCGCCACCGAAAGCAATTCCGGACCATATTCGGGATCTTCCAGATCGTCGAGCAATTCGAGCGCGGCCATCCGCAAGGCAGGCGTTGCCACCCCCGTTCGAATCGCCGCTCTCACTGCCGGATCCTTGCGCAGCGGGATCCATTCGCTGAACAGCCGCTTGCTCATGCGCGCGAACGCGTCTTGCCGCAGCTCATCCGGCGTCGAAGCCGAGTTCATCATCCCGGCCACCGCGCGTCCGGCCTCCGGCAGCGCCATCGCCGCCAGTGCTTCCAGTGCATCCGGGCGGTGGAGGTTCGCTCGCAAGTAGGGCAGCGCATCGGAAGGGCGCAGCTCCCAGATCAGCCTGGCCAGTTTCGCATCCCAATCGCCGGGAAATGCATCGCGGAGTTTCCCATAGAAAGCATTCTCTCTGCCCCGCGCGGCAATTCCCAGCGCTTCCAGATACCAGCGATCCTGGCCATCCCAGGACTTTGCCAACTGCACAAACAGCTCCGCGCTTTTCCCGGCGGGCACGTCTTGCAACGCCGCTGCAAGCTCGCGGCGAACGGCGGCCGATGGATCGGAGGCAAAGCGGGTCCAATCGCCGCCCGTCATCTTCCACACACGCATGGCGAGAATGCGGAACCGCGGGTCGGCATCGACGGACGCTTCCCGGATCTGGGGAGCATTCGCGCCGCGGACACGCCCGATCAGCCACAGCGCACGCGCCTGAAGCACGGGATCGCCATTCCGCCACATCGCCTCGAGCTCCGGCAGCGCCGCCGGTCCCTCCCGGAGCAGCCGGGCGTACTCGAGGTACCGCGCGGACTGGGCCGGGGAGGCCAGGCTCGGCTCGGCGCGTCGCGGCCGGTAGCCGGGCGGCGCCAGCCGGTAAATCCGCCCGCGGCGGATGTCCTTCATGTTGTGGCCGCCCACGCCGGGATCGTACCAGTCGCTGATGTACACGGCCCCATCCGGCGCCACCGCCACATCGCTCGGGCGGAACCATGTATCCGGCCCGCTGACAACGTTCTCCACCTGGACTTTGTACCCGGCGGCGTCGGGCGACAGATGATACGCGGCAATGATGCGCTTGCCCGCTTCGGCGTGCAGCAATTGCCCTCGATATTTTTCCGGCAGAAGATTGCCCTCATAGACGACCAGCCCGCACGGCGAGCCGGCTCCGAGCCGCGCGATGTTCGGCACGACGCCGGGCAGCTCACTGTGAAAATGAGTGCCCTTGTCGGCGCGCCAACTGCGCCCACCGGGCCCCCAATAGCCGTAATTGCCCCCGGGCATGACGTAGTTGAGCCGCGTCCAGGCGTTGCCGTCATCGTCATTGTCCGTCTGCCAGAGGCTGCCGAAAGAGTCCATGGCGACTTCGTACGGGTTGCGGAAGTTGTGCGCCAGCACGCGGAAATCCGAGCCGTCAGGATTCATGCTCAAAACCGTGCCCGCGTAGAACGGGCCTTCCCGGCTGCTGACCCAGCGGCGGCCCTCTTTGTCTTTGACATCGAAGCCCTGATCGCCCGCATCCCAGTAGTAGCGGCCGTCATGCCCGAAGATAACCGCATGTACGCCGTGGTCATGATCCGTGCCGCTCCAGCCGGTGAGGAGCACTTCCTTTTTCACGACCTTGTCGTTTTCATCTTTTGTGTATACGATGATGTCCGGCGACTGCGACACGATCACTTTGTCGCCGAGTACACTGATGCCGAGCGGCGAGCGCAGCTCGGGGCTCTGGTCGAAGACGGTGCGCCTGTCGGCTTTGCCGTCGCCGTTGGTGTCTTCGAGGATCAGAATGCGATCGCCCGCCGGCGCATAATCGGGCTGGTTCTTGAGCTTGCGGCGGTAGTTGACCGCTTCGAGCACCCAGATGCGGCCTTTGGCGTCGATGTCGATATTGGTCGGGTTGACGAGCATCGGCTCCCAGGCCCACAGCGTGATCTCGAGGCCTGGTGCGGTCTTGAGTCCTTTGACGGTGCCGAGCGGCGTCTCCTGCGCGTGAAGCAGAGACATGCCCGGCAGCAACAGCATCCACAGGCGGCCCATGTTGGTTATCTTACCGAGTCACAGCACGCGAGTGGCCGGCGCGCATCATGATTCGTTGAGCGGCAGATTCGAGAACAGGTGCTTGCCTCCGCTGGTCTTTACTTTGTGAAGCATTTCGCGGCCTACCAGGTTTTCGATGCGGGCGAGCGCGGACTCTTCCACCAGCAGGTAGCGCCGGCGCGTGTCCTTCCAGAGGCGGGCAAAGGCTTCGTCATCGATAAAAACGTCAGCCGCGCCGGGGGCGTACGAGCCGTATTCGAGATTGTTCACACGGCCGTTGAGCAACAGTGCGCGGGCATTGGCATAGAAGAAAACGGAAGAGAATGCGTAGTACTGGTTGTCGGCGATCAGCTCGCCCGGAGGCGCTTTCAACAAAGCGCCGGCAAGCTCCCGAGAGCCGAGATAAGGAGCAAAGCGCACCAGCGCAATCCGCGCGGCGTGGAAGAAGAGGACCATCATCGCCGCTATCGCCAGGAATGCGCGGCGGTCCGGACCCGGCAGCCACGCGCCCAGCGCACCGAGGACAAAGGCGACGCCGGCCACGGCCAGCGGCAGGCGCAGGTAGGCGAACGAGGCGATCGTCAAGTCGCCGATGTGGCCGAGCGACAGCGTGTAGACCTCAGGATGCTGGCGGAGAGCCTGCGAAATGTCGCCCGGTGCGGGCAGATTGATCACCTGTACGAGAAGGACGCCGCTTACAAGCGCGGCCAGACCCGCAATCGCCGCGATCCATAGCCGCCCGCGCCGAATCGGAAGACCGCCCGAAGCCATCGCGCCGCCGGCGAGCAGCGCCAGCGCCGGATAGCAGGGCATCGAGTAATACTCCTGCGTCGTCGAGAACGCGAAAAAGAGCAGCACAAATCCCGTCCAGCAGAGCGCCAGCAGGCGCGTCCGCCCCGCGCGGTCCAGCGGCTGAAAGCTCGATTTGGCGGCCGCCGGCAGGAAGACGCTCCAGGGAAACAGCCACACCAGATGCAGAAACCAGAAATAAATGCGTGGCACCGTGTTGTAATCGCGCGGGTGGCGCATGTCGAGAAATCGGAACAGATGCTCGTTGAAGAAGTAGAACCAGAAGAAGCCATGGTATTGGCCGGGCTCGCTCTTCATGGTGAAATCGAGATACGGCGGATTGCGCAGCGTGGCCAGGATGTGCCAGGGCGCGGCAATCAGGAGAATGATCAGGATGCCGGAGAAAGGACGCAGCCGGCGCCAGGTTTGCCTCGCGAACAACTGGCGGGTGAAGGCCAGATAGACAAAGCATGCGCCGGCCGGCAGCACGGCGGCGATCAATCCCTTCAGCAGCAAACCGACGCCGATGCAGGCGGCAAGCACGGCAGGCCATTGCCAGCCGTCCTGTTCGAGGGCGCCGAGAAGCGCCCACATCGCCAGCGTGATGGTGAGCGTAAGCATCGCGTCGGGGATCTGGATGCGCGTGAACAGCCACAGACCTGCGCACGTCGAGATCACCAGGCCCGCATAGCAGCCCGCCTTTCCGCCAAACGCCCATTCGCCAAAGCGCATGGTGATCCACACCAGCAGCAGAGTCGAAAGCGCCAGCGGGAGGCGCGCCGCCCAATCGCTGACGCCGAAGATGCGGTAGGAGGCAGCCATCATCCAGTAGGGCAGAGGCGCCTTCTCGAGGTAGGCGATGCCGTTCAGCCGCGCCGTCACCCAATCGCCCGATTCGAGCATATTGCGGGCGATCTGCGCCTGCACGCCGTCGACGTCATCCATCAGCCCGGGCGGGCTCAGGATGCAGCCGAGAAAAATGGCGGCTGCAACGGCGAGAACGATCCATCTCGCACGTTCCATCTGCGCATCCAGAGGAACAGAATCCGCAGGCCCCATAAGCGATATCCGAGGTTAGCATGGCCCGGCGTTTCCGAATGCCAAACTGAGCCGCCAACTGAAGACGGCGCTCCATCGAGCGGAAGCTGGATGGGCAATGAAGAAACGCCGGGCGGTCATCATCGCAAGGGAGCGAACAAGCCCCTCCACTTCTCACTTCAGAATACCCACGGAGAAAGAAGATGCCCCACCAGCACCCGCAGAGGGCGCTAGGCGAAGTTATTTTTCAAACCAGCTCGATGCGCAGATCACGGCCGATAGCGTGTGCCGCGCGCGATAGGGTTTGCAGCGTCACCGAGGCATTGCCAGGATCGAGAAGACGATCAAGCGCCGCGCGGCTTGTGTTCATGCGCCGCGCCATCTCTACCTTGCTGATCTTGTCCTTCTCCATCGCTTGCTGAACTTGCCAGGCCAGCGTCTCTTTCAGTGCGACCGCGCGGGTCTCTTCGAGGACGCCTTCCTCTTTCAGAAAGTCGTCCAGTGACGAGCCGATATGCTTGTTGCGCTTTTTCATTTCGTAACCTCCTTCATTCTCCGTTTCGCCAGCGCCGGTCCTCCTTGTCGAGGCCGCGCAGCCAATCGAGCACCAGGGCCCTGCCCGCTTCCGTGCGGTAAAACCTGACCGGCATCTCCGGTTTTTTTTCTTTACCCATCGTGTCGCACGATCCAGTATGTACCAAAAATGATACAATATCCACCAGTTTGTGTTTCGGTCAGCAGGCGCTGACGTCGGGCACAAGACGTCGGGCGCCCGATTATTTGCGAATATTCGATAGATCGAATATACTAATACCGTGCAGAGCGCCCTCCGCTCCTTCAAAGCCAGCATCTTCCAAGCCCTCGCTCATCCCTGCCGGATCGCAATCGTGGAAGCCCTTAGAGAGGGAGAACTATCGGCCGGAGCGATTCAGGAACGGGTGGGGGTAGAGCAGGCGAACCTTTCACAACATCTGGCCGTGCTGCGAAGCAGACAGATCATTGTTAACCGGAAGGAAGGAAACCAGGTCTTCTACTCACTGCGAGACCCGGTGTTGATCGAAGTGCTCGACATTATGAGGCGGTATTTTCAAGCGAATCTTTCCCAAGCTATCGCCATGCTCGAGGAAGTGGAAGCGGAGCGGCAGCCGCAATGAGATGTGCACGCCAGATTGAGGTTGCTGAGGAGGTAACAGCGAATGCAGGGGTATCAATCTTTGTCCGTGGCAGCGGGAAATTTGCAGACTGACGAAGAGACGCTGGTGGAATTCGCGCGGAAATCGTGGATACAGTCCGTCGAGAAGCAGGGTGTGGTCTACGTGGACGGGCACCAGCGATACAAGGTCAGATACATTCTGCACCTGAGGAACCGCAGAAAACTCACGGACGAACAGATCAGTCTGGTGCTGTCGGTTCAGCAGCCGCCCTACTCGGCGGAGCAAGTCGACGAGATATTGAAGTCGCACGGGAAAGCGCCGCCACGGATCCATGCCCCATCGTGATTAGGGCCTCATCGTGATCAGGGCCTCATCGTGATCAGGGCCTCATCGTGATTAGGCAAAGGATATCGTGTTGACGTCGATCCAACTGCTTTACACCGCTCTTACGGCGTACGCATGCGGAGCGGCCGCCAGTCTTCTCGTGGCCCGCTCCAACAGGCTTGCACGGTTTGCGTCGTTCGGGTTTCCCTTGCTCGGAGCGCTGCTCGGAATCGCGGCTTCGCTGACCGCCCTGGTCGAGGGGACCGCGGAATCCGCAGCCGTGGCCTCCGGCGTTCCGCTGCTTGAATACTCCGTGCGGCTGGATTCTCTCTCGGCTTTTTTCAATTTGGCGCTTTCGGTCCTGGCTGGAGCGATCTCGACGTACTCGTTCGGGTACGTGGCAGGCCTGCCCTCGAAGAGCGCCGCCATTCTCGGCTTTTTTTATAACGTCCTGCTGCTGAGCCTGACACTGGTTTTCACGGCTTCAAATGTTTTCTTCTTTCTGATCGTCTGGGAGGTGATGGCCGGCGCGGCTTACTGCCTTGTGAGCTTCGATCACGGCAAGCAGGAAACGCGCCAGGCCGGCATCCTGTTTCTCATCATGTCGCACGCCGGCACGGCACTGTTGCTGTTGGGCTTCCTCACATTGGCGTCCTCGACCGGCAGTCTGAGCTTCTCCGCTTATCATCACGCCGGCGGAAAGCTCCCGGAACTTCAGCGCGGCGCCGTGTTGCTGCTCTTCTTTTTCGGATTCGGAGTGAAGGCGGGCATCATACCGGTTCACATTTGGCTGCCCGCCGCGCATCCGGTCGCGCCGAGCAACATTTCGGCGCTGATGTCGGGCATCGTGATCAAGACGGGAGTCTACGGGATCGTTCGGGTCTTCTTCTATTTCTTCGACATTGTCCCCGTGTGGGCCGGCACCCTGGTGCTGGCGGCCGGCGTCACGAGCGCTCTGCTCGGTGTGCTTTACGCTCTCATGGAGCACGACCTGAAGCGCCTGCTCGCCTATCACAGTATCGAGAACATGGGAATCATCCTGATCGGCGTTGGATCCGGCCTGCTGTTCCGAGCCTTCGAACGGCCGAATCTGGCGGCGGTCGCGATTGTGGCGGCGCTCTATCACACGTTGAATCACGCCGTCTTCAAGGGCCTGCTGTTTCTGGGCGCAGGGTCCGTCCTGCATGCAGTCCACACGCGAAACATGGAACAAATGGGCGGGTTGATCCGGCGGATGCCGTTTACCGCTTTCGGGTTCCTGGTGGGCGCTGTGGCTATCTCGGGTCTTCCGCCCTTGAACGGTTTTGTCAGCGAATGGCTGACCTATCAGGCGTTGCTGGCGGGGTTCGGCGCCACCGGGAGCCTGACTCGCATTATGTTTCCGGTTACCGGGGCGTTGCTGGCCCTCACCTCCGCTCTGGCCGCTGCGTGCTTTGTGAAGGCGTTCGGGATCACGTTTCTGGCTTTACCGCGAAGCGCGGAGGCGGCAGAAGCGCGCGAAGCGCCACTGTCGATGCGATTCGGCATGGGTGTCCTGGCAGCCGGCTGCCTTGCCCTGGGATTGGGTGCGACATGGTTTCTGCCGCTGTTCGACACGGTGACCGAACAAGCGCTGGGGGTTCGCGTCAGTAGCGGTCTTGTGACGGCGGATGGCTGGTCGCTGAACGCCGGAGGAGCCGTATCGACCGCCGGAATCGCCGTCGCCCTGACATTGCTGGCGCCCATTCCAGCGTTGCTCACTTTGTTGTGGAAACGTGGTGGTGACCGCAGAACCGGACCTGTCTGGGATTGCGGCTTGCCGGGCCTGACCGCGGCGAACCAGTTTACGGCGACCGCATTCTCCAAGCCGTTGCGGATGGTTTTCTCGGCCGTGTACCGGCCGCGGCGCGAGATTCAGGCGGATTTCGAGGTCTCGCCGTACTACCCCAGGGCCATCCGGTTCGAAAGCGAGATCGAGCCCACCTTCGAGAAGGGTTTATACAACCCGTTGCGATCGGCGATTCTGGCGATTGCCGATCGCTTCCGCGCGATTCAAGCGGGCAGCGTTCACGCTTACCTCGCGTACATTTTCGTGACCCTGATTCTTCTGCTTGTTTTCGGGGCCCGAGCATGACGACGGCATCTCTGCTCCCTGCCCTGATGCAGTTGGCTTTATTGCTGGCCATCGCCCCCCTGACCGGGGGCGTCATGAGAATCGCCAAAGCGAGGTTTCAGACCCGCCGCGGCCCCGGCATTCTTCAGCCTTACCGCGATCTGCACAAGCTGCTCAAGAAGGGGATGGTCATCCCCGACACAGCTTCGTGGCTGTTTGGCGCGGCGCCGTATGTCGTATTCCTGTCGTCGCTATTGGCTGGGTTGATGATCCCCATGGTCGCGGCCGACGCCCCGCTCAGTTTCTTCGGAGGAGTGCTGGCGGTCGTCTACCTTTTGGGACTCGGACGCTTCTTCCTGGCGCTCGGCGGTCTCGACAGCGGGAGCTCGTTCGGCGGACTCGGCAGCAGCCGGGAGATGACGATTGCAGCCTTGGCGGAGCCGGCGATGATGCTGGCGGTGTTCACGGTGGCCATCGGAGCCGGTTCGACCAACCTCAGCACGGTCGCCCATGCAGCGCTGGGCCAAAGCTGGCGCTTCTTTGCACCCTCCCAGATGCTGGCGTTCGCGGCCCTGCTCATTGTCCTGATCGCTGAGACCGGGCGGATTCCAGTCGATAATCCGGCAACCCACCTCGAGCTCACGATGATTCACGAAGCGATGATCCTCGAGTATTCCGGGCCGTATCTGGCGCTCATCGAATGGGGCGCTTCGATCAAGCAGCTCGTTTTGATGACGCTCCTTGTGAACACATTCTTCCCGTTCGGCCTGAGTCCTGCGTGGGCCGCTGGCGGCCTGCCGGCGAGCCTCGTCTGGTATGTTCTCAAGCTGCTGCTGCTCAGCGGCGTCATAGTCCTGATCGAGACCACCAACGCCAAGATGCGGCTGTTCCGGGTTCCGGAATTGCTTGCCGTGGCCTTTGTGCTGGGCGCGCTGGCGCTGGTGTCGACGTTCCTGTTTTAGACTCACGATGACCCTTTCCCCAGATCCCCAGTTCGGAGACAAGCTGATCAACCTGATGGCGGCGCTGGTGCTTGTGCTGCAAATCGCGATGGCCGGCCACCGGTGGCTGGTGACCAATATCCGCATCTTCGGCGTACAGCCCTTTCTGCTGGCTTCGATTGCGGCTACGATAGGGTGGTTCAACCACGCGCCGCATCTCTACTTTGCCGCCATCCTGACCCTGGCGTTGAAGGGTATCGTCGTCCCCCGCCTGCTGGAGCAGGTTGTGCAACGGGTCGGTATCCGCCAGGAAATCGAGCCGCTGGTGAATCAGCCGCTGTCGGCGATCGTCTCGGGCGGTCTGACGCTGCTCGGCTATGTCGTTGCCGAGTCATTCCACAGACCGGACGCGGGCGGGGCGCCGGAGAGCCTCGGGCACAACACATTGGCCGTCGCCGTCTCGTTGTTCCTGATCGGCTTTTTCATGATGATTAACCGCCGCAAAGCCGTCACCCAAGTGCTGGCGCTGCTGTCACTCGAAAACGGCCTGTTCCTGGCGGCCATTTCCCTGACCTACGGTATGCCATTGGTTGTCGAACTGGGGGTGTTCTTCGATGTCCTGGTGGCAGTGATGGTTTTGGGCGTTCTGGTGCACCGCATTCGGGAGGCATTTGATTCGATGGACGTGAGCAAATTGGACCAGTTGCGAGGTTAAGAACGGATGATCCTGCCCGCCCTTTTCCTGGTCCCCTTCGCCGCCGGCGTGCTGTCTTATCTGGCCCGCAGGAGGCAGCAGATGGAAGCCATTAACCTGGGGGCGTTCGCCCTGACATTTGTGCTCGCGGTTGGCCTTGCGGCACAGGTCGTGCGAGATGGCGCCGTCGAGGCGTTGGGAGGCTTCCTTTACGCCGACGCCGTGAGCGCTCTGGTGGCCGGCCTGACGGCTCTTGTCGGTCTGGTGACTGCGGTGTACGCGGTCGGATACCTCCGCGATGACGAGCGCAACGGGGTTCTTGGCGGCGCCCCGCAAGGGCCTTCGCCTCACGCCAAGCTGCGCAACTGCTACGCGCTGACGCCGCTCCTGGTCGCTTCCATACTGCTGGTTGCGCTGGCGAATAATCTGGGTGTGATGTGGGTGGCGATCGAGGCCACAACTCTCGCTTCCGTGTTCCTGGTCGGCTTCTACGGCAGGGCCACCTCGCTCGAGGCGGCCTGGAAGTACGCCATCATCGGCGGCGTCGGTTTGTCGATGGCGCTTTTCGGCACCGTGGTAACGTACTACTCGGCCAGAGCCCTGCCCGGCGCCGACACACTGGCGGGCTTGAACTGGTCGGTGCTGGCGGCCCGGGCGGGCGAGCTGGACAAGGCGGGAATGCGGCTGGCCTTCATTCTGATCCTGCTCGGCTACGGCACAAAGGCCGGCATCGCCCCAATGCACACCTGGAAGCCGGATGCGTATAGCGAAGCGCCGGTCCCGGCCGCCGCCATCCTGTCCTCGGCCATGCTGAACTGCGCTCTTTACGGCCTGATCCGCTATTACGCGCTGGCTCACCGCTCGCTGGGAGACGGGTTCGTCCCGCAACTCCTCATTCTGTTCGGCCTGCTGTCGATGGGACTTTCCGTGCCGTTCGTGCTGGTTCAGAGAAATTTCCGGCGGCTATTGGCGTATCACACGATCGATCACGCCGGCATCATGGTGACCGCGCTGGGCATCGGGGGAGCGCTGGGAACGCTCGGCCTGATGCTCCACATGACGTATCACACGATTGCCAAGTCGCTCCTGTTTCTGTGCGCCGGCAACGTTTACCAGCACTACCGGACCGATGTGTTTCACGACATCAAAGAAGGCGTGATCCGCTCGATGCCATTGACTGGCGCGATCTTCCTGATGGCCACATTGGCGATCGTCGGGATGCCTCCTTTCAGCCTCTTTCAAAGCGAGTTTCTGATCGTCAATGCCGCCTTCGCGGGCGGTCACTATCTGGCGGGCGTGCTGTTCGTCCTGTTCGGCGCCGGCGTGTTCGCGGGCGCAATCCTGCATGTCGGAAAACTGGTCTTGGGACCGGTCGGCCCGGAAGTTCCGGCGCCGCGCCGTCCCTGGCGAGATTCGGCGCTGCTGGCAATGGGCGCTCTCCTGGTTGCAATCGCGTTTTGGTTGCCCGGACCATTGCTCGCTCTGATTCGCAGCGCCGCGCAGGTGGTTGCCGGGGAGTGAGAGAGCCGATGAACTCGTTCTTTCAGGAACTGCGAGGCAGATTCGGCGGCCTGATCCGCTCCTTCCATTCTGATCAGGCCGGCGCGATCTCCATCCTGCTGAGCGGCAGCGACGTGCGTCCGATAGCCGGTTTCCTGCGCGCCGAATATGGAGCCAGGCTGGTAACGGTTTTCGCGGAGGATCGCGTCGAACCGGAAGGCCTGTTTTACAACTACTACGTATTCGAGCAGCGTCCGAATCCGCAGTTCCTGATCCTCCAGGTCCCGATTCCCGCCGACGATCGCCGGTTCCCGTCGCTGGCCGAGGATCTGCCCAATGTGAACTGGCAGGAGCGCGAGATTCAGGACTGGTTCGGGCTGGAGGCCGCCGGGCACCCAAATCCGAGGCGGGTGGCTTTGCACGACAACTGGCCCGATGTACACCCGTTGTGCAAGGACTTTCCGATCGACCAGGTACTGCCTCCTTTCGAAGGGGAGCAGCACGTATACCGCCCGACCTTGGGCGAGGGCGTTTTCCAGATTCCCGTCGGACCGGTTCACGCCGGCATCATCGAGCCCGGCCATTTCAATTTCGCGCTCGCCGGCGAGCCGATCCTTTACCTGCAGCTCCGCATGTTCTACACCCATAAGGGGACCGAGAAGCTGTTCGAGCGCCTGCCGATTCGCCGCGCGGTGTTCCTGGCGGAAAGCATCTCGGGCGATTCCAGTTTTTCGCACGCGGTGGCGTTCTGCCAGGCGATCGAAGGGGCCGCCGGAATCGAGATTCCAGCGCGAGCGGCCGTGATGCGAACCGTGATGCTGGAGCTGGAGCGGATTTACAACCACACGGCCGACATCGGCGCGATCGCCACGGACGTGGGCTTCGTGGTTGCCAATATGCACGCCGCCAGGCTGAGGGAAATGATTGTCGCTCTCAACGAGGAGCTGACCGGGAACCGGTTGCTCCGCGGCATGGCCTCGGTTGGCGGCGTCCGGCGCGACTGGGACTCAGCGCAAATCCGCGCGATCCGGCGCGCGCTCGAGATTTTTGAGAAAGAGTTTCGTGATCTGATCGCGCTGATCGCGTCGTCGGACTCGACGCGCGACCGGCTCGAGCGAACCGGGATCCTTTCCGTGGAGAAGGCGCGCGCGCTGGGCGTCGTCGGAGTCGCCGGCCGCGCCTCCGGCGTGGATTTGGATGTCCGCCGCGATCATCCGTACGCCGCTTATCGCGGCGTGGAGTTGCGGGTGCCGGTCTACGATGCCGGCGACGTTTGGCACCGGATGCAGGTTCGGAGCGACGAGGTGCACGAGTCGGTCCGTATCGTGGGGGCCGCGTTGGACACTCTTCCATCCGGCCCGTGGTGCGCACCGCCGCAGCCCATTCCCGGCGGCCGCTGCGCGATGAGCGCCGTCGAGGGTTGGCGCGGCGAGATCATTCACTGGGTCCGAACCGGACCCGGTGAATCCCTGGAGCGCTGCAAGATCAAGGACCCTTCGCTCAACAACTGGCCCGCGCTTGTTGAGGCGGTGGAGGGCAATATCATCGCCGACTTCCCGGTGATCAATAAGAGCTTCAATCTTTCCTACTCCGGGACGGATCGGTGAGCGATGTTTAAGATTCTCCGCAAGACCTTCGAGACCGGCATCGTCACCAGGAGCTACCCGGAGCGTCCCGCCCAAGTGTGCACCAACTTCCGCGGCCGTCCGGAATTCGATCTCGGGCAATGGAGCGATTCACGTCCCGCCGCCGAGGTCTGCCCCACCGGAGCGATCCGGGTTCAGGACACCGGTCTGGCCAGGCAGGTGACAATCGATTACGGCCGGTGTGTGTTCTGCGGGCTGTGCGCCGAAGTCTCGGGTGGCGCAGTGACGGTGACGCGCGAGTTCGAACTCGCCGTCCAACAGCGCGGCGATCTCGTTTTTTCCGCGGAATACGCTCTCAACCAGGACGGCACGAATCAGAGTCTGGTCCGGATTACTCAGCCCGCAGGCGGGCAGAACGATCCCGGCCGGAACCTCAGGCGAACGGTTCACAGTGTGCTCGGCCGGTCGCTGGCCATTCGTGAAGTAGACGCGGGTTCGTGCAATGGATGCGAACTGGAAATCGTCGCATTGAACAATCCGGTGTACGACATGGAACGGCTCGGAATTCATTTTGTCGCCTCACCACGGCACGCCGACATGCTGCTGGTCACCGGAGTGGTCACCAGAAACATGGAGCAGGCGCTGCTGAAGACGTACCGTGCCACGCCGGAACCGAAAGTGGTGGTGGCGGTTGGCGCATGTGGAGTCAGCGGCGGGATATTCGGCGTCAACTATGCCACCGTGGGCGGGGTCGACCGGGTGGTTCCCGTGGACGTGTATATCCCCGGGTGCCCGCCGCGTCCGGAAGCGCTCATCCACGGCATTCTGGTCGCAGTGGGACGGCTGGCGCAGAAGCTGGAGGGAAGACCAGGACGCTGAGGTCCACACGTGGTCTCGAAGGCAGCCCGATCAGCGCTGTTTCTTTCGTTCCTTCTCCGTGACCCGCGCCTTCACCAGCTTTTTCAAAAGGGCGGCCGACAGAGGCTTGTCCACAGGGAAGCGGATGGCGCCTTTGGATGTGTGGAAGTCCTTGAGTTCGTTTTTGAACGCCTCCTGCACAGACGGACTCATAGCGAACAAACTGCAATGGTTCGAAAACGCGGCGTACCCCAGCAGCAGTCCTTTGTACTTGAACACGGGCATCCGGTAGCTGATGGCCTCCGTGGCCTCCGGTGGCACAGCGGACCGAATGGCCGCGCGAACCCTGTTCAAGGTGCTGCGGGCGGGTTCCGGGACGCCTGCGAGGTATTCGTCCACGTCCTTCGGAGCGACGTTCACTTTTTTCATACGCGTAATGCCACAAGGGCGCTCACTTCAAGTCGAACAATCCCTCAGACTACCACCCAGCCGTTCGATGTGACAACCGCCGCTGGGTAGAGTGGTAGAGTTTCCCCCAGTCTGCCTCCTGGGGTGTGGGCTAGATTCACGAGGAAGAAACGCCGGCAGTCACGATCGCCTGCCGCGCCATCGAGAAGGCCTCGGGCGCACGCACGCTCCATCGGCGCATCCAAAGGAACAGAATCAGCAGGCCCCACAAGTGATATCCGAGATTCGCACGGCGTTCCAGGTGTGCACGGAGGAGGCGTTCGATGGGCGGCCAGTGAAAAAACGCCGTGTCGCGAACGTTCTTCTCGTCCAGCGTGTCGAGCAGGAACGGCCGCAACGGCCCCCGAAACCAGTCGTGCGCGGGAATGTCGAAGCCCTCTTTCTTGCGGTCGAGGATCGCCTTCGGCAGCTTGTCCCGCATCAGGTGACCAAGCACGATCTTCAATTGCGAGCCGCGCACTTTGAGATCATCGGGCAGAGTGGCGGCGAACTCGACGATCCGGTGATCCAGGAAAGGCGGGCGCACTTCCAGGGAATGCGCCATGCTCATGCGGTCGCACTTGTTGAGGATATCGTCCGGCAGGTAGCAGAGCTGATCCAGCCACAGGTAGCGGTTCACTTCGCCTGTCCGTTCGGCGCCGGGCGGCATCAGCTCGTCAAGCCTGGGATGGCCTGGATTGCTGCACAAAGCGCGCTTTTCTTCTTCCGAGAACGTGCCGTTCCAGAAAAGGTGCGCGGCCACCGGAGAAAGCAGGGATCCGCGCAGAAAGCGCTTCAGCTTGTATTCCAGACTGATCTTGTCGTCGGAGACGGGCCACCAGCGAAGCAGCCACAAGCCGAGCCGGCGCAGCGAAGCCGGCGCGACGCGAATCCGGGTCGCGTAGCGGTCCGCCACGTAGGTGTAGTAGCCGCCGAACAGCTCATCGGCTCCTTCGCCGCTGAGCGCGACGGTGACGTGCCTGCGGGTCATCTTCGAAAGAAACCAGACGGGCAGCGCGCCCGCATCCGCGCTTGGCTCATCGGAATACCGGGCAATCTGCTCGATTGCGGCGGGCAGATCTTCGGCCGGATTCAGATCGAACTCGTGGTGCTCGGCGCCATAGAGTCTCGCCACCTGCCGGAAGTAGGGGCTTTCATCGAAGCTGCGTCCCTGGAAAGAGACAGAGAAGGTCTTCAGACGAGGAACCTGTTCGGCCGCGTAGTGCAGAATGGTGGACGAATCCAGCCCGCCGCTGGCCCATACGCCGAGGGGCACATCGGAGATGAGATGCTCGCGCACCGAGTCTCGAAGCAGCATGTCCAGCTCTTCTTTGGCGCCATCGAGATCCTTCCCGCGATCCGGCGCGAACCGCAGCCTCCAGTAGGCTTCCGATTCGATGACGCCGGCGCGCCATTCGAGCCACGATCCAGGGGCAAGCTTTTCGATGCCTTCGATCAGCGTGTGCGGCGATGGAACATAATTCAGCGAGAGATAGTAGTCGAGGCCGCGCAGATCGAGCACGCGGTCGATCTCCGGATTCTCGAGAATCGCTTTCAGTTCGGAGCCAAAATAGAGGTCGCGGCCGCGCCGGGCCAGATACAGCGGCTTGATGCCCATCCGGTCGCGCGCCAGCACCAGCCGTTGCTGCGACTCGCGCCACAGCGCGGCAGCGAACATCCCGCGCAAGCGCGCAAAGCACCGCGTGTCCCATTCCAGGAACGCGCGCAGAACCACCTCCGTGTCGCAACGAGTGCGAAAGCGGTGGCCAAGGCCTTCCAGCTCCTGCCGCAGTGCGGCGTGGTTGTAGATCTCACCATTGAAGACGATGACGGCGTCGCCATCTTCGCTGTGAATCGGCTGATCGCCGCCTGCGACGTCGATGATGCTGAGGCGGACGGCCGCCAGCGAAACAAGCGCCGAGCGGAAGAACCCCTGCTGATCAGGGCCGCGGTGAACGATCGTCCCGGCCAGCTCCTCAATGCGGCCCTTGGGCGCCTGGCGGTCAAGCGTGGTGAAGCCGGCAATGCCGCACAAAGTGGTATCGACCTCGAGGGGAGTCCAACTCGGAGCATATCATGATAGGGTAGACTGACACAGAGAAATGTGTTTACTGAGGAGTTACGTTATGCGCAGTTGGGCCGTGAGTCTGGTCTTGTGCCTGATTCTCTTCCAGGCCGGAGCCGTCTGGGCGCAAGGGAACCCCGGGGACGACCGCATTTATGATCAGGTGCGGCTGAAGCTGACAAACCATCCCGACGTCAAGGGCGGCGCCATCGAGGTTACAGTAAAGGAGGGCGTCGTGACGCTGGCGGGAAAAGTTCGCACGGAAAAAGCCAGGCAGAAGGCGGAGGGCCTGGCCGGCAAAGTCAAGGGCGTGAAGAAAGTCATCAATCATCTCCAGGTGTCGCCGACGTAAGGAGGATCTGTGGCCAAGTATGAAGTGACGAAATCCGTCGAGGCGGTAAAACTCAACAAACGCACGGGGATTCCGCTGACCGAGCCTCCCATCACCATCCCTTTTGGCGCCATTATCGACAATCTGGAAGAATCGGGCGATTACTACAAGTTCCATTATCTGACTGACCGCTACCAGTTTCGGATCGAGAGTGTGCAGGGCGCGCTGCAACCACTGGGCGGGCCGGAGAAAGCAGCGGCCGATGCGCCGGCGACCGCGGCCGTGCCCATGTCGGCGGAGGCGCCGGCGGCCGCTTCCCTCATACCGCTGCTGCTGTTCGAGCCGCTGGCGGTACGGGGCTCGGGGCCGATGGCAAGGGCGCGAGTTCCGGGCGGATGGATGGTGACGGGCGCCGGCTCGCTGACATTTGTGCCGGATCCGAAACATACCTGGGATGGAGGCTCCGAGGACTGAAGCGCCGGTTTGATGCCGGAACATTTCGCAGCCGAAGTGGTGAGAACTCCCCGCCACTGGTCCCACTAGTTATTGATGGGACTTTTTCGCACACGCTCGGCCGCCGTCTACGGAATTGACGCGCACCTGATCGATGTCGAAGTGGATTTGTACGCCTCGGGCTCCTCCCGCGACTTCATCACCGTCGGCATGCCGGACACGGCGGTGCGGGAAAGCCGGGAGCGCATCAAATCGGCGTTAATCAACTCCGGGTTTGGCTATCCGGGCAAAGCGGTGACCATTAACCTGGCGCCGGCCAACGTGCGCAAAGAAGGGGCGGGATTCGACCTGCCGATGGCGCTGGGAATTCTGGGAGCGATGGGCGCCCTGAGACGGACCGAGCAGTTCCTGCTGGTGGGCGAATTATCGCTCGATGGCAGCCTGCGGTCCGTCCGCGGAGCGCTGCCGATCGCCGTGTGCGCCCGTCGCGAGGGAGTTCCGAATCTGGTGGTGCCACAGGAGAACGCGGCCGAGTCAGCGGTGGTGGAAGGCGTGCGCGTGTTCGGCGTGAAGCACATCGCGGAGGCGGTGGCGCTGCTGAATGAGCCGGAAAAATTCGCCCCCGAGACGCCGCCGCAGGTTTCCGGTTCGGATCGCCAGGAGACGGCGCTCGATTTCCGCGATGTCCGCGGCCAAACGACAGCGAAGCGCGCGCTGGAAGTGGCGGCCGCCGGCTCGCATAATGTGCTGATGATCGGCCCGCCGGGGTCAGGCAAGACGATGCTGGCCAAGCGGCTGGCGGCCATCCTGCCGCCGCTGGCGTTTGAAGAAGCAATCGAAACGACGAAGATCCACAGTGTGGCCGGGCTGTTGCCGCGCGCCGTAGCGTTGTTACGCGACCGGCCTTTCCGCTCGCCGCACCATACGATTTCCGACGCCGGCATGATCGGCGGAGGGAGCGCCAAACTGGGGCCGGGCGAAGCGAGTCTGGCTCATCATGGCGTTCTGTTTCTCGATGAGCTGCCGGAGTTCCCGCGCAACGTGCTCGAATTGCTGCGCCAGCCGCTGGAGGACCGCACGGTCACGCTGGCGCGGGCGAAGATGACGCTGTCTTTCCCGGCAAGTTTCATGCTGGTGGCGGCGATGAATCCGTGCCCGTGCGGGTTTTTTGGGGATTCGACGCGCGAATGCCGGTGCACCGGAGCGATCATCCAGCGGTACCTGGGCAAGATCAGCGGACCGCTGCTGGATCGCATCGATCTGCACATCGAGGTGCCGGCCCTGCCGTACAAAGAGATGCGCGGGCGCGATGAGGGGATGACCTCGGCGTTCCTGCGCGAGCGTGTGCTGGCGGCCCGGGAACGGCAGCGGCGGCGTGGATTCTATAACGCCAACATTCCACCGGCCCAAATGCGGGCGCTGTGCGTGCTGGACGAAGCCGGCGAGCGGACGCTGGAGATGGCGGTGCGGCGGATGGGGCTGAGCGCGCGGGCGCACGACCGGATCCTGAAGGTGGCGCGCACGGTGGCGGACCTGGGCGGTGCGGAGGCGGTGGCGGCAAAGCACGTGGCTGAGGCAGTGCAGTACCGCAGCCTGGACCGGGACTATTGGACGTGAGATGGCGATTGGTTATGATGAAGAGGGAAGAATGAGCGCTCAGGCCCAGATGTGGATGCCGTCGGTTTTCGCGCTGTTCGGGACGCTGCTGGTGGTCCTGTTTACGGCGTGGCTGAACACACGGGCGCTGATAGCCCAGATCGACGCCCTGCGGGCGGAGATGCGGGGCGAGATGAGCACCTTGCGGGCGGAGATGGGCACCTTCCGCGGTGAAATGGGCACCTTGCGGAGTGAATTGCGAGGCGAGATGAACACCTTGCGGGGTGAAATGA
>JACQDF010000254.1 GCA_016201205.1 Acidobacteriota bacterium
AACCCACTTCGCTGAGGCGCCCATGCGAGAGATGCGATACACCACTCGCGGCGGCATCCAGGTGAGGCGCAGTGTTTCCCGCATTCCCTTTAAACGAGGGCTGGGGAAGCTGCTTCGAGAGCAGGATACGCACCGCGGTTTCTATTTCTCTTCGGGGTACGAGTACCCGGGGCGCTACTCGCGCTGGGACATTGCTTCGGTGTGCCCGCCGCTGGAGATCATCGGCTACGCGCGCGAGCTCGAGTTCCGCCCGCTGAATCTGAGGGGCGAGATGATCTGCCAGATGCTCCATCCTCTGCTCGCCGGGCATCCGCATTGGGAAGATTTCCAGGCCTCGGGCGGCATGCTCCGCGGGCGGCTCAAGCCGCTGCCGCCGCTGTTCCCCGAGGAAGAGCGAAGCAGGCAGCCTTCGGCATTCTCCGTTCTGCGGACGCTGATCGAGGAATTCGCTCATCCGGAGGACAACCGCCTGCCACTGGCGGGCGCGTTCGGCTATGACCTGCTGTTCCAGTTCGACCCCATCGAATTGCGCCTGCCGCGCGAGAAACCAAAGGCGCTGCATCTGTTTCTGTGTGACGACATCAGCTTCATGGACCGCAAGAAGGAAGTGATCGAGCGTTTCCAGTATGACTTCGAGCGCGACGGCATCTCGACACTGGCTCTCGATCGTTCCGGAGAAGCGGTCGCGCCGCCTCCGCCGGCGGATTCTTCCGAGATCTTCTCCGATCACACGCCCGAAGAATACATGGCCAACGTGGAGCGCGTCCGGGAAGGGATGCGGCAGGGAGAGTATTACGAAGTCGTGCTCCGGCAGACCTTCCACGCGAGCTACCCGGGATCTGCTTCCAGATTGTTTGAGCGCATCCAGCAATTGAGCCCCAGCCCGTACGAATTCCTGATCCAGTTTGGCGATGAGCAACTGGTGGGCGCATCGCCGGAAATGTTCGTGCGGGTGGAAGGCGCGCGTGTCGAGACCTGTCCGATTTCCGGAACGGCGCGCCGCACCGGCGATCCGATCCGGGACGCCGACGCCATCCGTGAGCTGCTCGATTCGGCCAAAGAGGAATCGGAGCTGACCATGTGCACCGATGTGGACCGCAATGACAAGTCGCGCGTTTGCGAGCCCGGCTCGGTGCAGGTGATCGCTAGGCGGCTCATCGAGTCCTACGCGGGCGTCTTTCACACGGTGGATCACGTCGAAGGGACGCTGGCGGCCGGCTTTGATTCGCTCGATGCGTTCCTGACGCACATGTGGGCGGTGACGGTGATCGGAGCGCCGAAACGCGCTGCCGCGCAGGCGATCGAGAACCTCGAGAAGAACGCGCGCGGCTGGTACGGCGGCGCGGTGGGCATGATCTCGCTGAACGGCGATATCAACACCGGCATTCTGATCCGCACCGCTTATCTGCGCGACGGCGTGGCGCGGTATCCGGTTGGCGCGACGCTCCTGTATGACTCGATTCCGGCCAATGAGGAACGGGAGACACGGCTCAAAGCGACCGGCTTTTTCCGCGCATTGCAGCCCGGGATGTTCGCCGCGACGCCGGCCGCCGCGGGCCGCGTCCACGAAGGCCAAGGGGTGAAGCTTCTGCTGGTGGACAACGACGATTGCTTCATCCATACCTTGGCCAACTACGCCCGCCAGACGGGCGCCGACGTGGTCACCTATCGCGCCGGTTTTCCGCTGGAATTGATCGCTCGGATCTCGCCCAGCCTGCTGCTCATCTCGCCGGGGCCGGGCCGGCCGGCCGACTTCGGCGTTCCGGATCTGGTTCGCTACACGGCACGCCTTGGCGTACCGATGTTCGGAGTCTGCCTGGGCCTGCAAGGGATTGTGGAAGCATTTGGCGGCGAACTCGGCGTTCTCGACTACCCCATGCACGGCAAGCCGTCCCTGATCACGCACACGGGAAAAGGCGTGTTCGAGGGACTGCCGGAGCAGTTTCGCGTCGGCCGCTACCATTCCCTGTATGCGTTGAAGCACAAGCTGCCGGCCGCGCTCGAAGTGACGGCGGAGTCCGAGGACGGTGTGATCATGGGGGTGCGCCACCGCGAATTGCCGATCGAGGCCGTGCAGTTCCATCCCGAGTCGATGCTCACTCTGGAAGGAAATACCGGGCTGAAGCTGATGGAGAACGTGGTCCGGCTGTACGGCCACGCACGGGTGTGACCGCCGTGGCGAAGTGGCAGCGGGTGGTTGTGATGGCGGTGGCCATTGCTGTCACCTGCGGGTTCTTCATCAACTTCTGCGACTTGGCTTACCGCTGCGGCTGCACATTCCTATGGGCGGGCGCGGCGGACCATTGCAACGTACATCACGGGCCCAAGCGCTGCCCCTGGTGCGTGATTGGCGACGCCGGCCAGTTTGCCGTGTGGCTGTGGATCGCCATTCCCCAGGCTCTGGCGAGCTTCTGGCCGAATGGCTGGCGCTGGCCGGCGCGGCTGGCGCTGGCGCTGATCGCGTTCCCCGTCATGGGAGGCCTGGCGGCGCTGGCCGTGGGCCTCTGGTACGGGTACTGGAACTAAGGTGACTGGAACGAAGGTGAGTTGTGCAAATCAAACCGGCAAGCGATACTGGAAAGAACCGGAATGGAACCCATCGATCTGCTCTACCTCGTGATCGTGCTTTGGATCGCGTGGAAGCTTTCCGACGACAGCGACGGCGGCAAGCGCGCCCCCGTTCCGGCTGCGTGAGTTCCTGAAGATGCCCCGGGTTGCCATCCTTGGTGGCGGCCTGGCGGGTCTGGCTGCCGCGGCCGCTCTTGGAAGCCGCGGGGTTTCCGTCGAGCTTTTTGAAGCGAGGCCTTTCTTGGGCGGCCGGGCCGCCTCCTACCCCTTGTCAGGAAGCGACGGGGAACTGATTGACAATTGCCAGCACATTCTTCTCAGATGCTGTGTCAATCTGCTGGATTTCTATCGCCGCCTGGGAGTGGAGAGCAAGCTCACATTCCACCGCCAGTTCTACTTCCTGGAGCCTGGAGGACGCACTTCGGTGCTGAAAGCAGGCCGGCTGCCCGCGCCGCTCCACTTCACGGAATCTTTCTTGCGCCTCTCATTCCTGGACCTGAGCGACAAGCTCGCCATCGGCCGCGGTTTGCTCGCCATTCGCCGGGAGCGCGCCACGCGCACCGGACTGGACCGGATCACGATGCTCGAGTGGCTGCGAGAGAAGCGCCAGACGCCGCGCTCCATCGAGCGCTTCTGGCGTCAGGTGCTGGTGAGCGCCGTGAACGAGGAACTGGACCGCATGGCGGCAGCGCACGCGTTTCAGGTGTTCTGGCTCGGCTTCCTGGCCGGCCGCAGGAATTATGAGATGGGGATTCCCTGTACACCGCTTGGCGAGCTGTACCATGAGCGAGCCTGGGCGCGGTTTCCGAGCGTGCGCATCCGCCAGCGGACGCCCGTCGACCAAATCCACACGGATGGCGGCCAGGTAAGCGGCATCGTCGTCCACGGAGAAACGATGCTCGCGGATTGGTATGTTTCCGCACTGCCCGCCGAGCGGCTGGCAACGCTGGTTCCGGACCTCGGCGTCGATTTCACCGCCTTCACTCACTCGCCCATCACCGGCGTGCACCTTTGGTTCGACCGTCCGGTGACCGATCTCCCCCACGGCGTCTTGCTGGACCGCACGATCCAGTGGTTTTTCAGCAAAGACGAGGGACGTTACCTGCTGGTGGTGGTGAGCGCGTCCCGCGGTTTGCTCGAGATGGACAGAAAGCAGGTGCTGGAGCTGGCCACCCGGGAACTCGAAGAATTTCTGCCTGCCGTGCGCGATGCAAAGATCGTGAAAGCGCACGTCGTGAAGGAAGTGCGGGCGACTTTTTCGGCGGCGCCGGGCATGGAGTCCAAGCGTCCGGGACCGGGAACCAGATACGCCAATCTCTTGCTGGCAGGAGACTGGACGCGCTCGGGGTGGCCGGCCACGATGGAGGGCGCTGTCCGCAGCGGCTACCTGGCCGCGGAGGCAGTCTCGAGAGCCGCCGGAATCCCTGGTTCGTTCCTGCTCCCGGATTTGGCCTGATATGGTATGCTTTCCTTCATCGGGTCGAATGCCGGCCGCGCCGGCTTCGCCGTCTTTCTAACCATAAGTGGATGTGAGGTTTGTATGGCAGTCAAGATTCGTCCGCTGCACGACCGTGTGATTATCCAGCGCCTCGGCGATGAGGAGACATCCGGTGGAGGCATCATCATCCCGGATTCGGCTAAAGAAAAACCGCAGCAGGGAAAGGTGATTCGCATCGGCAGCGGCCGCATGCTGAACGACGGCACCCGCGTGACGCTGGACGTCAAAGAGGGCGACCGCATCCTGTTTGGCAAGTATTCGGGCGCGGATATCAAGATGGACGGCGAAGAGTATCTGATCCTGAAGGAGGACGAGATTCTCGCTGTTCTGAGCGACTGATTCCAGACAACCCGCGGCCTGGCGGGAGCGTCAAAATCTCGAAGGAGTTTTGCCCATGTTGTTTCGTGCATACCGTTTGTGGCTGGCATCGGGGATGATGCTGTGGTTCAGCGCGGCCGCAACTGCTCAGACGAAAGTGGCCATCATCGACATGCGTGAGGCGGTGAACACCACTGCCGAGGTCAAGAAAGCAGTGTCGGCTCTGGAAGCGAAGCTGAAGCCCAAGCAAGTGGACGCCGACAAGCTCCAGCGCGACTTGCAGGACATCCAGAACAAGCTTCAGACCTTGCAGGGCAAGCTGACGCCGCAAGGCGAGGCAGAGCTGATGGCGCAGGGCCAGCGCAAGCAGAGGGAACTCCAGCGGTTGCAGGAGGACCTCGATGCGGAGCTGCAACGTGAGCAACAGGAAGTCGGCGCGCGAGCCCTGCAGCGCATGCGCGAGGTCGTGAAGAAGCTGGCCGAGGCGCAGCAACTGGACGTGGTCGTCGACGTCGGCCAAACTATCTACTTCAAGCCGCAGCTCGACCTGACCAAGACCGCGGTTTCCGAGTACGATAAGGCATTCCCAGTCAAGTAGGCTGGCCAGCCATGTCCGGTTATCTGGAAGGGTACGGGGCCGGCGAAGCGGAGCGGGAAAAGAAAATCCGCTGGATCCTGCTTTCGGCGCTCGCCGTTTCGGTTGTCAGCGGCATTCTGTACTTCCTGTTCCGCGATTACAAGGAAGAGAAGCAAATCAGCCGGTTTCTCGAGGTGCTCAGCCGCCAGGACTACAAGGCCGCCTACACCTTTTGGGGCTGCTCCGAGCAGACGCCCTGCCGAGACTACCCTTACAGCGCGTTTCTGGATGATTGGGGCCCAAAGGGAGTGAATGCCAAGTTCAGCGCCGGGAAACTCGCCGGCAGTGAGCGCTGCGGCACGGGATTGGTCGCGTCGGTGGCTGCCGGAGGCGAGCAATTGGCTCTGTGGGTGGAGCGGTCCAACGGCGTGGTCAGCTACGCCCCCTGGCAGAACTGCCCTGAGCGCAAGCTGCGTCTCATGAAGTGGCTGCGAATGAAGTTTGGCAGAGGGTAAGCCCGGTCGGCCAGTCCAGTGTAACGTTCCTTGCTCGTTCAACGCCTTAACTGGTCTGCCCGTGGTATATTCGAGAACTTGCGGTACTTGCTTGTCAAGTGCCTGCCCAATCGTTCATTCATGGAGGTATCTCTTGCGGCCTCATCAGCTTCTCAGCGTGTTTCTGGCCGGCTCGCTCCTCGTTCCTGCCCAACAGACCCAGCCCGGCAGCTCGAATCTGGTTGCTCAGGGCGCCGGTCTCAAGATCGTAGTGATCGAAGGCGAAGGCGCCACTAACAATTCCAGATCCCGCAGCGGCGTCGCTCCGGTTGTGGAAATCCGGGATGAGAGCGACAAGCCCGTTCCCGGCGCGGAGGTTGTCTTCCAGCTTCCGCTCTCCGGTCCCGGAGGGTTCTTTAACGGCTGGCTGAAAACGCAGACGGTCCGATCGGATAAGAACGGTCGTGCCGCAGCCACCTTCTTCACGCCCAATGACGAAGAGGGCCGCTTTAACATCAAAGTCACCGCAACGGCAGGCACGCGCAGCGCCTCGGGCGTCATCGCCCAGTCGAATGTGCGCGGCTCGGGCGGCGGTGGTAGCAGGACCGCTGCCAAGTCCGGCAAGGGCGGCTGGTGGAAGATTGCTGCCATCGCCGGAGCGGGCGCGCTGGCGGGAGGCATCTACGCAGGCACTCGCAACGGAGGTACGGAAGCGGCGGCGCCGGTCAAGACGGTGTCCATCTCAGCCGGCGTGATCACGGTGGGAGGGCCCCGCTGATGCGTTTTCCAGGATTACTTCAGCTTGGATTGTGCGCCGCCGGGCTGTTCGCCCAGCAAGGCCAGATCACGGGGCCGGTGACCGGCATCGTGTTCGATCGCGCCAGCCGGTCGCTGCGGCCGATTCTGGGTGTTCCTGGAGCCGCGTATTTCGGAGAAGCGCTCGCCGGAAACCTGGATTACGCCGCTGTTTCTCCAACCGGAGCGACGGCGCTGGCGGTTCGCGATGGAGCCGTCCGGGCGATCACCTTCCAGAACGGGCCTCGGGAGACTCCGGTTGCCGAAGGCGCCGCGCAAAGCATCGCCTGGAGCCGCACCGGGGAAGCAGCCGCGCTTCTGGTGTCCGGCCGCGTGCTGGTCTGGAGACCGGATCAAGCCCTGGCTCATCTCGGGTTTGCCGATGGGGAAGTGACCGGACTCGCCGTGGACCGCGGAGGGTGGAATGTGTACGTCGCGGTGAGAGGAGAGCAGGGCGGCATCTTTCGCTTCCATGAAACTGAGAGCCCCATGTTGCTGGCACGGGTGGCGGACCCGGGCGCGCCTGCCCTGAGCGTGGACGAGACGACGCTCATTGTGGCGGATCGTGCATCACGGCAGGTGCTCGAGATTCAGCCGGTGAGAGACGGCGGCGCCGCCACGAGATTCGCCGGCGGCGAGGGAAACCCGGTGGCTGCGGCCTGGAGCCGTGACGGCAGGCTGGTGGTGGTTGCCGACGCGGACGGCAAGTCGATTTTGCTCTACGAGCGATCCACGAGAGCTTTGCTCAAACGTATCGAGTGCGATTCCACGCCCTCGCTATTGGAGGCCATCGGTGACGGCGGCGCCTTCGTGATGAACATGCGTGGCAAGCGGCAGGCGCTTGAGGTGTTCAGCTTTCTGCCCGAAGCGGCCGCTTACTTTGTTCCCGCTCCGGAGGAGGACTGATCCGTGAATCGCCTGGTTGCAATCTTACTGTTGGGATCTTCCGCGTTACTGGCGCAAACGACGATCCCCTTTGCTCTCCGGTTCCAAACGGGACAAAACGTAGCCACCATCAGCGACGGCGGCACCGTCACTTTGCCGGCGGACGCGATTGGCGCTCCCGTCTCCGGCACGTTATCGATTACCTATCGCGGGGCGGCGGGAACCAGAGTCGCGATCAACACGATTGATCTGACCGGCTCGCTGGATTTCGTGGTCAGCGGCTACGACACGCCGCCGTTCGACATGGTTGGCGGGGAGACCGTCACTTTGGGAATCCGCTATACGCCATCGGCCGGAAACCGCGCGACGGCGCGCCTCGCCATCGGCTACACCGAGGGGCGCACGACGGGCTCGTTCTTCGTCAACATGGCCGGCGTGGCGCCGGACTTCGCCTTCAGTTATACGCCGCCGGGAGGCAATGCGCAGCCGCTGGTCTCCGGCGGCACGATCGCGTTTCCCCAGACGCCCGTGGACGCAACCGTGACCGCGATCCTGCTGATCACCAATCGCGGCAGCGGCTCCGGTTCCCTGAATTCGATCGCCCTGGCCGGCTCCGCATTCCAGTTGGTGGGCGCCCCGCTGCCCGGAACCGTTGTCGAAGCGGGCCGCGAGCTCCGCGTGGGCATTTCCTTCACCCCGCGGCAGGTCGCTCCATCCACGGGCAGCGTGTCGGTGGAGCTGGTGGATCGCCGCGTCAGCTTCAACCTCGAGGGCAGCGGAGCGTCGCCGCAGCTCACCTATGAGCTGATTCGCGAGACCGGCGCGGTGGCGATCCAGCCCGAGCAGCTCATTTCCCTCCCTGACGCGGCCGTTGGTGAAAAAAGCACAGTAGCCATCCGCGTGCAGAATAATGGCACCGCGGACGGGCGGATCACCTCGGTGACTGTTTCCGGCGCCGGGATCACGCTGAGCGACCTGCCGCCTCTGCCGGTCACCCTGACGCCTGGAAACCGTTTTTCGTTCACCATCACCTTCAGCCCGACAGCGGCCGGCCGGGTCAACGGCCGCCTGCGCATCGGAGCTGATCAGTTCGAGGTGACCGCCAACGGCCTTGGCCCCGTGTTGAGCTATGCCTATCTGATTTCCGGAGTCAGCACGACCGTGCAGAATAGCGGCACGGTTACGTTTGTGGCGACGCCGGTGGGCCGTACATCTTCGGTTCAATTCGAGGTGACCAACAACGGGACAGCTTCCGGCGCGGTGTCGAGCATCAGCATCACGTCCGCGGGCTCTGTGTTCGAACTATCGGAGGTGCCCGGTTTGCCGGTCACGCTATCTCCGGGAGTGTCCGCGCGCTTCACCATTCAGTTCGCTCCGACGGCTTTGGGGGCCGCCACAGCGACGTTGCGCGTCGATGCGCAGACATTCACGCTCAACGGCACCGGCACAGCGCCGGCGTCGCTGCCCGACTACCGCTTTGAGGGCGCTGCCGCCGCACAGGAGCCGCTGCAACAGCCGGCGGTCTCGCTCACGCTGGCCTCGCCCTACACGCTGACGCTGAACGGCACGCTGACAATGGCCTTCAACTCGGATGTGTTCAGCAATGATCCTTCCGTGCAGTTCGCCACCGGCGGACGCACTGTCGCCTTTACCATCCCGGCGAATACGACGCGAGCTGTATTCCCCAACAACGCGACGCAGATCCGGTTACAAACAGGGACGGTGGCGGGCACCATCACGCTGACGCCAAGTTTCGCCACCGAGGGCGGTATCAACCTGACGCCTACGCGGCCGGCCACCCTGAATCTGACGGTGGCGTCGGCGGCGCCTCGAATCCTCGGTGTTAGTGTCAGCGCCCGCACCGCTGCCTCGATCACGATTCTGGTCGTCGGCTATACGACTGCGCGCTCGGTTACGGCGATGGACTTGCAGTTCACACCCGTCTCCGGCGAGACGCTGGCGACCACGCGGCTCACGTTAAATGTCGATTCCGCTTTCCTGGCGTGGTATCAGAGTGCGGCATCCCAGCAATTCGGCAGCTTGTTCACGGCTACAGTTCCGCTGAGCCTGACGGGCGAAACCAACACCGCCGCCTCGCTTTCCGAAGCTGTGCAGTCGATCTCGGTGACGATTTCCAACCGGCTGGGGACGTCTCCGGCAAGTTCGGTGAACATCCATTAGGCGCTCAGTGGCAACCGAGGCATAGAAAGCGGCGTCCGTGGCACACCGCGCAGCCTTGCTTGACGGACCGGAGCGTGTGCGAATCAAGGTAATCCGGCGCGTGCGTGGCCGGCTTCAACGCCTTGTCCTGCCCGTGGCAGGTTTCGCAACTGAAGGGCGGATCGATCTTGTTGTGGCAGACCAGGCAATCGGCCATTTGCGGGAAGTGCGCCTGGCTGGCCGCTGTGGACTGCTCGATGCCGTGGTGGCAGCCGGCGCACGCATTGCGTGTGTCGAACTGGCTGGGCAGATCTCCGGCCTCCCCCAGGTAGGCTTTTGACAGCACAGCCGACCGCAGCAGGGGCGCTATGTTGCCCAACTTCAGATGGAATGCGTGGTCAAACCGGGAGAGCCGCAGCGAGCGCGGCTGTGGGATGGCGACCTGTTTGTGACAAGAGCCGCAGGCTTGCGCTTCCGGCAGCAGATTGTCCTCGATGCGCGTGCTGGACGTGGCTCCGGGGTGGCAACTCGTACACTCCGGTTTCAGTTTCAGATGCAGCGCATGCGAGAACTCCGCCGCCGCTGCCACGCCGCAGACCGCCAAGGCCGCGGTCAGCCTTTGTAAGAAATACGCCAAATCTTGTTCCCGCCGTCGTCGGAAACCAGGATACTGCCGTCGGGCAGCTCATGAACAGCCACCGGCCGTCCCCACACTTCCTGCTTTTTCGGATCGAGCATCCACCCGGTCAGGAACTCTTCCAGCTCCCCGGCCGGCCGGCTGTTCCTGAACGGGAGGAACACCACCGAGTAGCCCACCCGCTCGGAGCGGTTCCAGGAGCCGTGCAGCGCCAGCAAAGCACCGCCCCGGTATTTCGCCGGGAACTGTTTGCCCTGGTAGAAAATGAAGTCGAGCACCGCGGTGTGCGCGCCTAGCGATACATCCGGAGTGATGGTCTTTTTCACCAGGTCGGTCCGCTGGCCGGCATTCCGGGGTTCTTCGTTCGGTCCGAAGTAAGCGAACGGCCAGCCATAGAAGCCGCCCTGCCTGATCGCCGTGAAGTAGTCCGGCGTCAGGTCATCGCCGAGCCCGTCGCGCTCCTGGACCGCCGCCCATAGCGTGCCGGCGCCGGGATACCAGCGCAGCCCGATCGGATTCCGCGTGCCGGTGGCGTAAAGCTCATGACCGGAACCGTCGGGATTGATGCGGTTGATGGCCGCGCGCCGCTCGGGATCTCCAGAGCCCACGTTCGACTCGGAGCCGACGCCGATGTAGAGCTTTTCCCCTTTCCGATCGAACAGCAGGCTGCGTGTCCAATGGCCTTTGCCGAAATCTTTCATCGCGAGCACTTCCTCGCCGGCTCCGGCGGTCATCGCTTTTCTGTCGTACTTGTAGCGCTTGACGGAAGTCGTCTCGCCAACGTACAGGTATTCTTTCCAGAACGCCAGGCCATACGGCCGGTCCAGGCCGTCGATCAGCACCTTGCGGTCCTCCGCCTTCATGTCCTTGTTCTTGTCGAACAGGATGTACACTTTGCCGTTCTGAATGCTGTCGGTCACCAGGAGTTCGCCCGAAGGCCCTTGCAGCATGAAGCGCGGCCTCTCAAATCCCGCCGCATACTCGTCGATGTGGAAGCCTTCGGGCAGCCGCAATGCTGCGCCGTCGGGCCGCGGGATCACTCGCGGGCGGTTATTGGACGAAGGCGTGTGATACGGCTTGGGCAGCTTGTAGGCGGCCTGCCAGGCGAAGGCGCCGGCGACGGCAGCGAGGCAAAACAAAATCGCAGTTCTTTTCATGGGAGTACCGGAATTCTCCAGTGTATCCGATTCCGGCGCTCAATCGAGCATGATATACTCATTTGTGCCGCAAAGAATTCTGGGTGTGATCCCTGCCCGGTACGCTTCGGTTCGATTCCCTGGAAAAGCTCTCGCCCCCGTTGGCGGCAAACCCATCCTTCAGCACGTATACGAGCGCTGTGCGCAGGCGCACTACCTCACCAGCGTGGTGATCGCGACGGATGATGAGCGGATCTTCGAAGCGGCGCGGAAGTTTCGCGCTCCCGTGCGCATGACTCGTCCGGACCATCCCTCGGGGACGGATCGCGTAGCCGAAATCGCCAGCGCGGATCCCGCCTCCATCATTGTCAACATCCAGGGAGATGAGCCGCTGATCGATCCCGCGGCCATCGATGCGGCCACGCTGGCGCTGCTCGATGACGTGGATGCGCCCATGGCGACTCTCAAGAAGAGAATCGAAGATCCGGGCGAGCTCACCAACCCCAATGTCGTCAAGGTCGTTACCAGCCTTCAGGGCGACGCCATCTATTTTTCCCGTTGTCCGATTCCCCACGACCGCGGCCGCGAGGCGGTCCATTACAAGCACATCGGCCTGTATGTCTACCGGCGCGATTTCCTGCTCGGATATTCGCAGCTTCCCGTGGGACCCCTCGAGAAAGCGGAGCGGCTCGAGCAGCTTCGCGCGCTCGAAAACGGCTGTCGCATCCGGGTGATGGAAACCGAGTATGAATCGATCGGCGTCGACACGCCGGAAGATCTCGAAAAAGTCGCGAAGTTGTTCGAAGCGTCCATTCCAAGAGTGTGAGAGGCGAGCATGGTGAAGTACATCTTTGTGACCGGCGGCGTGGTCAGTTCCCTGGGCAAGGGCATCGCCGCCGCTTCCATCGGCTGCCTGCTGGAAAGCCGGGGCCTTCGAGTGACGCTGCAAAAGTTCGACCCTTATCTCAATGTCGACCCCGGCACCATGAGCCCGTTCCAGCACGGCGAGGTCTTTGTCACCGACGATGGCGCCGAGACCGACCTCGACCTCGGCCACTATGAGCGCTTCACCCATGCTCCTCTCACACAGGCGAACAATGTCACCAGCGGGCGTCTCTACGAGCAGATCATCACCCGCGAGCGGCGCGGCGATTACCTGGGCAAGACCGTCCAGGTGATCCCGCACGTCACCGACGAGATCAAAGCAGCGATGCGGCGGGTGGCCGCCGGCGTCGACATCATCATCGTCGAGATCGGCGGCACCGTCGGAGACATCGAGTCACTCCCCTTCCTCGAGGCGATGCGGCAGATGCGCCATGAAGTGGGCCGTGAAAACGCTATTTTTGTCCACGTGACCCTGGTGCCCTATATCGCCGCCGCCCGTGAGCTGAAAACCAAGCCCACCCAGCACAGCGTGAAAGAGCTGCGCGCCATCGGCATCCAGCCCGACATGCTGCTGTGCCGTTCCGAGCGCCCCTTTGGCCAGGAGGTCAAGGAGAAGATCGCCATGTTCTGCGACGTTGATGTCGAGGCAGTGATTTCCGCCTGCGACGTCAGCTCGGTCTACGAAGTGCCGCTGATGTTCGCCGGCCAGCGCGTCGACGAGATCATCCTGAAGCAGCTTCGCATCGACGCCGCCCCGCGCGATCTGAGCCGCTGGAGCAGCATGCTGGCGCGAATGCACAATCCCATTGACCAGGTCTCGATCGGGCTGGTGGGCAAGTACGTCACCTATGAGGACGCTTACAAGAGCCTCAAGGAAGCGTTGCTGCACGGCGGCCTGGCTCACGGCTTGAAGGTGAACATCGAGTGGGTGGAAGCCGAGGAGCTGGCTTGGCCGGAATGCATCCGACGCCTCCAGCCTTACGACGGCATCCTCGTCCCAGGCGGCTTCGGCAAGCGCGGAATTGAGGGCATGCTTAACGCGATCCGTTACGCGCGTGAGTTCAAGGTGCCGTATTTCGGAATCTGCCTCGGGATGCAGACGCTGGTGATCGAGTTCGCCCGCAACGTGTGCGGCCTGCCCGACGCCGACTCGACGGAGTTCGATCCGGCGACGCCGCACCGCGTGATCTACAAGCTGCGCGAGCTGAAAGGCGTCGACGAGCTGGGCGGCACGATGCGTCTGGGGGCCTATCCCTGCAAGCTGGCGGAGAACAGTTTTGCAGGGGAAGCCTACGGCGCCGCCCAGATCAGCGAACGGCACCGCCATCGCTACGAGTTCAACCGCGAGTACGAAGGCATCCTGACGTCGCACGGGCTGCGGCTGACCGGCCAGACTCCGGACGGCGTTTACGTCGAGATGTGCGAGATCCCCGATCACCCCTGGTTTCTGGGCTGCCAGTTCCACCCTGAATTCAAGTCCAAGCCGCTCGAACCGCATCCGCTGTTCCAGGCGTTCATCGGCGCAGCCTATCGCAACAAGAAGGAGGTCTTTCGCCAAGACCGTGCAGATAGCATTGTCCCCGTCGTTGAAACTCGGGGATAGCGCGCCGCTGGCGCTGATCGCGGGTCCGTGTGTCATCGAGAGCGAACAGCACGTGCTTTTTCTGGCGGAGGAAATCCGGCGCATCGGCGGCCCGTTTCTGTTCAAGGCGAGCTTCGACAAGGCGAACCGCTCGAGCGTCCATTCTTTCCGCGGCCCGGGCTTCGATGAGGGCCTGCGCATTCTCGCCGGCGTGAAGGCGAAAGGACACCTGGTGCTCACCGATATTCACCAGCCCGCCCAGGCCGGGCCGGCCGCGGCGGTCGCCGACGTGCTACAAATTCCCGCGTTCCTGTGCCGCCAGACCGACCTGCTGGTGGAAGCCAAGCGCTCCCTAACGGTCGCGGCTCGGAAGCGCTTTCGGAGCCGCGAGCGTCAGCAAGCGGTCTAACAAACACTTCAGACGCTCTGTATAGCTAATCGAGCACTTTGAGCGAGATCACCACGAAGATGGCGCTCTCATCATCAAGCCCTGACACTTTACCGAGCACCGTTTTCTGGCCTTCCTTGAAGTCGCCCGCAGTGTTGAGCCCCACGTCCATGAACTGAAACTGGGCGGAAGCCGGCGGGCTCACGGGTTTGACCGTGGGGTACGGGATGCGGAAATTTATAGCCATCCGGTCGAAGCGCACGTAACGGCCTGAGTCCCTGCGGCTGACCGCTTCCGTGCGGATGCGAATTTGCACCGTAGCAAAAGCTGCGGGAAGGTCGGGCAACGATACGGGCAGGCGCATCGATAGATCCGTGTCTTTGCCTTCCTGCAAGTGGAGCGGTACGACGTCCCAAAGTTGGATGTCCTTATATTGCGTCGTCGCCCTCAGTTGGCGCGCCACCGGATCAAGATCAGCGGGGAGCGGCCGGCCTTCCGCCGGCGCCTTCGATGAACACCGCAGCAAGGCCAGCGTCATTTCGATGTTGCGGCCGATCGCCGCCTCGCTTCCAGGCCGATCGAGCTCTTCCACCACGCGCCGCATCTGGGCCACCACGTCCTTCGGCGCGTAGACAACGATGGTGCGCAGCTTGTCGTCCGACATGTACTTCACATTGAAAACTGCAAGCAACTTCGCCAGCCGGTTGAACGAATCGCCGCTGAGGGTCTTCACCGGGATGATCACGGCTTCAAACGCTTCCTGTTTGGTTTCCGAAGGTTTCTCCTGGCCGGGCAAAAGATTCGCGGCAACGCGATGACGGTCAAAATGATTGGCAAACGCATGGTCATAGCTCCTTTATGATGATCCCTCTCCGACGAGCAGAATTACGACGTCGGGGTCCGGCGTTTCGATACGAATGAGCACACCGTCGGCGGCTGCCACCGCCTTCCCGGCGCGCCGAGCTGGTCTGACGGGAGGAGACGCCAAAGGTTGTGCGCTTGGGACCGCGCGAACAGGAGGCGGCTCGGGGGCTTGCTGCCGGGCGACAACCGGAGACGCCGGCTTGTGCATCTGCGGCGTCGTTCCGATCCATAGGACTACCAGCGCCACACAGGCCGCCGCCAGCGCCACCGCGGCGATCCTCAACGGCATGCGCCTCGAGCCTTGTGCTTCGATTCGCTCCGCCACTGCCAGACTGGCTGCGCACCGTCCCCTCCGTGGAACCGAGGATGGCTGCCACCTCGGCAGTGGGCAGTTCTTCAATCTCGCGCAGCACCACGGCCGCTCGTTCCCTGGCGGGCAATGTCGGCAGCGCCGCCATCAGTGTCACCTTCTGTTGCTCCCGGATGGCTGCGTCCAGACACAGATTCACGGTGACGCGGTAAAGCCATCCGCCCAGGGCGGCTTCGTTCGAAAAGCCGAGCCCGCGCCGGTGAAGGCGCACAAACGCCTCCTGCGCCACGTCTTCCGCATCGGCCCAGTTGCCGAGAATGCGGTAGGCGGTGCGCAGGACCTGAACCTCTCGCTGGCGGACGACCTGCTCGAACGAGAGGTCCGCAACGCGCGGGAGGTCGGCCATCAGCGCTTCCAACATCTTCTATTGGATGAAACGTATCAGGGGCTTGAAGCGTTGAAACAATTCGCTGGACTTCCACGCTCGACGCTGTGCTAACGTCATATTTCAAAGAGGTTCCAGATGTACGAACGCATGCCGTCCCGCCAGCTCCGCAGCCGCGGTTTCTCGTTGATCGAGATCATGATCGTCGTTGCGATCATCCTGGTGATCGCATCCATCGCGATCCCCAAGATCAACCAGCAGCGCATGCAGGCCCATGAGATGGCGGGGATTCGCACGATCACTGCCATCCATACCGCCCAGACGCAGTATTTTTCGCAATTCGGCAAATACGCCACCAACCTCCAGGAGCTCGGTCCCCCTGCCAGCGGGCAAGCGGGCCCCTCGGCAGCGGATCTGCTGCCGGGCGAACTGGCGGCCGGCACCAAGAGCGGCTATGTCTTCACCGTCCAGGGCGGACCGCAAGGGTACTCGGTGTCGGCTGTTCCGGTTGCGTTCAACAACACGGGACGGCGCACGTTCTTCTCTGACCAGACGCTGGTGATCCGCCAGAACTGGGGCCAGGAGCCGGCCAACCCGCAAAGCCCAGAAATCCAGTAACGCCTTATGCTTCCCACCGCGGCAGCAGGTGTTTTTGCACTTTTCCCAGCGCGGTCCGGGGAAGTTTTTCCACGCTGACAAACCCTTTGGGAACTTTGAACGAGGCCAGCTTCAGGCGGCAGCGCGCTTCGAGCACAGCGAGGTCCAATGTGCCTCGCGTCACCACATAGGCCACCGGAATCTCGCCCTTCAGCCGGTCCGGCACGCCGACCACGGCCGCCTCGGCGACTTCAGGCTGCTCGAGCAGAAACTCCTCGATCTCCCGTGGATAGACGTTGAAGCCGCCCGAAATGATCAGGTCGCTCTTGCGGCCCGCCAGCGTGTAGTAGCCATCCGGGGACCGCACCCCCAGGTCTCCCGTGCGGAACCAGCCGTCCAGAAAGGCATCGCGGGTCGCCTGCTCGCGACGCCAGTAGCCGGCAAAGACATTCGGCCCGCGCAGGTGAAGCTCACCCGTTTCTCCATCCGCCACCGGTTGGCCTTCGGAATCCAGAATGCGCACCGAGACGCCCGGCAGCGGCAGTCCCACGGCGCCCGGACGGCGCTCTCCTTCATACGGGTTGCTGATGTTCATCAGCGTTTCCGTCATCCCGTATCGTTCCAGGATGGTGTGGCCGAACAGCCGGCGGAAGTCCTCCAGCACTTGCGCCGGCAGCGGAGCGGAGCCGGAGACAAACAGGCGCATCCGGACGCCGATCTGACGTGCCTGGTCTTGCGGAGTCTCCAGCAGCCGCACATAGACGGTAGGAACACCGAAGAAAAGCGTAGGGCGGAAGTCCAGCAGCTCCGCCGCCGCCGTCTGATGCTCGAAGCGCCCGAGCAGCCGCATACAAAGGCCGCCGATCAGCCAGCAGTGCAAGCCGTTGCCGAGCCCGTGTACGTGAAACAGAGGCAGCGGCATCCACAGCCGGTCGTTTTCTGTAATCCGCCACGAGGTGAGCAGATTCAGCGCGTTGGCGGCGAAGTTATTGTGGGTCAGGATGGCGCCTTTGGAGACACCGGTGGTCCCGGACGTGTACACGATGGCCGCCGGCGCGTCGCCATCGAGCGGAACCAGCGGCCGCTCCGCCGGCATCCTGGCAGCCTCTCGCGCCACTTCCTGGCGGCTCCAGAACGTGCCAGGCATCGTATCATCCGCCACCACTGCCTTGGGATCAGCGTCACTCAGGATATGTGTAATCTCGCGCTCGCGATACAGAATGTTGATTGGAACGAAGATCACGCCCAGCCTCACCGACGCCAGGTACAGCTCGATCATCTCGAGGCAATTCGGAAGGTACACGCATAGCCGGTCGCCTTGCGCGAGGCCGCGCGAAAGAAGAAACTGCGCCATCCGGTTGCTGCGCCGGTCGATGTCGCCGAAGGTGTGGACGTGTTCCTCGAATTCCAGAGCCGGCTTGTCCTGCCGTCCCTTGAAGGAGAGGTCGAAAAGTTGGGTCAAATTCATTGTGGCCGTCGATTCTCTAATGTACGACGGGATTCTGGTAGGCTGAGGACTAAGCCCTCAGACCGGCATGGACATCTCGCAACTTCCCAAACACTTCGATTCCAAACAAGCAGAGCAAACCTGGGACCGCCGCTGGGAGGAATGGGGCATCCACCACTACGATCCTTCGCGCGGCCGCGGCCAGACATACGCCATCGACACGCCGCCGCCCACCGTCTCCGGATCGCTGCACGTCGGCCACGTGTTCAGCTACACGCACACGGATCTGATCGCGCGCTACCAGCGCATGCGCGGCCGCAATATTTTTTACCCGATGGGCTGGGATGACAACGGCCTGCCCACCGAGCGCCGCGTCCAGAACTATTTCAACGTCCGTTGCGACCCCAAGCTGCATCACGCCGATGCCTTTGACGCCGAGGCCGCCCGGAAGAATGACAAGCAGCCGGTGAGCGTCGCCCGGTCCAATTTCATCGAGCTGTGCCTGAAGCTGACGGTGCAGGATGAAGAAGCCTTCAAAGCCCTCTGGCGCCGCGTCGGCCTTTCTGTCGATTGGCGGCAGGAATACTCGACCATCGACGATCGCTGCCGCCGGGCCGCGCAGTGGAGCTTTCTCGATCTGTACAACAAGGGTCACATCTACGCCGTCGATTCTCCCGTCATGTGGGACGTCGATTTCCAGACCGCAGTCGCGCAGGCGGAAGTCGAAGACCGGAACACGCAGAGTCATTTTCACAACATCCGCTTCGCACTGGAAGACTCGAGCGAAAGCTTCGTCATCGCCACCACTCGTCCGGAGCTGCTGGCAGCCTGCGTAGGCGTCGCCGCGCACCCTGACGATGCACGCTACAAGAGCTGGTTTGGCCGCCGCGCGGTGACGCCCATCTTTCATGCGCCGGTGCCCATCTTTCCGAGCGAATTGGCGGATCCGGAAAAAGGCGCCGGCATCCTCATGGTGTGCACCTTCGGCGACGCCACCGATGTCCGCTGGTGGCGCGAGCAGAACCTGCCCAACCGCCAGATCATCGGCCGCGATGGCCGGCTCATTCACGTCACCTACGGCGAGCCGGGCTGGGAGAGCAGGAATCCCGAAGCCGCCAATCAGGCCTATCAGCAGTTGGCGGGCCGCGCGGTGAAGCAGGCGCGGCGCATCGTGGTCGAGCAGTTGCTGGGCGGCGCCCTCATCGGCCCGCCAAAACCCATCGAGCACGCCGTCAAGTACTACGAGAAAGGCGAGCAGCCGCTCGAGTTCATTTCCACCAGGCAGTGGTTCGTCCGCCTGCTCGACAAGAAGGATGAATTGATCGCGTGCGGCGACCGCATCGGCTGGCACCCCGACTTCATGCGCATGCGGTTCCGCTCCTGGACCGAGAATCTGCAATTTGACTGGTGCATCAGCCGGCAGCGTTACTTTGGCGTGTCGTTCCCGGTCTGGTACAAACTGGATGGGGACGGCCGGCCGGACTTCGAGCACCCAATCCTGGCAACGCCACAGATGCTGCCCGTGGATCCATTGGACACGCCGCCTCCGGGCCATCAGGAATCGCAGCGCAACCAGCCGGGCGGTTTTTCGGCCGAATCCGATATCTTCGACACCTGGTTCACCAGCTCGCTCACGCCGCAGATCGCCTCCGGGTGGGAAACCGATTCGAGGCTGCACGCGAATCTGTTTCCCTACGACTTGCGGCCGCAGAGTCACGAAATCATCCGCACGTGGGCGTTCTACACCATCGTGAAGGCCTGGCTCCACGCCCAAACAATCCCCTGGCATCATGCCGGCATCTCCGGCTGGATTCTGGATCCGGACCGCAAGAAGATGTCCAAGAGCAAGGGCAACGTGGTGACGCCGGTCAACCTGCTGGATGAATATGGCGCCGACGCGGTTCGCTACTGGTCGGCGAATGCGCGGCTGGGCGTCGACACTGCGTTTGACACTAACGTACTCAAAGTGGGCAAGCGCCTGGTGACCAAGCTGTTCAACGCCGGCAAATTTGTGCTGATGCAGACAGCCGAACCGCACCCGATCGCCAACCCGCTGGATGTGGCGTTTCTCGCCCAGTTGCGGCAGGTGGTCGAGCGTGCGACGGACTACTTCGACCAGTACGAACACGCGCTTGCGCTCAATGACATCGAGCGCTTTTTCTGGCGCGGGCTGACGGACAATTATCTCGAATTGGTCAAAGCGCGCTCGCGCTCGGAGAGCGACCCGGCCGGCCGCGGCTCCGCGGTCGCCACGCTGCGTCTGTCGCTCGAGGTGTTTCTACGCCTGTTTGCGCCGTTCCTGCCGTACATCAGCGAAGAGATCTGGTCCTGGTTCTTCGCCTCGCAAACCGGGCATCGCAGCATTCACCGCGCTCCATGGCCCCGGGCTTCCGATCTGCCGGCCGCTGATGCCCAGGCGGATGCCTTTGAGATCGCCGCTGCCGCGCTGGCGGCGGTGAACAAGAGCAAGAGTGAATCCGGCGTTTCCGTGGGCCGTGCCATCACTTCGTTGAAGCTCGCCTGCAATACGGCGGCAAGCCGTCATTTTGAGCAGGTGAAAGGCGACGTTCTCGGCGCTGTGCGCGCGCCGGATTGCGAAATCGAGATTCGGGACACACTGAAGGACAGCCAGTTTGAAGTGCCGGCGGTCACTTTCGAAACGGCCTAAACCGGGGACAGGCTACGGTAGGATGATACTTATGAAGCCTCACCGCATCTTGTGCTCTCTGGCGGCGGTCGCCTTCCTCGCGCCGGCCGCCGATCAACCTCCCATGCCCGGCAAAGACGGCTGGGTCTCGATGTTCGACGGCAAAACGCTGAATGGCTGGAAGGCTGGCGAACGGCCGGAAAACTGGAAAGTGGAAAATGGCGTCATCCGCGGCCGCGGCGAGCGAAGCCACCTGTTCTGGATGGCGGAGCAGTGCGAAAACTGTGAGTTCCGGGCCGAGGTGAAGCTCAACAAGGGCGGCAACTCCGGCATGTACTTCCGCGCCCGGTTCATGGAGGGCTGGCCCAACGGCTATGAAGCCCAGGTGAATAATTCGCACACCGATCCCAAGCGGACGGGCAGCCTTTACAACATCGTCAACGTGTATGAGCAGCTTGTGCCCGACGACACCTGGTGGACGCAGCACATCATCGCCGATGGAAACCACATCATCATCAAAGTGAATGACAAAGCGGTGGTGGACCACTTCGACCAGAAGAATCAATACCTGAAAGGCTACCTGGCGTTGCAGCAACACGACCCGGGGAGCGTCGTCGAGTACAGGAACCTGATGTACCGCAAGCTGCCGTTGAAGAAGTAGGCTTTGGCCATCAAGCGGATGGTGCGTACGAGCCGCTGCGGATCTCGTCGAGCACCAGCGGCGCTTTGACCCCCCAGCCCAGCATCCGGCCCGCCTTGGTGCTCATGATCTTCTGATCCATCACCAGCGCGTCGGCCATCAAACCCAGCTCCTTGCGTGCCTCTTCCAGCGGCCACTGTTCGACGCGCGCCCCGTAAACAGAAGCCACCATCCCGGCCACTTCGCGGACGGTGAAAGCCGGCCCGTCGGAAGCGAGAAACAACTCGCCCGCGGGCGCTTGCTCGGCGGCGCGAACATACAACTCGGCGAGTGCGTCCAGGTGCACGAAGCTCCAGTGATTCTCTCCGCTGCCGACGATGCGCACCACTCCGCCTTCTCGCGCCTGCTTCACCATGGCGGCGACAAATCCGCCGCCGCGCCCGTAGACCATCGCCGGCCGCAGGACGACGGTGCGGATCCCCTGGCCGGCGCTGTCGAGTGCGAGTTTTTCCACCGCCGGCCGCCAGGCCACGATCGCCGGCGGGCGCAGTGGCGTCAGCTCGCCGGCGACACGGCCTTTCGTATCGCCGATCACCCAAACGCCGCTGGTGTAGACGAACGGTTTCTTAGTGCCGGCGAGGGCCTCGAGGATCGCCCGCACCGCCTGCTCGTCGAGCTTCGCCGCGTCGGGGCCCCAAGCGATGGCGGTGTGGATCACCGCATCGGCCGGAGCGGCGTGTGAGCCAATCACGGCCGGGTCGAGCAAATCGCCGGGCACAGGCTCGACGCCCGCGGCACGCAGCTTCTCCGCGGAGGCCTCCGACCTGGCGAGCCCCGCAACCCGGTGCCCTGCTTTCTTCAGGGATTCGGCGACAGCGCTGCCGATGTATCCAGTAGCTCCAGTGACAAAAACCCGCATCAGCCTCACTCTACCACCTGCAGTGGAGCGAGGACCTGAAAGTCATCGAGCTGCTCGCGGGAAAGAGACATCTTCTCGCAAGCAATGGCCAGCCGCGCCAGCGAGGGCAAGTCTTCCTGAGAGCTGCTCAAATGCTCCGCCAGATAAAGAAGACTCGGCAACGGATCAGGGCATCGCTCGGGTTGATGATGGTACGCGACGGCTTTTTCAAAGGCCTCCGGAAGACACCAGTGGCGGACCACTCTGGCGCCGGCTGCGGCGTGGTCAAATCCGCATAACAGTGTTTCGGCGAACATCGGCTCACAGCCCTGAGACAGCAGGAATTCGTACCGAGAGGCCAGGTGGGCCGGCAGCTTCCACAGTGCGAGCCGTCCCACGTCATGCAGCAGGCCGGACAAGAAAGCCTCCTCCGGATTCGTTCCGTGAGTCCGCCTTGCCAGGCCTTCCGCAAGACGGGCCACTTCGAGCGAGTGATTCCACAACGGCCGCACCAGCGGGCTTTGGAACATGGGGCGAAATGCCGCCGCCGCCAGAACGCGGCAGCATGCCTGGATGCCCATGTAGCTCACAGCCTGACGGAGGGTGCGGATCTCGGCAACCGGAGAAAAGAGCGGGGAATTGGCCGTGCGCAGAATCTCTCCGGCGAGCACCGGGTCCGACGTCACGATTTCCTCGACGCGGCTCGCACTGGCCAGGGGATTCCGCGCGATCTCGATGGCTTTCAGCGCCACTGCGGGAAAGACCGGAAGCCTGGCCACGATCTGCTCGATCTGATCGAGTCGCACTGTTGGCATAACAGCCAATCCCTCGACATACCTCTGACTGAAGAAACCATCCCTGGCCAGGCCTTTCAGCTCCTCCATGATTTGTTCGAACGAGACCATCTCGTACGGCATGTATTCCCAGCGTTGGACGAAGAAGCAGCAAAGCTCGAGCATCTCGGTCAATTCCGCGGGCGATTCCCGCGCACGCTCGCGGTGCTCATGAGCTTCAGCCAGCCGCTGCAATTCGCTCTGCTGTGCCGCGGCCCAGCCCAGCCTCTTGGCCAGCTCGACAGCCGCCACCGCCACGCGTCGCCGGTGGGCGGTTCCGGCAGTCCGATTCTGGTCCGCCGCCAGGATCGGCGGCGCCGTCGAGAGGCTCATGTGTGTTCACTATTCTCATCGGATGATCCGGGCCGGATTCTAATGCCGCCCGCGCTACACTATTAAATCCACATGTCCGAAAAGCTCGTCATCGCCATCGACGGGCCTGCCGGCGCCGGCAAGAGCACCATCGCGCGCCGCCTGGCGCGGCGTCTGGGATTTCTCTACATCGACACTGGTGCCATGTACCGGGCCGTTGCCTGGTGGGCCTTACAGCGCGAAACGGATTTCAGCGACATGCACCGGTTGGGACAGCTCGCGAAGGAAGCACGGATCGAGCTGCTCGACGGCGGTTCCAGAGTGAGGCTCAACGGCGAAGACATCACAGACCGCATCCGGACGCAGCAGATGTCCGAGGCGGCGTCGAAAGTGTCCGCCGTCCCCGCGGTCCGCCGGGCGCTGGTCGAAAAGCAGCGCGCCATGGGCGCCGCCCAAAGCGTGGTGATGGAGGGACGTGATATCGGCACGGTTGTGTTCCCCAACGCACGGATCAAGATTTTTCTCGATGCGAGCGCGGAAACCAGGGCGGGGAGGCGGCTCAAGGACCTGGATGCCACCGGCGCCGCCTCGACACTCGATCAAGTGGTCCGCGAGATCCGCGAGCGCGACGAGCGCGACAGCAGCCGCGCCACGGCGCCGCTGCGCCAGGCCCCTGATGCGGAGTACCTCGATACCAGCCGGATGACGATCGAGCAAGTCGAGGAAGCGATTCTGAAAATCTACCGCGACCGGACCTCGAACGGCAAGGAACTCCCCAAGTGAGGGCGTTGCTGAGCCGCGACCGTAAGGGAGCGGGCTGCCCGGGTTGATTCCTCGAGATTGTATGAGGTACTTCATCACGTTTGCGTGCTACGGCGGCCACCTGCACGGCGATGAATCGGGTTCTGTGGATATGCGCCACAATCTGCCGGGAGGCCGATTGTTGGAAGCCGATCCACAACGGGTCTCAGCGGAACGTCAAAGCATGAATCAGGCGCCGTATTTGCTCGACCGAGACAGCCGGGCGGTCGTGCTGCAGGCCCTCCAGGAGGTCTGTTTGCACCGAGGTTGGGGTCTGTTGGCCGCCCATGTGCGGACGGATCATGTGCATGTAGTCGTGGAGGCTGAGGTACGGCCGGAGAAAATCATGAACGATTTCAAGTCGTATGCCAGCCGAGGTTTGAACCGGCTAGGGCGCGATGGATCCGGTCGAAAGCGCTAGGCGCGCCATGGAAGCACACGGTGGTTATGGAAGGACCAGGATGTGCAAGACGCGATCCGGTATGTCGTCGAGGAGCAGAGCGAACCCATGGCGGTCGTCGTCATCGGTCAGCTCTGACGCCGGG
>JACQDF010000255.1 GCA_016201205.1 Acidobacteriota bacterium
CTACGACCTCCGTCACACCTTCGCCACGCGCATGGCTGAGCGCGGAATGCCGCTGACCACGCTGGCCGCCATCCTCGGCGACTCCGGCCTGTGCTGCGTCACCTGCTACGTCCAGGCTCATTCCACTTTCCGGTTTCCGAAGAAAACTCCCGCCCAGATCAGGATGTCCGGTGGTGGCGGCAGTGATCGAGATGCGGCGCCGCGGCCTGAAGATCGGCGCCACCACCGGATACCCGCGCGTCATCCTGGAAGCCATCCTCCCTCGTGCGGCCGCGCAGGGCTATACGCCGGATTGCTCCGTTTGCCCGGATGACGCCGGCGGCGGACGGCCCCTTCCCTGGATGTGCTACCAGAACGCCATCCGGTTGCAGGTGTATCCGATGGCGGCGTGCGTGAAGATCGGCGACACCGTGGTGGACATCGAAGAAGGGCTCAAATCCTGCATGTGGACGATCGGCATCGCGAAAACGGGCAATGAAGTCGGGCTCACGGAAGCGGAGCTCGGCGCGCTGCCTGCTGGCGAGGCCGGGCTGCGCATCAGCAGTGCTCGAGAGCGGTTGCTCGCAGCCGGCGCGCACGCCGTCGCCGATTCCATGGCCGAAGTCCTCCCGATCCTCGATCAGCTCGAGCTTCGCTTGCGCGAAGGGGAGCAGCCTTGATCAGCGTTCAGGCGCCTCGTGTGCATCCTTGTAAACTTCCTCGCGAATGATGCGGTCTGTCGCCTCTTGTAAGTATTGCTCGAGCGCTTCCTGGATCTCCCGGAACTCCGGCCAAAGGGTGGTCTCGATAAAGCTCTTGGGGGCGCGCACCATCACTGTCGTGTAGCGCTGCCGGCGGTAGCGGTAGGGACTCAGACCATAACGGCGGCAGAGGGCGACAAACAGCTTGCGAGACCATTCATCAGCCAGGGTGAACTTGAACTCGGCCGGCCGTTCGACGCGCCCGGCCTGCTCGAGCCGGCTGCGGATGCGGTCAATGGCCGCCTTCGCGGCCATTCGTTCGCCTTCCGTGGTAGCGCCGGCATAGAGCGCTTCGATGCGGCGCAGCTTTTCCCGCAGTTCCCGCTCGAGCGTCATGCGAGCACTTTCTCGCGATCCTGAGGTGTCATTTTTTCGGCAGCGTAGCGCAACAACAGCCGCGAAGTCTTCTCCCGCCACGGCAGCAGGAAGGCCACCGTCTCCCCGGGCCGGTGGGGATAAGTCTCCTTGAGCAGCCAGCCAACGCCTTTTTGCACCATCTCATCTCCATCGCTCATGAGGCGGGACGCGATGTCCAGGATTTCAGCGGTGTGAAGCCCATGCCGTGCAGCCTGGACAAGCGACACGGCCGCCGCCCGGCGTTTCCAGCGGTTCTTCGATTCCGTCCAGCCACGCAAACGCCCGATGAGCGAGGGGTCGTTGGCGATGCTCGCCGCCACCAGCCAGCCGGCGGTGCCGTCACAATGGGCCCAGTTGCGCACGTAGCGGTCGATCCATTGCTCGAAGACCTGGAATTCGCTTTCGCCGCAGGTCTTGCGAAAGCGGCGGTAGAGATGGGAAACCAGCGCACCCTCCTCGATCTTCCCGCTGCGCATCAGCGCAGTACACAGCTTGTTTCGCTGGGCGGGCGGCCACCGGCGAACATCGCGCGCCACCTCTTGCACCATTCTCTTTACATCGCTCGAGTAAACGCCATAGGCGTCCACCGGCTCTTTGAAGAACTGCGCCGCCGACCGGCGCCCTCTTGCGGTGCCCAGGCGGGTCAGTTCCCTGCGAATCCATAGCAGCACTTCTTCTACGGTCATGGCGTCTTCAGGTCAATGGTAAACTTTCAATCATGACAAATGGGAATAGTTTGTTTCCCATCCATGGTCAGGGCCTGGTTCCGGAAAGCCTCGGCACAACACCTCGCATCACCAGCCTGCTGATTAAGCCCGCCTCCGCGGTCTGCAATCTGGATTGCGCTTACTGCTTCTATCTGGACCGCGACGCGGATCCTTACAAGGCCCTGCCGGCGCGCCGCATGACGGAAGAAGTCCTCGAGCGCCTGGTTGACAATTTCCTTTTTTACTCCTACCCGAACAGCGTATTCGCCTTTCAGGGCGGTGAGCCCACCCTCTCCGGCCTGCCCTTTTTCCGGAAGCTGGTCGAGCTTCAGAAACAACTCGGCCGCGACGGCCAGAATGTCAGCAATGCGCTGCAAACCAACGGCATGCTGATCGATGATGACTGGTGCCGGCTCTTCAAGGAATACAACTGGCTGATCGGGTTGTCGATGGACGGCCCTGCCGAGATCCATGATGTGTACCGCTTCAACAAGGCAGGCCATCCCACCTGGAATCGGGTGATGCAGTCCCTGGAAACGATGCGCAAGCACAAAGTGGATTTCAACATCCTTTGCGTCCTCAGCCAGGCCAATGTGGACAAGCCGAAGGAGCTTTACCGATTCTTCACCGGCCTGGGCGTCGACAATATCCAGTACATTCCATTATCCGAATTCGACGGCCAGGGCAACCCGCTTCCGTTTACCATCACCGCGGAGCAGTACGGCCGCTTCCTGTGCGAGACGTTCGACCTCTGGTGGCCGGACCGGCGCAAGATCCGCATCCGCTATTTCGACAACATCGCCGAGGCGCTGGCCGGGCAGAAGCCGGGCAGTTGCACGATGCATGAGACCTGCGACAGCTATGTCGTGGTGGAGTACAACGGCGACGTCTATCCCTGCGACTTCTTTGTGGAATCGAGCTGGCGGCTGGGCAACATCATGGCCGATTCATGGCCGGAAATCGCCCGCAAGCAGCGCCGCTATCACTTCGCGCGCAACAAGACGGTGGCGCACCCCGTCTGCCAGGTCTGCGAATACCAGGCCATCTGTCATGGCGGCTGCCCTAAGTCGCGCCACGCTCCATACCGTAAGTTCGAGGACCTCGATTATTTCTGCCCGGCCTACAAGATGATCTTTGCCAAGAGCGTCGGGCCGTTGAAGAAAGAAGTGGAGAAGATTCTGGGGCGTTCGGTGGAAGGGCCGCAGTTTTGCTCGATCAGCCCGTATTGACACAGAAACCGGGGACAGGGTAGCCTGTCCCCGGTTTTTTGACAGCGTCATGATCTATCGCACACTTGGGAAGACCGGACTGAAGGTGTCCGTGATGGGGCTTGGCTGTGCGGCCCTGGGAGGCGTGTATGGCGACATCTCCGAAGCCGACGCCATTCGCACTTTGCATACCGCTCTGGACGAGGGCGTGAACCACCTGGATACGGCGCCGCTGTACGCTGCCACGCGCTCGGAGACGGTGGTGGGCAAAGCGCTGCGCGGCATCCCGCGCGGCAGCTACACCATCTCCTCGAAAGCAGGACGGTACGGCGACGGCGATTCCGATTTCTCGTACGCGCGTGTCAAGACGAGTCTGGACGAGAGTCTGGCGCGGCTGGGCTGTGGCTATCTCGACATCGCGATTCTCCACGACATCGAGTACGCGCCGCTCGAGCAAGTGCGGAACGAAGGCCTGCGCGCCCTTCACGATGCTCGCGAGGAAGGCAAGGTGCGCTTCATCGGCGCTTCCGGGCTGCCGCTGAAGATCTATCCCGCCATTCTTGCCGCCGCGGAGCTCGATGCTGTCATCTCGTACGCCCATTACACGTTGCAAAACACGGCGCTCGAATCGGTGCTTGGGCTGCTCGAGGAGCGCCGCCTCGGGGTCCTCAACGCCTCGCCGCTTGGCCTCGGTTTGCTGACGGCTGGCGGACCGCAGCCCTGGCACGCGGGCTCACCGGAGCTCAAAGCAAGGTGCCGCCAGGCCGCCGAATGGTGCGCCTCCCGCGGCATCGACATCGCTGAGCTCGGGATGCAGTTTGCCATGGCGAATCCGCGCATTCACTCGACGCTGACCGGCGCCAGAACCGTCGAGGAGGTGCGACGCAACGCGCGCTGTGCCGGGGTGACGCCGGACCCGGCCATCGTCGCCGAAGTGCAGCGCATGCTGGCGCCCGTTCGCAACCTGAGCTGGCCGGCCGGCCGGCCGGAGTATCAATAGGCTTCCGCCTGCGATGATACGATGAAGGCAGCGATCGTGAAGACTGGGATCATCGTATTTGCCCACGGATCGAGCATTGAATCCGCCAATGAAGCGGTGCGCGCCGTCACGGCTCAATTGGCTCGCGCCGGCGGTTTCGAGCATCTCGACACCGCGTTCCTGGAGTCGGCTCACCCGGATTTGTTCAACGCGGTTCAAGAAATGGCCGGGCAAGGCGTGGAGCGGATCATCGTCGTGCCCTATTTCCTGACGCTCGGCATTCATCTCCAGCGCGATCTGCCGCGAATCGTCGGGGATCTGTCGGCACGGTACAATGGGTTGATCATTGATGTAACCGAGCCGCTCGACGGCCATCCTGCCCTCGGCAAGATCGTTCTCGAACGCGCGCAAGAGGCCTTAGAATGCTTGCTCACCAGATCCCCCACCGCGTAAGAATGGTGGATACTTACGAGATCGCGCCCGAAGTGCGCCACATGGTTTTCGAAATCCCCGACATGGAGCGCTTCGATTTCATTCCCGGCCAGTTCGTTTCGCTCTCCGAGCCGCTCAACGGCAGGAAAATCACCCGCGCGTACTCGATTGCCTCCGTGCCGCGCAGCAATCAATTTGATCTTTGCCTGAACCTGGTCCATAACGGGGCCTTCACACCGCATCTGTTCGAGATGAAGCCCGGCGACACCATCGAGATGAAAGGCCCGCATGGCGCGTTTGTCATGAAGAACCCGTTGGGGCACTCGATCTTTGTCGCCACCGGAACCGGGATCGCGCCGTTCCGCCCCATGCTCCAGGATGTTCTGTCCAGAGACAAAGAGCACCAGTTCATCCTCGTTTTCGGCGTCCGCTACGACCACAGCGTGCTGTACAAGGAGGAGTTCGAGGAGATGGCGAGCCGCCATCCGAACCTCAAGTTCCTCTGCACGGTCACCAGACCAGGGCCGGACTGGAAGGGCAACGCCGGGCGGATTCAGCAATACCTGTTTCCGGAGATCGGTGAGCGGCGCGATTTTGACGTTTACATCTGCGGGCTCAAAGAGATGGTGAACGACGTCCGCGACCGCCTCAAGGAGCTCGGCTTTGACAAGAAGCAGGTCATCTACGAGCGGTACGATTGAGATTCTTCTCCCCGCGCATACAATTTAGATGGAGGGCTGGATCGTGCGCCGTGCGCTGTTGCTTGGCACCGGCATTGTTCTGGTGTTCGTGCTGGTGGTGGCGGTGATGTGGACGTTGATGCCGCATCCGCGCCAGCAGGTGGATTACCTGGTGATCGGCGGCACCGCAACCATGGTTTCGATGGCGGTGCTGTTTCTGGTGCTGATCAACACGACCTACAAAGGCGAGGACATTTTCTTCAAGCGCAGGAAGTAAAGCTACAAGCCCATGATCTGGAATCCGGCGTCGACGTAAATGACGTTTCCGGTGACGCCGCGGCCCAGATCGCTCGCCAGGAACACCGCCGTATCGGCCACTTCCGCCGGATCCGTGTTCCGCCGCAGCGGTGCGTGCGCGGGGACGGCCTCGAGCATCTTCGAGAAATCCTTGACCCCGCGCGCGGAGGCGGTCTTGATCGGCCCGGCGGAGATGGCGTTCACTCGAATCTTCAGCGGGCCCAGATCGCTGGCCAGATAACGCACACAGGCTTCGAGCGAGGCTTTGGCGACGCCCATCACGTTGTAGTTGGGGACAACGCGGACCGAACCCAGGTACGTCAGCGTCAGGAGAGCGCCGCCGGTCCTCATCAGCGGCGCGGTGGCCCGCGCCACCGTGACCAGCGAGTATGCGCTGACTTCCTGCGCCAGCAGGTAGCCTTCGCGGGACGTCTCGACAAACGGCCGCGCCAGATCCTCGCGGCCGGCGAAGGCAATACTGTGGACGACGGCGTCGAGCGTTGTGTTGTCCGCGTTGAGCTGTTCGATCAGCGCCGCCACCTCCTGGTCCCGAGTCACGTCACAAGGGAGCGCCTTGCCGGCGCCCATCTCCGCGGCCAGCTCTTCCACAGTGAGCTTCTGCCGCTCGCTCTGGTACGTGAGCAGAACACGGGCGCCTTCGCGGACAAAAGCCCGTGCAATGGCGTGCGCGATGCTCCACTTATTGGCGACGCCGAGGATGAGGGCCGTCTTTCGTTCGAGCAGATGGGACATGAACCCGCTATTGTGGCACAGGAGGCGGACCGGCAATCCCGGGCAACGGGCGGCAAACCGCCTCGTTACAATGAAGTGGGTCCCGAATGGAGAGACACCTCAAGTGGGTTGGCATCGCCAACATTGCGCTGGGGATGCTCGGAGTGCTCGCCTCCGTGGCCGCGCTCGTTCTGTTCGGAGGACCCGGCGGCATCCTGCTGATCAACGCGCGGGTCGGCGGGTCGGCGACGACCCCGGAGGGCTTCGTGACCGCTTGCGTGATCGTCTACCTTCTGCTGATGGCGGGACCGCTCATCGCCGTCGGCATCGGCCTGATGCGGTTTCAGGAATGGGCCCGCAACCTGGGCATGATTCTGTCCGTTTTCGCGCTAATCCATATTCCAATCGGGACAATGGTGGGCATTTACAGCTTCTGGGTGCTGACCTCCTACGAGGTGGAGCCGCTGTTTCAGGCGCCGCCGACCTCGCAGAAGTAATTTGCGCATCCGCTCCCTTACGGTCGCGGCTCGGAAGCCCTTGCTGAGCCGCGCGCGTCAGCAAGCGGTCCCTGTTTAGCCGCGCTTCCCTTCCGGCGCTTGTTCCAGTTGTTCGAGCAGCGCCGCCAGCCTGGGCGCGGCAGGCTGCCGCTGGCCGAATCGCAGCTCGTTGTAAGCAGCCGTGAACTCGCCGACCAGACCCGGGAAATGCGCATCCGGCACCATCCGGGCAAATTCACACGGCGTCAGCCATAACGGCTTCTCGATCCCGCGCCGCCGCAAAACCGAAAGCATCCGCTGGTACAGGAGGGTGGCGTCGGACGCCGACGCCTCCCCCCGCCGCACCCGCCGGAAACGAACCAGCGCCCGCCAGTGCTTCCAGCACGCAGGCCCCAGGATCACCGACAACAGCAGAGCCGCGATCGCCGCCACCAGTTTCCACCCCTGGTCTCTGGCCGCATCCAGGGGAGCGCGCAGCCGCGCCTGCAACCGATCCAAAGACCGGTCGAGCCAGCGCAGGCTGAACCCGCGGCTGGACTGCTCCATCCGCGTCACCAGGAAGAGCTGCCGCTCGAGGTCATAACTGAGCACCCAGTCCTGCCAGAGGACCTGCAACGCGTCCATGTAAAGCTGGAGCTTCATCGAGAGCGAAGCCGGAGCGGGACTCGGATCGGGGGGCGTCGGATCGAACGTCGTCCATCCTTTTCCCTCCAGGAAGACCTCGACCCAACTGTGGGCGTCGCTTGCCCGGATGAGGTACCAGCCGCTCAGCGGATTGAAGACCCCGCTTTGGAAGCCCGTCACGACGCGGGACGGGATGCCGACGGACCGCAGCATGACGGCCATGGCGCTGGCAAAGTACTCACAGTGGCCCTGCTTGCGCTGGAAGAGAAAGTCCGCAATCGGATCCACGGATTCCGATTGGGGCAGAGCGGTGGTGTAGCCGTAGCTGTTGCGCAGGTGCGTCTCGAGCGCGCGCGCCCGTTCCACATCGGACCGCGGGCGCGCGGCCAGCTCCCGGGCAAGCTGGCCGATACGCGAATCGAGCGGCGGCAGCCGCAGATGCGCCTCCCTCACGTCCGGGGCCAGCGGCTTGCCGTTGTAACGGGGATCGCCGTCCGTTTCCAGCAGCGCGTAGGCGCCGTAGCGCAGCCGGTCCGGCAGCCCGAAGCCCAGCCGGAAGCTGCCGGAAGGCGTGCGGATCACCAGCGGCACAAGGATCCGGATCGTTTCCGGCGAACCGGCGAAAAACAGCGCGTCGGAGGTTGTTTCCTGCATGGCGACTTCGTAGGCAATACGGGGGCCTGGGCGCAGTTGCTCCTCGATGGAAGCCAGGCTCAGCACGCCGCCTTCGACGCGCAACGCCTCGGCGGTGTTGGAGATGTTGAACCAGCGCCTGCCGTCAAACTGCGTAAGGGCCGCGCCGCGCCATTTCAAATTCACGGCCGGCGTCTGCTGGCTAAGGCGCGCGTGCATCACCGCCGTATTCCGCATCTTGAGCTCGCCGATCTGGCCCAGCGTCACTTCGTTGGAAAAGCCCGGCAGATGATAGCGCTGTGGAACAAACCGCTGGAACGCGGCCCGGGCGGTGCGCGGCAGCAGGAAGAACAGCGCGGAGGTCAGCGCCAGAATCCCGAGCACCGTAAATACCGTCAGCCCGGTCAGCCGCAGGTGAAAGCGCCTCTGGCCGCCGCGGACGATGTTCTCCGCCTTCGACGCCGAGCGGCGGATTTCAGTGGCCGCGAACGTCGCCACGCCAAAAAAGAAGAACAGCGCCAGGCACGCGAAATAATTGGCGCTGGTGGAAAGAATCGAAGCCGCCAGCAGCTCCAGAAACGCGATGATCTTCACATAGAGGTAGTCCCGATCGGTCTTCGCCGTGAGGATCTTCACCACCGCCAGAAAGAAAACCAGATGAACCGTGGCCGTCAGAAAGTCACGCGAGATGTAGGCGTAGTCGAGCGGATAAAAACCGACGTAGGCGATGGTGAGCGCATTCACCACCCGCGGGGCGAGATCGATCGTGACCCATCCGGTCACCAGCAAAGCGCGCGCCAACAGGCCTAGCGCGGTGACCGCGGCCGTCGGAGAATCCAGGTAGCCGGAGCCGGCCACGGCAAGGTAGCCGCTTGTCAGCAGACCGAGCAGGGAGAACTCGAAGAACGGCTCGATGGTGTTCCAGCGCGGCGACGGGTTCATTGCTTCAACACTCCTTCGATCTGTTGCGCCAGCCGGTTCAGGTCCGCGACCCGCTCCTGGTCCGACTCGAGCACGGCGAAGTAGCGGTCCTGGTGGAAGACGATCTTGCGCGGCTGGGGCCGCCATTTCTGCACCAGCTCGAAGGCAACCGCCGGCGCGCCCAGCTCATACACGGTGGCGGTGGCCCGAACCGGGCCTTGGTAGATCGCGCGGCGGGCGCGCTTGAGGCCCATTCGCTTGATCTCCTGCGGATGCTCCTCGGCGGGCACGTTCTCGACCGCCACGCGGCGCCACTCGCCGAGTGTCATGGGCAGAATTTCGAATTTGTCACTGGGGTTCCGGCAGGCGGCGGAAGCAAGCGCCGCCAGAAGCCACGCGCGGCGGGAGGGCATCGATTCCAATATAAGCCACTCGAGGCTGTTAAGCTGTTAGGTCCGGCTTATGGATCGCGAGACAGCCTGGAACATCGTGTGCGAGTTCGTGCAATCGGATGCGCTGCGGCGGCATGCGCTGGCCGTCGAGGCGTGCGTCGTTGCCTACGCACAGAAGCACGCCCAGGACGAAGTGGAGTGGGCGATCACCGCTTTGCTGCACGATTTTGACTGGGAGATTCATCCGCAGGCGCCGGATCATCCCATGAAGGGCGAGCCGATCCTGGCCGGGCGCGGCGTCAGCGAGCAGATCCGGCGGGCGATTCTTTCTCATGCCAACTACAGCGGCGTGCCGCGCGTGTCGCTGCTGGAAAAGACGCTGTTCGCCTGTGACGAGCTGGCCGGCCTGCTCACGGCGATCTCCTACGTCAAGCCGGGACGCAGCATCCATGAAGTCGATGTGCCCAGTGTGCGCAAGAAAATGAAAGACAAGGCATTCGCGCGCAGCGTGAACCGCGAGGATATCCTCGGCGGCGCCGAGCAACTGGGCGTGGACCTGGACGAGCACATCGCGTTCTGCATCCAGGCGATGCGCGGGCGGGCCGCGGAGCTCGGTCTCGATGGCGCGCCCAGGGCGCAGTAAAGCATGCTGCTGGCAGGGCTGGTCTGGGTGGTTGCGCTGCTGACTGCGGCTTCGTTCGTGGCCAGGCGCTGGTTTCCTCAGGCGATCAGCGCCCACGCGGCGCGATTCGATTCGTATTTCCATGTGAATCTGGCGGTGGCCGGCATCGTGTTTCTGGCGGCGCAGTTCGCCCTGGGCATTCTGATCTGGCGTTACCGGCGGCGAGGGCAGCCGGCCCGATATTCCGAAGGCGACAACCGGATCGAGCTGCTGTGGACGGCAGCCACCGGCGCGCTGTTTCTGGCGGCGGCGATTGCCAGCGCGCGCATGTGGGTGGATGTGCACATGGCGCAACCGCAGCCGGGCGACCTGCGCATCGAGCTGGCGGGAAAGCAGTTCGCCTGGAATGTCCGCTACGCCGGCCCCGACGGCAGGTTTGGACGCACCGACCCGCGGCTGATGAATGATGCCGCCGGCAATCCGCTCGGCATCGACGAGAAAGATCCCGCGGGGAAAGACGATATCGTTGGCTCCGTGTTGCGCATCCCCGCGGGACGCCCGGTCGTGCTGCTGCTCCATTCGCATGATGTGATTCACAACTTCTTTGTGCGCGAGCTGCGCATCAAACAGGACCTGGTGCCCGGCATGGAGATTCCCTTGCGGATTCAGGCCGACCGCCCGGGCGAATACGAGATCGCCTGCGCGGAGCTGTGCGGGCTGGGACATCACCAGATGCGGAGCGTTCTGATCGTCATGCCGCCGGCGGAATTCGATCAGTGGATGCGGACGCCCCGGTCCTGGGGCGAGCCGGCAAGGTGAGCGATGGCGAGCCACACGCGGGAAAGAACACGCCAGCCGCACGGTTTCCTGCGCCGTTACGTTTTCAGCACGGATCACAAAGTAATCGGCATCCAATACATCCTGCTGGCGATTGTCGCCGCCCTGGTGGGCGCCGGCCTTTCGGCGCTGATGCGATTCCATCTCTCGTATCCGGAAGCCAAGGTGCGTTTGTTTGAGCTGCTGTGGCCGGGGGCCGCGTCCGGTGGAGTGATGACGCCGGAACTGTATCTGTCGCTGATGACGATGCACGGCACGATCATGGTGTTTTTCGTGCTGACGACAGCGCCACAAAGCGGGTTCGGCAATTTCATGCTGCCGCTGCAGATCGGCGCCAGGGACATGGCGTTCCCGCGGCTCAACATGCTGTCGTTCTGGACGACGGCGCTTTCCTTTGCGGTGTTGTGCGCGGCGTTTTTTGTCGAAGGCGGTGCGCCGTTGTCGGGCTGGACCGCCTATCCGCCGCTGAGCGCGGCGGGCAGGATTGCCGGGCCGGGACAGGGGCTGGGGCAGACCGTGTGGGTGCTGAGCATCGCGCTCTTCTCGGTAGCATCGTTGATGAGCGCGATCAATTTCCTGGCCACCGTGCTCGATCTGCGCACCGACGGCATGTCCCTGATGCGGATGCCGCTCACCTGCTGGGGCTGGTTCGTTACCGCCATGATCAGCCTGTTTGCATTCGCCGTGCTGCTGGCCGCCGGGATTCTGCTGCTGCTCGACCGCGAGGCCGGCTCGAGCTTCTTCCTGCCCGCCGGGCTTGTGATCAATGACCAGCCGCTGATGAACAAGGGCGGGTCGCCACTGCTGTTCCAGCATCTGTTCTGGTTCTTCGGACACCCGGAGGTGTACATCGCGATCGTGCCGGGCATGGGCGTCGTCTCGACGGTGCTCAGCGTGTTCTCGCGCAAGCCGGTGTTCGGCTACAAAGCGATGGTGTCGGCGATGGCGGCGATCGGGCTGCTGGGGTTCCTGGTGTGGGGCCACCATATGTTCATCAGCGGAATGAATCCCTACTCCGCGATCGCGTTCTCCGTGGTGACGCTGGCGATCGGAGCGCCCTCCGCCATCAAGACGTTCAACTGGCTGGGCACGATCTGGGGAGGCAGCCTGAGTCTTTCCACGGCGATGCTGTTTGCCCTGGGCTTTGTCTCGGTGTTCGTGAGCGGAGGATTGACGGGCATTTTTCTCGGCCAGCCGGCGCTGGATCTGTACTTTCACGACACCTATTTCGTGGTCGGTCATTTCCACATGATCATGGGCGTGGCCAGCGTGTTTGCGATGTTCGCGGCGATGTTTTACTGGTTCCCCAAGATGACCGGGCGGATGATGAATGAAACGATGGGGCGGTTTCATTTCTATCTGACGTTCGCGGGCGCGTATGCGATCTTCATACCAATGCACCTGGTGGGGATTGCGGGGAATCCTCGCCGGTACGCCGACTTCGCGCAGTTCGATTTCCTGCGCGACATGACGCCGGCTCACAAGTTCATGACGCACGCTGCGCTGTTCACCGTCCTGGTGCAAGGGATTTTCATCGTGAATCTGATCTGGAGCTGGCGCCGCGGAGCGAAGGCGCCGGAGAATCCGTGGAACGCGACCACGCTCGAGTGGGCCTTGCCTTCGCCGCCCCCGCATGAGAATTTTGGAGAGAACGCGCCGGAAGTCCGTTGCGGCCCGTATGAATACAGCCGTCCGGGCCGGCAGAAGGATTTCCGGATGCAACACGAGGTAGAGGGGTAAATGAGTGTCGTGGCCGCGGGCGCGGGCCGGCGTGCGTCCTACACGGGGTTGTGTGCATTTCTGGCCTCGGTGACCATGTTCTTTGCCGCCTTCACCAGCGCGATGGTGGTGCGCCGCGGCGCGTCCAGGGATTGGAAAGGCGTGCCGGCGCCATCCTTGTTGTGGGTGAACACGGGGATCCTCGCTCTCAGCAGCCTGGCCGCCGAAAAGGCCCGCCGCGACTTGCGCGCGGGCGACCGCAGGCGGTTCAACATCGGCTGGACGGCGGCCACTGCGCTGGGCGCTCTCTTTGTGGCCGGCCAGATCACCGTGTGGCGTCAATTGCGGGAGCAGGGCGTGTACGTGAACAGCCACCCGGGCAGTGCGTTCTTTTACGTGGGCACGGTGTCCCACGCGATCCACCTGGCGGGCGGCTGGATCGCCATGTTCTATCTCGCCATTCGCGCGCTGCGGCTCGAGCTGGGACCCGGGCGGCGAACGGCGGTGGAAGTGAGCACGTTATACTGGCACTTCCTTGGCATCCTGTGGCTGTACCTGCTGTGGCTGTTCCGGTTTTGGGGGAATTGGGAGTGAGGGAACGTGAAACGACGTGGGATGGCGGCGGCTCGCCGTTTGCCATCGGATCCAAGCCGCTGGGCATGTGGCTGTTTGTGGTGTCCGATGCGCTGACGTTTTCCACTCTGCTGGTGGCCTACAGCTACTTGCGGCTGGCGAACCCGGAATGGCCCGCGCCCTTCCGGCTGAGCCCGAGCATTGTTCAAGCGACGCTCATGACGTTCGTTCTGCTCACCAGCAGCCTGACGATGGCGCTGGCCGTGGAAGCAAGGAAGCGGGAACAGCGCGGCCGGACAGTACGCCTGCTGATGGCGACGATGGCGCTGGGCGCGGCCTTTGTCGCGATTCATCTGAGCGAGTGGATGCGGCTGATCCGGCAGGAGCACATCACGCTGTCGGCCAATCCGTGGAATCAGCCGCTGTTCGGCGCTGCCTTCTTCGGGATCACCGGGCTGCATATGGCGCATGTGACCGCGGGCGTGATTTACCTGGGAGTGGTGGCGGCATCAGTCGGGGCCGGCAAGCTGGAGGCGGAGGATGTCGAGACCAGCGGGCTCTACTGGCATTTC
>JACQDF010000262.1 GCA_016201205.1 Acidobacteriota bacterium
CAATAACGAAAAACCCCGCATGCTTCACGGTGGTCCGACTCTTGCCTTCCACTTGTTCGACGTTAACCAGATCGCACCACCTACCGACCAGCTACTATAGGAGTTCTGAACCTGGGCCCTAAGGGAAGAACCCTCGCACTATGAACGTCATGAGCTCCGCCCGGGTAGGCGCCTGGTCGGGGCTATACACACCCCCTGTGTAGCTGTTGGTCTCCGGCGAAAATGTCGGCGCCGTCGTGCCGTTTGAAATCCGCAGCTCACGCATCTTCTGAATGTACGCGAAGTACGCATCCGTAGGTTGCACGTCCGTGAAGTACGGCGTGCTGGGCACGAATAGGCCGAAGTTGTCGGTGCCTAGTCCGCACACCGGGAGGCCGGTGGGACAGCCGCTGAGGACAGTAGGAAAGACGTTGTTCATTTTCGCGCGAATAATAAAAACCGCCATCTGCCCGCGCGTGACCGGATCGTCCGGGCAGAACTTCCGCGTGGCGTCGTCAGCACCACCACAACCCTTCGTATAGCCCCGCCGGTACATTGTTTCCACGTACCGCCAGTCGCTTGTGCCGGTCGTATTCGTCACGGTGCCGCCGGTGCTTCCTGGACACTCGATATCGGTGAATGAACAGAAGATGCCGCCCGTCGAGTTCAGGTAAGACGTGATCGCCGCTTCGTCCATCTGCGCACGCACTACCCACTTCGCCATGTCGCGCAGCAACACGGTTCCGGTCGGGTTGAACGTTGTCGCAGTCCGGCTGCCCGGATCGATTTCGGTCTGCTTGGCTATCTGAACGTACGTGAAAAAGGGATTCCCAGGCTGTACATCGGTATAGAAATTATTCAGATTGCTATATGGATCCCTGATTGGAAACGAGAGAGGATAATGGGCGACGTACGTTCCCCACTGCCCGACGCCAGGAATAGAGGCCAATCTACCCTTCGCATACGCACCATACAACCACAGACCCATGTTGTTCACGTCCGTGCTGGCGCCGCTGCGTATACCGAACGGTACCACATTGAATGACGCGCCGGTAACCGGATTCCGAACTGACTGGATGGCGTCATAGGCGTCTTCACCGCAACGTATGTCGAACAGCCCGGGATAGGCCGGCGTGCCTGACGGCGCGCCACAGGGGTCCTGTCCGCTGAGGCCGGTAATCACCGCTCCGGTGGCCGAATACTGATACCGTGGATCGCCGCTCGGAGCCGGCAGCCTTTGGTTCCGCGGGTCGATGTTGGACAGGGGCGGAAATGTGGTCCCGACAAAAAGCTTTTCGAGCCACGGAAGTACGTTGATCGGCGATACGGAGCCGGAAGGTATGATACTGGCAGGCACGTCGAACATCGGCGCGTATGCGTTCGTGTTGGGCCAGTTCGTGCTGAACACCGGGGTGGCGGGCACGGTTGGCGAAAGCTTCTGGATAATGTCATATACGACGGTGGTCGACAATCCCGTACCGCTGGGGCTACAGGCAAAATTTGTCCCTGCGACTCGCGCATCGTAGAGGTTTCCTTCGCGGAAGATCACGTTGTGCGGCCGGTCGTCGCCCACGTAGAGGACGGGACTATTCTGTCCGGCCTGCGGGACGCCAACGGGATTGGAGAACTCCGGCACGCGGATCGTCTCCAGATTGCCCAGAGTCGGAATGTAAGCAGATGGGTCCGTACCAGTTCGTGAAAACACGATCGGCTGCAGAAACAGATTCTGCTGTGGCTGGTTCGACGAAACCGCCCCGAGCAGATAGCTGACGCCTCCGGACGGGAAGTTCACGTATGACGCCAGCGGCCGCCCTCGCAGGTGCGCCGGCTCGAAGAGCAGCGGTGTTGCCGGGTTTTGCGGATGCACCACGGTGAACCCTGAGACCGGCGCGCCGGCGCCATCATTCGTGTACAGATCGTAGTAGCTTCCGCTGGCGGCGTCTTCGGGCGTGGAGGCGAACTGATTGCCGGCTACGAGAAATGCCCCCGTATAAAGCGCGCTTTTCTTGATGACTCGCAGGCGTGTTCCCGCGAAAGCCGCCGGGCCATTCGTATTAATTACGGGAGAGGTGAGGATGATGTTGTCGTTATCGATCCCCAGCCGGGCGCTGGTCGGAAAATAGCACGCCGTCCCGGGAGTGGCCGGGACGGTGCAACCGAACGAATTCGCCGATCCCGGAATTCCCGGCAATGCGTTGATGTTGCCTGCGTCTGGCGTACCGGAATCGGTTCCGGCGCCAAACCCCTGATCCTGGCCGTACCACACGAACCAGTTCGTCGCGTCTGCCGGCAGCGTCCCGCCCGGCGTGGGTGTCGAGAAGACCGGTACTCCCGGGTTGAAAGTCGCGTATCTCGATACGGTCAGAACCCAACTCGCCTTGTTGACGGGGGTCAGCACCGGTGGTGCTGTCGCACCGGTCAAGCCGGTATCCGTTGCTGTGAACAGCACAACGAAACGGCCCTGTAATTGGTCGTACCGGACGGTAGCATTGTCAATCACGCAACTCAGCGGTGTGCGTGGCTCCGTCGGACACAGCTTTTGGATTACGTCGGGTCCCATCCAGCCGTCCAGCGCTATCTTCTCGCTCGGCACGCCGACTCTGGGCTGCAGTGCACTGGGCAAGAACCCTGGTCCTCCCGGCGCATTCGGGTTCGGGTATTGAGCGATGATACCGTTCACAATGGTCACGATATCCGCGGGACCCGCAGCGATGTCCGTCGATAGCGGATTCCTGTCTGTCGTTCCTGAAAAATCCGCGCTGTTCACGCCGTCAGCCAGTTGCGTGGGGGGAAACGCCTTCACGCCCGGCCGGTTCGGATCGGCAGCAACCAGCGTGAATTGCTTGCAGGCGGAGGCTTTCGATCGGTCCTCCGTCTGGACAGTGAAAATGAACTGCCCAGGCCAGTTCACCGTTCCCGTGATCCTGCCTGTGTTCGAATCGATCTGCAGTCCCGGCGGTGATATTCCCACGAACCTCCAGTTCGTAAAGCCGCCCGCGCCGCCGGTTGCGGCCAAGTCCAGGGTATAAGTCTGCCCCGCAACTGTATCTGTCAATCCCGGGCCCGTGATTTGGAGCGGCGCTGCTTCCACGGTAAGACTGAAAACTTTCGTCGCGGTCATGCTGGGGCTGCCGCTGTCATCAACCGCCACCGTGAAATTAAACGTCCCGGCCGCAGTCGGCGTGCCCGCCAGATTACCGGTGGATGGATTCAGCGTCAGTCCGGGCACTGCGCCTTGCGTGATTCTCCAGTTCCGGTACGGCCCGGTGCCGCCGGACGCGGCGAAGGGGACAGGGCCGTAGCTCTGCCCGGCCTTTCCGGACGGCAGTGGAGAGTTGGTCGTAATCTGAAGCGGCGAAATTGCCTGAACACCATTGAAGTTTACCTGCACCGACCGGGGGTTGCTCAATGGAAAGGAACCGCATCTGAAATTAAAAGTGATCCTGGCGTTTTGCGCACCGGAGGCGGTGGGCGTTGCCATGATTGTAATAGGGTCTGATCCGCCGTTTCCCACGAAGGGCGATTGAGCGGAAAAACTGTTGATGGTCAGGGGACCAGTCGCGACGGGCAATAATACTACCTGGAAACCGCTACCGTCATAATTCGTTTGCCTCCCTGTGACCACAAACGTCCTCAGCACCCCGACCGGAACCTGGCCCAGATCGATCATGGAAACGCCAGGGATCCAAAGGTCCTCGAGGCAAGCCCAGGCGCTCGAGCTCAGCGTCAGAGTCAGAGTCAGGAGCAGACACGGAAACTTCGATTGCATGATTCCCTCCCAGCACGGGAACGTGTACTTGAGATAGATTATACAGCAGCCTGCTTGCGGCGGCGATAACTCTTCAGGCCAGGATTATGCACCGGCACCATCGTTTTTGATCCCGCGAGTTGCATTTTTTTCTTCCGCGGGGAGCCGCCGGAACTTACATGCTATCCTGTCCCCTCGATGCCTTCGCAGCACGAGGTGGCGCGGCGCCGCGATCAGGAAGATCTGAGCCGCTTCGGCTACGCCCAGGAGCTGTTCCGCAGCATGGGCGGATTCTCGAACTTCGCCATCAGTTTCTCGATCATCTCGATTCTGACCGGCGCCGTCACCCTTTACGGCTATGGGCTCGAGATGGGCGGACCGCTCGAAATGAGCCTGGGGTGGCCGCTGGCGACTCTGTTCACGCTGACGGTGGCGGCGAGCCTGGCGGAGATGTGCTCGGCGTATCCCACCTCAGGCGCGATGTACCATTGGGCGGCGGACCTCGGCGGACCGGTATGGGGCTGGTTCACGGCCTGGCTGAACATCTTCGGATCCATTGCAGCGCTGGCCGGGATCAATTACTCGTGTGCGCAGTTCATCCTGCCGTTCCTCGATCTGTCGCTCACGCCGGGCCATCTGTTTGCGATGCTGGCGTTCATTCTGCTGACGCAAGCGGTGCTCAATCATTACAGCGTGCGGCTGGTGGCGTGGTTGAATGACGGCAGCGTGGCGGTGCACATCGTGGGCGTCATTGTCGTGGTCGGAGCGCTGCTCTGGTTTGCTCCTCAGAAACCGGTGTCGTTTCTGTTTGAGGCCACCAGCAGCAACGGGCGGTCACCGTACTGGTGGGCGTTTCTGCTGGGCCTGCTGCAAGCGCAGTGGACCTTCACAGGATTCGACGCCTCGGCTCACATGGCGGAAGAAACAGAAGATCCGCGACGGCGCGCCCCGTGGGGCATTGTGCTCTCCGTCGGCGTAAGCGGCGTGGTGGGCTTCCTGCTGCTCATGGCGCTGACGCTTGCAATTCCGGATATCCGGGGGGTGCTGTCGGCGAAGGACGCCAGTGGCAACCCGGTGCCGGCGGCCATCGCGATCCTGCAATCAGGACTGGGGCAGAAAGCCGGCAACGCGGTGGCGGCTCTGGCTTCGATGGCGATGTGGTTCTGCGGCCTGGCGACGATCACGTCCGCCTCACGCACGTTGTACTCGCTGGCGCGGGATCACGGAGCTCCGGCATCCGGATGGCTGCGCGGGGTGCACGCCAGGCACGGCACGCCGGGTCCCGCGATCTGGGTCACCACCCTGGCCGCGATGGCGGCGATGGCCTGGAGCGGCGCGATTCCGGTGGTGACCTCGCTCAGCACCGTTGCTCTCTACGTCGCGTATCTGATTCCGATCGCACTCAGCCTTGGCCGCGAGAACTGGCGCTCACAGGCGGTCTGGAACCTCGGCCGCTACGGCCGCCTCGTCAACCTGGCGGCAATCGGCTACACTGTTTTGGTCTGCGTGGTCCTCGTGATGCCGCCGAATGAACTGGCCGGATACACCTTCCTTGCACTGGTCTGTTTTCTAGGCGTGCTGTACCGGGTGGAGGCGCGCAAGAAATACACGGGGCCTGAGTGGGCCACAAGAGGCAGCACCAGATGAGCGTTGCGGAAGCAGTCAAAAGCCGAACGCCGACGGACCGTCTGTTCATCGGCGGAAAAAGCGTGAGTCCGGCGAGCGGCCAGTCGATCGAGGTGCGCAATCCCGCCACCGGCGAGCTGCTGGGCACGGCGCCGGACGCGAATCCGGCCGACGTCGACCGAGCCGTCGCCGCCGCCCGGGCGAGTATCGAGAGCAAAGCCTGGCGCGGCAAGGATCCCTCGGAGAAGGAAAAGATCTTATGGCGCTTCGCCGATGTGCTCGAAAAAAATCTGGATGAGATGGCCGTGCTCGCGTCGCTCGAAAACGGGAAGACGGTGCGCGAAGCTCTGCGAGGGGACGTGCGGCCGGCGGTGGATGCGCTGCGGTATTACGCCGGCTGGGTGCGGCGGATCTACGGGGAGACGATTCCTGTCGACGGGCCGTATCTGAACTTCACGCTGCGCGAGCCGGTCGGCGTGGTGGGAGCGATCGTGCCGTGGAATTACGCGACGCTGATCGCAGTGTGGAAGATCGCACCCGCGCTGGCGTGCGGCTGCTCGGTGGTGGTGAAGCCGTCCGAGATGACGCCGTTCACGGCGCTGAAGGTGGCGGAATTCGCCATGGAAGCCGGCGTTCCGGAAGGCGTCGTCAACGTCGTGACCGGCTACGGTCACACGACCGGGGAAGCGATCGGCCGCCACATGGACGTGGACAAGATCAGCTTCACCGGCAGCATCCGGACGGCGCGCGCTCTGCTAAAGGCGTCGGCGGAAAGCAATCTGAAGCGCATCAGCCTCGAATTGGGCGGCAAGAACCCGAACATCCTGTTCCCCGATTGCGACAGGAAAGCAGCCCTCGAGGCGGCATTCTGGGGCATCTACGCGAACAAGGGCGAAGTGTGCAGCGCGGGATCGAGGCTCCTGGTACACCAGGATCTGCACGATGAGTTCGTTGGCATGCTGGCCGACCGCGCCGGCAGGATGAAGGTGGGCGATCCGCTCGATCCGGCAAGCGAAATGGGGTCGCAGATTTCCGCGGCCCAGACGGAGAAGATCCTCAGCTACATCGAGTCCGGCAAGCGGGAAGGCGCCAGGCTGGCCTGCGGCGGCAGCCGGCTCACCGATGGGGCGCTGGCGAAAGGCTTCTTCATCCAGCCGACGGTGTTCACCGAGGTGAAGCCGGAAATGAAGATCGCGCAGGAAGAGATATTCGGGCCAGTGCTGTCCACGATCAGATTCAAGGACGCCGAAGAGGCGGTGCGCATCGCCAACGGCACCATTTACGGGCTGGTGTCCGCGGTGTGGACCAAAGACATCCAGCTTGCCTTCCGCATGGCGCAGGAGATCAAAGCGGGCTCGGTGTGGATCAACACCTACAACGGGTTTGACAGCGCGTCGCCGTTCGGAGGCTACAAGCAAAGCGGCTTCGGGCGCGACCTGGGCGCCTATGCGCTCGAGCAGTACACCAATGTGAAATCGGTGTGGGTGGCGCTGTGACGCTCAAGGGGGTCCTCGATCAGTTCGAGCAGCACCGGATCGAGCGTGTCAAGCTCGGCGTGTTCGACGTCGATGGCCTGCTGCGCGGCAAGTACGTCGGCCCGGACAAATTCAAGAGCGCGGCGGAAGGCGGCCTCAGCTTCTGCGACGTCATCTTCGGATGGGACATCGGCGATGTCCTCTACGACAACGTCACGGTGACCGGCTGGCACACGGGCTATCCGGACGGGCCGTGCAGCATCGATCTGGACACGTTCCGGCTGATCCCCTGGGAGCCGGGGACGGCGTTTTTTCTGCTGGACGTGGAGCCGCCCAACGATACGGTGTCGCCGCGTCAGGTGCTGCGGCGAGTGATCGCACAAGCCGAGGCGCGCCAGCTTCGCCCCTGTTTTGCCGCCGAATACGAGTTCTGGATGTTCCGCGAGAACGCCCAGAGCCTGCGCGAAAAAGGCTTTCGCAGCCTGACTCCGCTTTCCCCCGGCATGTTCGGCTACAGTGTTCTGCGCGCTTCGCAAAACTCGCCCCTGGTGCTCGATCTGTTCGATCAGTTGAAAGGATTCCATGTGGACCTGGAGGGGCTGCACACGGAGACAGGGCCGGGGGTGTACGAAGCGGCGATCGCGGTGGACGCGGCGCTGGCGGCAGCGGACAAAGCGGCGCTGTTCAAGACGGCGGTGAAAGAGATCGCGGCGCGGCACAACGCGGTTCCCACTTTCATGGCAAAGTGGAGCGCGGATCTGCCCGGGTCGAGCGGGCACCTGCATCAGAGCCTGTGGAGACCATGGCCGGCAGAGAACCTGTTTTTCGATGCCGAGCGGCGGCTGCCGGCGCTGATGCGGCAGTATGTGGCCGGCCTCGTCCACAACATGCGCGAGCTGCAAGCGATGTTCTGCCCGGCGGTGAACTCGTACAAGCGAACGGTGCCCGGCACGTGGGCTCCGGTGAACGCGACCTGGGGGGTGGATTCGCGAACGTGCGCGGTGCGTGCGATTCCGGGCGGCGAGAAATCCGCGCGCATCGAGATGCGGCTGACGGGCGCCGACATCAATCCGTATCTGGCAATGGCGGCGTCGCTGGCCGCGGGGTTGGATGGCATCGAGCGCGAGATGGAGCCGCCGGAGCCGGCTCTGAATGCCTACGAGGCAAAGAACGCGCCGCCGCTGGCGCGCAACCTGCGCGAAGCCACCGACCTGTTCCGGGAAAGCGCCGTGGCCAGAAAATGGTTCGGCGACGCCTTCGTCGACCATTACGCGGCCACCCGCGAATGGGAAATGCGGCAGTACGAGAAGGCGGTAACCGATTGGGAATTGTCCCGTTACTTTGAATCGATATGATCTCGACGTTTTCTTTTCCCACGAGGATTCTGTTTGGGCCGGGCGCGGTGGAAAAGCTCCCGGAAGAAATGGCGCAGCGGGCCATGATGAAGCCGCTGCTGGTGGCCGATGAGGGGCTGGCGAAGACAGCCGTTTTCGCGAGGGTGAAAAACCTTGTGCCCGGCGCGGTCGTGTTTGCCGCGGTCGATCCGAATCCGACGGAGAAAAACGCGCTCGACGGCGCCGAAGTTTATGTCAGCGAGAGCTGCGACAGCGTGATCGGCGTCGGCGGCGGCTCGCCGCTCGATGCCGCCAAGGCCATCCGGCTGAAGGTGACCCATCCGCTGTCGCTGGCCGAGTACGATGATTTGCTCGACGGATGGAAAAAGATCACAGCGGACGTGCCTCCGTACATCGCGATCGCGACAACGGCGGGGACGGGGAGCGAAGTCGGCCGGTCGACGGTGATCACCATCGAGAAAACGAACCGCAAGACCGTGATCTTCAGCCCGCATCTGATTCCTTCGGTGGCGATCGATGATCCGGAGCTGACGCTGGATCTGCCGCCGCAGGTCACGGCGGGCACGGGGATGGACGCCTACACGCACAACGTGGAGGCATATCTGGCCAAGGGTTTCCATCCGATCTGCGACGCGATCGCTCTGGAAGGCGCGCGGCTGGCCAGTGAGAATCTTCCACGAGTGATGGCGAATCCGAAGGATCTGGAAGCGCGAGGGGCGATGATGATGTCATCGATGATGGGCGCGATGGCGTTTCAGAAGGGTTTGGGGGCGACCCATTCTCTGGCGCACCCGCTTTCGTCCGAGTTCGGAATGCATCATGGGACGGCGAACGCGGTGCTGCTGCCCTACGTGCTCGAATTTAATCGCGAAGTGGGCCAAGAGCGGCTGGAAAAGCTGGCGCGGCAGGCGGGCGTCGTGGACCTGATCGAGCGGACGCGCGAATTGAACAGGATCTGCGGGATCCAGCAGCGGCTCAGGGATTACGGCATTCCGGAATCCGCGCTGGCGGGACTGGCGAAAAAAGCGTTCGAGGACGGCTGCCATCCGTCGAATCCGCGTCCGTGCAGTGTGGAAGACCTGCTGTATCTGTACCGTCAGGCGTGGTAGGGATGTGAGCAAGCGCCCATGCATGGTAGTGTAAGGCAATTAGAGAGGTCATTCAGGAGGTTGCAAGTGAGAAATCTGGTTGGTCTGTTGCTGATTCTGATAGCCGCTGCCCTTCCGGTTGCGGCGCAGTCCACGTATGGCGAAATCCGCGGCGCTGTCACGGATGCCTCGGGCGCCGTGATTGCCAGCGTGGCGGTCACCGTCACAAACAAAGCGACCGGCGAGGTTCGCAAGACGGTGACGGACACGGTGGGCAATTTCTCGCTGCCAAACATGGAGGCGGGCACTTACGATGCCGAATTCGAGGTCTCCGGCTTCCGAAAGTCGGTGGTGCAAGGCGTGGTTCTGCGCGCCCGTGAGGTGGCCCGCGTGGACCGGCAGATGGAGGTCAGCTCGACGACCACGGAAGTGCAGGTGGTGGCGGCGCGCCAGGTGATCACGACGGACGTGGCGACGGTGGTGGACTCGCGCAACAACGCCCAGATTCAGAATCTGCCGGTCAACTTCCGCGCCGGCGGCACGAACACGATCTTTGCGTCGATCTCGCTTGCGCCTCAGGTGCAGCCGGATGCCGGCGGCGGCAGCCTCTCGCTGGCGGGGGCCATGCCATTCATGGCGACGGCCTCGGTGGACGGCATCTCGATCATCAACGTGCGCAGCAACGGCATCCTCTCGGAGGCGTTCCCGTCGACGGACATCATCGATGAATTGCGCGTCAGCTCGGTGAGCAACAGCGCCGAGTTCTGGCAGGCGGGGGATGTGACGGCGACCTCGAAAAGCGGAACGAACGCACTCCACGGCAGCGCGTTCTGGTATCACCAGAACGGCGCGTTTGACGCACGCGACACGTTCTCCGTGCGCGCCGCTCCCTTCAAGGTCTCGAACGATTTTGGCGGGACTTTCTCGGGCCCGATCAAGCGCAACAAGGCCTTCTTCCTTGGCGCTTACGAGGGCCTGCGCTTCCGGGCCCAGTCGAGCATCAACACCACGGTGCCGCCGGACAGTTTTCGTTCAGGCAATCTCGCCTCTTCGCGGAATCCGGTGAACGATCCGCTGAACAACTACCAGCCGTTTCCCGGCAAGATCCTTCCTGCAAACCGCATCAGCCCGGTCTCGTCCAAGACGCTGGAGCGCCTTTATCCAAGGCAGAGTGTCGCCGGAGAGGACATCTCGACATTCAATTACCGGCTGACGCTGCCCGCCGGCAACACCAACGATCAATATGATCTGCGGGGAGACTACAATTTCAGCGACCGCCACCAGATGTTCGGCCGCTATTCGTATAAAGACATCGTCCGGTCCTCTCCGTTTTCCCTGACGACGCTCGGCGATTCGCGGACGCCGGAAACGGCGCGCTCGGTTTCCATTTCCGACAACTTCACGATCCGGCCGAATCTGCTGAACGAATTCCGGTTCGGCATTACAGACCGGCCCCGGAAAGTGGACTTCGGCCCGAACGGCGCGAGCTTTGACGGACCGGCGCTGGTGAAGGATCTGGGCATTCAAGGCCTGCGGCCGGATCCGCCGAAAGTGGCCAGCGTGCCGGATTTCGGGATCACCGGCTTCGCCGGCACTGGAACCAGCCGCGGCTTCACCCAGCTCAGCAAGACGATTCAGTTCCTCGACAACGTGATCTGGAACAGAGGGAGGCATCAGATCAAGGCGGGTTTCGACGTGCGCTGGCTGCGCACGACGGACAACGTATCCTTCTTTTCCGGAGATGACCTGGGCGAATACCGCTTCAACGGCCTGTTCTCCGGTGATGCGATGGCGGACTTTCTGCTGGGGTATCCGCAGCGAACGCGGTTCGCCAACACGGGACCCGATATCGACGGCGATACGTGGCATCAAGGCTACTATGTGCAGGACGACTGGAAGGTGAACTCGCGGCTGACGCTGAACATGGGCATCCGTTGGGAATACCATCCGCCGTTCTACGACAGCACGCTGCAATTAGCCAATTTCGACCGCGATTTCGCGGGCGGGCGGGTGATCGTCCCGAACGAGAAGTCGCTGGCGCTGACGGCGCCCGGCTTCCGCGCTTCGATTGGCAATACCCCGATCATCACGGCGAAGGAAGCAGGCTGGCCGGAGACGCTTCGCTTTCCTGACAGGAACAACTGGGCGCCGCGGGTCGGCTTCGCCTGGCGTCCCTTCGGCAACAAGACAGTGATTCGGGGCGGCTATGGCGTCTACTATGTGACGATTCTCGGCTCGGTGTTCTATTCGCTCGTCGGCATCCACACCTCCGACACGCGCACGTTCACCAATTCGCGAAGCGCCAGCGGCCCGCCTGTGTACACATTCCCGAATCCGTTTGGAACGGGCATCGGCGTTGTTGCCGCGGTTGGCAATGCGGATTTCCGGCGCGGCAATGAACTGCATGCGCCGGATCCTTACGCGCAGCAGTGGAACTTCACCATCGAGCGCGATTTGGGCTGGAATACGGGCCTGCGGGTCACCTACACCGGGTCCCACTCCCTTAAACTGTTCGCCAGCCCGGATCTGAACCAGGTGCGCGTAAACACGGCCGGCTACAGTGTGGCCAGCCGGTCGCGGCCGTATCCGAACTGGGCGATCGTCTACAGCCGGGACACCGGGCCTTCAGCGAAGTTCAATTCGATGACCGTCGAGATGCAGAAGCGCTTCTCGCATGGGCTGCAATTCCAGAGCTCGTGGGTCTGGGCGAAGAATCTGAGCAACTCGACGGGCTCGGACGGAACCGGTTTTGCCGGCGAGAACGGCTCGGTGCCGACGGATCGCTTCAACCTCGGCATTGACTACGGCAATGTGGGGCCGACGCGGCGGCATCGCTGGCTGACCACGTTCTACTGGGACATCCCCTATGGCCGTGGGAAGCCGGCAGGGCAAGGCACTGAGAAGCTGGCGCAATATATCGCCGGCGGCTGGACGCTCTCCGGCATTCTCCTGTTCCAGACCGGCCCTTATTTCACTCCAATCACCGGCGGCCGCACCGATCCGAGCGCCACCAACGTGGACTCGCGGGCCAATGACAGGCCGGATTATGCTGGGACAAGCTACGGCAACCTGGACCCATCGCAGCGCACGCTGAATGTCTGGATGGACCGGGTGGCCTTCACGACGACGCCGAGCAACATCGGCCGGTTCGGCTTCGCGGGTCCGAACGCGCTGATCGGCCCGGGCACGCAGATCGTATCGACCAAGCTGATGAAGCGGCTGCACATCCGCGAGACGATGTATGTGCAGATGGAGGGCTCATTCCAGAACGCGCTGAATCACCCCAACTATGCGATTCCGGCGCGCAATCTGGCCGCGGCCAATTTCGGGCGGATCACGTCGACGCAAGGGGCCGAGGGCGCCGGAGCACGCACGATTCAAGTGGGGATGCGGCTGGTGTTCTAGATTCGCGGACGGCGTATAATCGAGCAGGGTGCTTTATGCTCTACCGGATAGCCCTTGTGTGTTTCACTGGCTTGCTGCTGGGCGCGGACAAGAAGCCGATCACAGGTCAGGGCGCCAACGACAGGATGTCGCTGCAAGCGATCGCATACATCACCAAAGACGAAGTGAAGCAGGCTCTGGGCGCGGACCCGGGCGCGTCGATCGTGGTGCTCGAAGTCAGCGTCTCGCCCAGAGGGGGAAAGCCAGTGGCGATCTCGAAGGACGATTTCCTGCTCCGCTCGTACAAGGATGGGCAGAAATCGCAGCCATTCGCGCCGTCGCAGATCGCTGGCAAGGGCGGGCTTCAGTTGTCTGAGTCCGGAGGAGGCGGAGCGATCATGGGTGACCGGGGCGGCCCCATCTGGGGAGGCATCGGCGGCGGTCCCCCCCCGGCGGATGGGGGGCGATGGGGGCGGGATCGGAAACGCGGCCGGGCCTGCGGGCACGCCCGACGCGGCCATGCAGAACAGCGATAAGGAAAAAGAGAACCCGCTGCTGGCCGTGCTGAAGCAGAAGGGCTTGCCGGAAAAAGAGACAACCGAGCCGGTGAAAGGGCTGCTGTACTTCCCGCTGGACGGAAAACACAAGGCCAAAGACCTGGCGCTCACCTACACCGGGCCGGCGGGCAAGATCACGCTCGAGTTCCATCAATAGCTCATGCGGATTTCCGAGCTGGAAACCCCAGCGCTGATCATTGATCTCGACATCATGGAGCGGAACCTGCGCCGGGTGGCCGACTACGCTCACTCGCATGATTTGCGGCTGAGGCCGCACACCAAGACTCACAAGATCCCGGCGCTGGCCCGCAAGCAGATGGATCTGGGGGCGGCTGGCGTCACGGTGGCCAAGGTGAGCGAGGCGGAAGTGATGCTCGAGGCGGCGCCGGCGGATCTGCTGATCGCCTATCCGATCATCGGGCGGCGGAAGCTGGAGCGGCTGGTCGAAGTGGCGCACAAGACGCGCCTCACGGTAGGGCTGGACAGCGGTTTCGCGGCGCGCCAGCTTTCCGACGCAGCCCGGGAGGGGCAAGTCGAGATCAGCGTGCTGGCGGAAGCCGATGTCGGACTGGGGCGGGTGGGCGTCTCGCCGGGCGAAGAGCTGATCGCGCTCGGCAGGCACATCGCGCGGCTGCCCTGGCTGCGCCTGGAAGGGATCATGTTCTATCCGGGACACATCCGGAGCGCGGAAGAGGAAGAAGAGAAGATCGAGGAATTGTCGGCGCTGGTGCAGCAAATGACAGCCGATTGGAAACGCGCCGGATTGCCGTTGAATATCGTCAGCGGAGGCTCGACGCCGCTGCTGTTCCATTCGCACCGGGTGGCGGGGCTGACCGAGATCCGGCCGGGAACTTACATCTTCAACGACAAGAACACCTGGTTTGGCGGCGGATGCTCGCTCGAGGATTGTGCGGCATTCCTTCTGACGACGGTGGTTTCCACGTCGCGTCCGAAGCAGATGATCATCGACGGGGGCTCGAAGACGTTCTCTTCCGACCGGCTGGTGGGCTCTTCGGAAGTGAGCTTTGGATACGTCGTGGATGCGCCGGATGCCGTCTTTTCCAAAATGAACGAAGAGCACGGCTACATCGATTTGAGGAATGTGAGAGAGGAGTTCTCCGTGGGAGGCCGCGTTCGGATCATCCCCAACCACATCTGCGTGGCGATGAACCTTCATGAGCAGGTGTATGGCATCCGGGGCGAGGAAGTGATCGAGACATGGCGCGTGGCGGGGCGGGGGAAATTGCAGTAAGAGAGGGGCAGGCATGAGAAGGGCAATGCTCGTGGGTTTGTGCGCGACGGCGGGGCTGGCGGCCGATCTGGACCAGAAAGCCGAGCACGGGTACGCGGAGAGCAATGGGGTCAAGATCCACTACGCGAGCTTGGGGCGCGGGCCGCTGGTGCTGATGATCCACGGGTTTCCCGACTATTGGTATTCGTGGCGTCACCAGATGGAAGGGCTGGCGGACAGCTTCCAGGTGGTGGCCATCGACCAGCGCGGCTACAACCTGTCCGACAAGCCGAAGGGCGTCGAGAACTACGACATGGCGTTGCTGGTGAGCGACGTGGCGGCGGTGATCAAGCACCTGGGCAAGGACAAGGCGATCATCGTGGGGCATGACTGGGGCGGCGCGGTGGCGTGGTCGCTGGCGGCGTTTCAGCCGCAGATGGTCGAGAAGCTCATCATCGTGAATCTGCCGCACCTGAACGGACTGCGGCGGGAGCTGGCAAACAATGCCGATCAGCAGAAAAACAGCCAGTATGCGCGCAACTTCCAGCAGGAGGGCGCGCATCTGAAGCTGACCGCGGAAGGGCTGGCGCGGCTGGCGCCGGAGAGTGAGCGCGAAAAGTACACCGAGGCGTTCAAGCGTTCGGACTTCGAGGCGATGCTCAACTACTATAAGCGCAACTATCCGCGCGAGCCGTATCAGAGCGCCGCGGGCACGTTGCCGAATATCAAAGCGCCGGTGCTCATGTTTCACGGTCTCAAGGACACCGCCCTGCTGCCCGGGGCGCTGAACGACACCTGGAAATGGGTGGACGCGCCTCTCATGCTGGTGACGCTGCCCAACGCCGGCCACTGGTCGCACTGGGATGCGGCCGGAACAGTGACGGCGACGATGAAATGGTGGCTGGCGAAATAGGCAGTCACAAGCGATTCGCAGGTTCCTCAACAGCGCCTAATCTTCAGAACTCATTGGATTTGTCCTTGCCCGGGGTGCGTTTTCAGGGGAGGGCCGGAGAAGTTCGCCGGGTAAGCTGAAACCGAACGGGGCCATCTCACCCGTAACCGGGCCGATTCCGGCCCGGGGGATTCCCTGGAGGACAACCATGGATGGAGTGCGAAGTCGGGGTGTGCTCACCCTCGCCTGGCTGGTGTGCGCGGCAGCGTATGCGCAGCCGCAACTGACGACGGTCGAGGATACGGTGTACCGGGCCGACGGGCAGCGGTTCAGCGGGATCGCCATGATCGAGTGGCGAAGCTTTCTGGCGGCGGACGCATCGACAGTCGCCGCTTACAGCAAAAACGTGCGCATCGTGGACGGCGTTCTGAAAGTTTCGCTGGTTCCGACAACGACGGCGTCGGCCGGCGCCTATTACCTGGTGCGGTACAACAGCAACGGCCGCATTCAATTCGTCGAGTATTGGGCGGTCAGCCCCAGCACGACGTCGCTCAAATTGAAGGACGTTCGCCTGGTGGGTCCTCCGGTGGCCGGAGCGCCGGTGAGCGGAGCCAACAATACCGGGCCGGTGCAAATCACCGACGTGGTGGGATTGACAGACGAGCTGACGGCGCGTCCACGGAAAGGGCTCGGCTTCGCGGCGTCGCGAGCGGCCGTAATCAATTCCACCGGCACAGTGGATTCCGCGACCGGGCAGCCCACCGATTGTGTTCGGGTCAACGGGACATCGGGTCCCTGCGACGTCTCGATCAGCCCGGTGTTTGTGGATAACGAAACTCCAGCCGGACAGGTAAACGGGACCAACGCGGCGTTCACACTGAGCAATCCGCCGGATCCGGCGTCGAGCTTGCAGTTTTACCGCAACGGGGTGTTGCAACGGACGGCCACCGACTACACGCTCAGCGGCAACGTGATCACGTTCCAGGCGGCGTCGATCCCACAAGCGGGCGACCTCCTGCTGGCGTCGTTCCGGCTGGCAGGATCGTCGGGGCAGACGGGCGGACAAGCGGGGGGCGCGCTCACGGGCTACTATCCTTCGCCGAACATCGCTCCGGGGGCCGTCAGTGATATGCACATCGCACCGAATGCGGCGATCGGAGAATCCAAACTTGCGCTGACCTTCCCCACGCATAGCGCGGTGAACGATCCGACGGCTGAGCAGAAGGCGGCGCTGGCCGGAACCGCCGGCTCGCCTTCAAACACGAACCGGTTTGTGACGGACCAGGATACGCGGATGACGAACGCCCGGCCGCCGGCCACCCATGGTCTGCTGGCGGGAGCGCACTTCGACAGCAATCCCGGCGTCGTCTCGCGCGGGGACTTGATTGTGGGCATTGGCACGTCGCCGACGTTGTGGTCGCGGCTGTCGCTGGGGGCGGCAAACCGCTGCCTGACGTCGAACGGTTCCGATGCCGTCTGGAATGCCTGCCTGTTCACGGGATTTCCGGCAGGCGCGATTCCCTTCGTCGATGGATCGGGGAGCCTGGCGCACAACAGCACGCGTCTGATCTGGGACAACGCCGCCAGGCGATTGGGCGTCGGCGTGGATGCGCCCGCTTCCACGCTGATGGTTTATGATTCCGCGGCCGGGACGGGGGAAACGACCGTGACCGTGCGAGCGGGCGCCGGCCAGCAGACAACGGCCTTGCAACGCTGGCAGGGCTACAGCGGAACCGATCTGGCGAAGGTGGAGGCGGACGGAAGTTTGCAGGCGCTCTCGGTGAAGGCGGCAACGGGCACGAAGGCGGCCTGGCAGGAGACGGGCGGCACAGCGGATCCGGCCAGCCCCGGCAATGGTGATCACTGGTACAACACGACGGAGCAGGCGAGAAAAACGTACGAGGCCGCACAGACCCACACGCTTCCGCAGGTAATCTGCTCGATTGCCGGCTCGGCAACCAACTCGACTACTCCCGTTTCTCTTGGCCGCTGCCGCATTCCTTCGGGCATGCTGCGTGGCGGCGACCGCTTCGATGTGCGCTACGACTTGTCGCACGAGGGAGTGGGCGCCGCGTTCAGCTTTGCCGCCTACTGGATTGGAACGGCGCTGGCGGTTCGAAGCGGCGCGGCCCCGGAAACGGGCATCTACGGCCGCACGGAAGTGATCCCGCAAGGCAGCAGCATCTGGTGGAGCTGGGAGAATTGGGGAACGGTGTCACTGGCGGCCAGCGGAACGGGCTCGAGCACAGGACTGGCGGCCGGAGATGTCACCGTCGAGGTGTTCGGGCAGATGACAACCTCGACGAGCGAAACAGTGACGCTGCGGAATCTGACCGTCGTCCGGATTCCCGCGCAGGCGAACCCTTGACCATTGCGGACCCCGGCCGAAGCCGGCTGAGGCATGCTACATTGCGTGGGGATGGGACGGTTTTACACCCGGGGCGAGCTGATCGAGGCGCGCGCGAAGTGGAAAGAGCAAGCGCGAAAAGTTGTGTTCACCAACGGCTGCTACGACATCCTGCATCCGGGTCACATCCGGCTGCTCGAGAAGGCGCGTTCGCTCGGCGACGTGCTGATTCTGGCGCTGAACACGGATTCGAGTGTGCAGCGGCTCAAGGGGCCATCGAGGCCTTTTCTGAACGAGCGGGAGAGGGTGACGGTGGCGCTGGGCATCGAAGCGGTGGATGCGGTGACGCTGTTCGAGGAAGACACGCCCCGTGAGCTGATTTCCATGGTGCTGCCCGATGTGCTGATTAAAGGGGCGGACTGGTCGCATTTCATCGCCGGGCGCGAAGAAGTGGAGGCGGCCGGCGGCACTGTCCTGGCGCTGCCGCTCGAGCCGGGCTATTCCACCACCGGCATGGTGGAAGAAATAGTAAGACGGCAGCCTTGACGAATCCCGCGATTCGAGACCTGTTGCAGGAACCGGGCCGGACGGCGGCCTTCGCCGAGCTGGTGAAGGCGCTCGGTGCGCCGGGCGCGGCGGCGGAGCTCTCCGGGCTGACAACAACGGCCAAAGCGCTGCACCTGACGCTGCTGTGGCAGGCGGCCGGGCGGCCGCTGCTGGTGGTGACCGAATCGGTCAAGCAGGCGGAGGCGCTGGCGGAAACAATCGAAACATTCTTCCGCTTGCTTGTTCCGGCGCGGGCCGGCGGCCGGACGCAATTGCTCCCCGCCTTTGACGTGCTGCCCGGGCAGAAGCTGTCGCCCCACACCGAAATCCGCGAGGAACGCGCGGTCGCGCTGTGGAGAATGGCGACCGGGCGGGCGTCGATCACGGTGGCGCCGCTGGCGGCAGCTCTGTGGAGAGCGGAGAGGCGTGAGTTCTACCGCCAGCTTACGGTCACGCTGCGGGTCCATGAAGAGATTCCGCTCGATGAATTCACCGCGTATCTGGAGTCGATCGGGTACGAGAAGCGCGAGCCGGTGGAGATGGTGGGCGACTTCTCGCAGCGCGGCGGCATCGTGGACGTATTTCCGCCGGAGTCCTCCAAACCGGTGCGCATCGAGTTCTTCGGAGACACGATCGAAAGCCTGCGCCGGTTCGACGTGGAATCGCAGCGATCGGTGCTGAAAGTGGAAGATTGCACGATCCTGCCGCTGACGGAGCTGCCGCGGACGCGCGAGCTGGCGGCGGATCCGGGCGGCTGGGAGCTCGAGCCCGGCTGGGAGTTCCACGCGGCCAAGGCACGGGTTCGCACGGCGAATCTGGCGGAGCTGGCGGACCACACGGTTGTCGTGCTCGATGAGCCGGAGCAGATCGCAGCCGGAGCGGAGCGGTTCGCCAAGCGGCTGGAGCAGCACTCGAGTGAAGCCTGCCCGCCGGAGCTGAATTACTTCTCCTGGGAGGCGCTCGAGCAGGCGTGGCGAAGCTACTCGCGGCTGCTGCTCCGGGAGCTCGAGCTGACGGGCGTGGAAGGCGCTCGCTGGCACATCCCCTCGCGGCCCTCGATGGCGTTCCACGGCAACTGGAAAGTAGCGGCAGCCGAGAGCCGGTCGATGGTCGAGCGGGGGAATCGCGTCGTGTTCTTTGCATCCTCGACCGGGGAGGTGGAGCGGCTCGCCGACATCCTGGGCGAGTGTTCCGTGCCGTTCCAGTTGGGGATCGATCCGAATGAAGCGGCTCCCGAGTACCTGGTCGAGCGTTTCTACACCGCCGGGCCCGGCGTGAGCACGTACGTGGTCAAAGGCAATGTGCGGCGCGGGGTGGCGCTGCCGGAAGCGCAGATCACGATCATCGGCTCGGAAGACCTGTTCGACGCGCCGGATCTGGTGGCCCGTCCGGGAGCGGCCAAAGGAGCGGCGGGCGCGTTCCGGTTCGACATGGCGGATCTGAAGGAAGGCGATTACGTGGTGCACTCGATTCACGGAGTCGGCCGCTTCCTGGGAATCCGCGAATTAGGCCAGGGCGATCTGCGCGGCGATTTCATGCTCATCGAGTACTCCGGGGAAGCCAAGCTGTACGTGCCGCTGACGCGTCTGGACCTGATCGAGAAATACCGCGGAGCGGGCGACGGGAACGCGCCGGCGCTGGACCGGATGGGCGGCGCCACCTGGGCGAAAACAAAGAGCCGGGTGAAGGCGAAGCTGCGCGATATGGCGGACGAGCTGCTGAAGCTCTGTGCCGAGCGCAAGATGGTCGAGGGCTTTCCATTCTCCGCGGACAGCAACTGGCAGAACGAGTTTGAAGAAGCCTTCGAGTTCGCCGAGACGCCTGATCAGCTCACGGCCATGGAAGAAATCAAAGGCGACATGGAGACCGCGCATCCGATGGACCGGCTGTTGTGCGGCGACGTGGGATTCGGAAAGACGGAAATCGCCATGCGGGCGGCGTTCAAAGCACTGGGAGACGGCAAGCAGGTGGCGGTGCTGGCGCCGACCACGGTGCTGAGTTACCAGCACTACGAGACGTTCAAGCGGCGGTTTGCCCCGTTCCCGGTGCGGGTCGAGCTGGCCAGCCGCTTCCGCTCTCCCAAAGAGCTGAAGCAGGTGCTGGAAGACGTGGCTGCGGGCAAGGTCGACATCCTGATCGGAACGCATCGCATTCTGTCCAAGGACGTCGAGTTCCGCGATCTCGGGCTGCTGGTGGTGGACGAAGAACAGCGCTTCGGCGTGCGGCACAAGGAGCGGCTGAAGCAGCTCCGCAAGGACGTGGATGTGCTCACGATGTCCGCGACGCCGATTCCGCGCACGCTGCATATGTCGCTGGTGGGCTTGCGGGACATGAGCGTCATCGAGACGCCCCCCAAAGACCGGCTGGCGATTCACACGGTGGTGGCGCATTTCCAGCCGGATCTGATCAGGGCGGCCATCGAGCAGGAGATCGGGCGCGGCGGGCAGGTCTACTTCATTCATAACCGCGTGGACACCATCTGGGCGCGGGCGGCTTTCTTGCAGGAGCTGGCGCCGCAGGCGCGCATCGGCGTCGGGCACGGCCAGATGGGCGAGGAGGATCTGGAGAAGACGCTGCTCAAGTTCATGCGGCACGAGCACGACGTATTCGTTTGCACCACCATTGCGGAAAACGGGCTGGACATTCCGCTGGCGAATACGATCCTCATCGAGAACGCGGAGCGCTACGGGTTGAGCGAGCTGTACCAGCTCCGGGGGCGAGTAGGCCGGTCGAACCGGCGGGCGTATGCGTATCTGCTGATCCCTTCGGACAAGGCGTTGAGCGACGTGGCGCGAAAGCGGCTGGCGGCGTTGCGCGAGTTCAGCGATCTGGGAGCGGGATTCAAGATCGCGGCGCTCGATCTGGAGCTGCGCGGCGCGGGCAATCTTCTGGGCGGCGAGCAGCACGGCCACATCGAGGCGGTCGGCTATGACACGTACGTGCGGCTGCTCGACGAGACGGTGCGGGAGATGAAGGGTGAGCAGTTGCCACTGGAGATCCGCTCGAATCTCAGCCTGGGGCTGGACATCCGCATCCCGCCGGACTACATCGCCGATGAGCATCAGCGGCTGCGGGCGTACAAGCGGATCGCCGATGCAGGGGATGAGGAGAAGGCGCGGCAAGTGCTGGCGGAGATGGAGGACCGCTATGGGCCGCCGCCGGAAGGCGTGCGGAACCTGGTGCGGTTCTCGGTTCTCAAGTCGCTGGCTGAGAAGCTGGGAATCGAGACGGTGGAGCGGCGCAGCGGCATGCTGAATCTCAAGTTTCACGGCGAAGCGCGGGTGAAGCCGGAGAAGCTGATGGAGCTGGTGGCGGGGACCCCGGGCGCACAGTTCACCCCGGCCGGCGTCTTGAGAGCGCCGTTGAAGGAGAATCCTGCCCCGGCGGAGCTTCTCGAACAGTTGGGAAGCGCCCTGGGGATGCTTCAGTAGCGTCCAGCGATTCAGGGGGAACTTTGCCGCTCAGACCGGCGTACCTTATGTTGACGGGAGGTGTCTATGGCGTGGTGTGTGCGAACGGCGTTGCTGCTCCTGCCTGCGCTGGCGGCGGCGGACGGCGGCCACAAAGTGGAAGCTGAAGAAAAGCAAACGGTTCCTTTTGCCGCGGCCGGCGCCATCCACATCGACGATTCCTTCGGTGATCTGGCGGTCGAGGGCTGGGACCGGGCGGAGGTCGAGATCCGGCTGGTGAAGAAGACACAGCGCAGCTACCGGCAGCGGGATGAACGCGAGGGACGGCGGCTGCTCGAGCAGGTGTCGGTGCGGGCGGAGAAAACCGGCGCAAGCGAGCTGCGGATTGCGACTCGATATCCGTCGCGCAGCCTCTCCCGGCCGCTGCGAGGCAAGACGAATCTGGACCTCGAGTATTGCATCCGGGTTCCGAGGAGCACGCGCCTGGTGATTCATCATGACATCGGCGAAGTGGATGTGAAGAATGTGGCCGGGCCGCTGGAGATTCAGACATCCTGATCTCCAAGGAAATTAGTTCGAGCCAAGTTTGTACAGGAGGCGCAGGTCAGTGCCCGGGAAGAGGGTCTCGGTAGCGTTGAGTTGATCGCATAGGTGACGAACCGAAACGTC
>JACQDF010000263.1 GCA_016201205.1 Acidobacteriota bacterium
CAGCCCTCGGTGGTCACTTGGGATGGACTGTGGTTGGTCCGCCGTGGCGAGAGCCTGTTGCGGGAGCCCATCGCCGGGATCGTGCGCTGTTGGATAGAGATGCGGCTGGGCAGCAAGCCAGTGTCCGCATCTGCGGCCGATCGACCAATCGATGTAGGATTGACATCGTGCGGATGAAGAGTGGCGATCAGCCAGACCGGATGTCGGGCGAGGAGATTTCACGGGTTGTTGTCGGGCGCCGTGCGGCGCACGCAGGCATACTCGCAACATGAGATGACGGCATACGAAGGATGCGAAACGTAGCACCCTTCAGGATCATCCTTCGATTGGAAAAGAGTGCCTGCGCTACCTTATGAGAGCCATGCCTCGATGGATCTTGTTGCTTGTTCTTGCCGTGACGCCGGCGAGCGCGGCCGGCGTCGATGCGGATCGGGACAAAATCAGCGCTGACGTACGCCGGCGCCTCGGCATCACCGGCCCCGCTGGCGTGAGCGGCCCGCTCACGGAAACTGATGCGGTGGCGACTGCTCTTGCCAATAGCCCGGCCTTCGATGCGGCGCTGGCGTCGCTCGGTGTGCTTCGCGCCGATCTGATCGAAGCCGGGCTGTTGCGCAATCCGCGTCTCGGGGTTCTGTTTCCCGTCGGATCAAAGCCCTTCGAGCTGCTGTTGCAGGCGCCGCTTGAATCGCTGATTCAACGGCCGGCGCGCGTCCGGGTCGCGCAGGCGGCCATCGAGCAGGCCGGCCCCGCCCTGGTCCAGACGGGGCTTGACCTGGCCCGCGACGTGAAGCTGGCGCATGCCGAGTTATGGCTGGCGCAGCGCCGGGCGACGCTGATTGCGGCCATGCTCGAGAATGCGGCTGAAATCGCGCGCCTGACGGCCAAGAAGCTGGAAGCGGGCGATGGCTCGCGCCTCGAGGTGACACTGGCGCAAGCCGATGAAGCCGGCCTCCGCGAAACGGAGTCGCGTGCGCGGGCCATCCTCGATCAGGCGCGCAAGCGCCTGTTGCGGCTCATGAATGCGCCACCGCCGCCCGGTGAGTTGCGAGCCGCCGCCGAGGATCGCGCGGCGTCGATGTCCGCCCAGCAGGATCTGGTCGAAGCAGCCTTGTCGAACCGCCCCGATCTGCGGTCAGCCGAGCTCACGATCCGCTATGCCACCGAAAAAGCCGGCTGGGAGAAGAAGCGCTTTCTGCTGCTGGGCGCTTCGTTTTCCGCGAAGGAGATCGGCGACAAAGGCGTTCTGAGCGGACCGGGTTTGGATATCGAGCTGCCGATCTTCCATCGAAATCAGGGGCAGGTGGCGATCGCCGAAGCCGAAATCCAGCGAGCGGTGAAGAATTACGCCGCCAGGCGTTTTCAAGTTGCTCTCGAAGTAGTGGAAGCGGAGGGCGGCTTGCGGCAGGCGGAAGCGGTGATTGAGCGGCTGGAGAAAGAGGTGCTTCCGCTGGCCATCGAAAGCCGGCGGCTGGTGGAAAGCGCGTTACAAAGCGGCGATGTTTCGCGTCTCGACCTGGTGATGGCATCGCGCCGCGAGCTCGACGTGCGGCTGCGGATTCTGGAAGCGCAAGCCGAGCTGCGGCGGGCGCGCGCACAAATCGAGCGAGCCATCGGGAGGAACCTGTGAAGCGGGTGTTGTGCATTCCCGCATTGCTCATCCTGCATGGCTGCGGGCAGGACAATCCCAAGGCGGCCGCCGCGAAGCCTCCGGCTGCGGCCAGAGTTTCCAACAGCGGCATTCAGGAGAAGGACCTGGCGACGGTGCGGCTGACGGCGAGGGCTGCCGAGCGGCTCGGCATCTCAACGGTGCAGGCTTCACTCGGCAAGATGCCCGGCGAGCGGGTGTATCCTGGCGAAGTGGTGCTGCCGCCGGGGCAGGTGTACGTGGTCACAGCGCCCGCCGGCGGGACCATCCTGAGCGCCTCGTTCGAGATCGGCCGGGCCGTCAGAAAAGGCGAGACGCTGTTCACCCTGCGCCCGTTCCTGGCGCCGGAGCGCAACTTGCAAGGGCAGGCGAAAGCGGACCTGGATGCAGCCAAAGCGCGGCTTGACGCGGCCCAGATCCGCCTGCGCCGCGCTCAGAAGATGCTGGAAGACGGCGCCGGGAGCCGCCGCGCGGTGGACGACGCCAACGGCGAGATGCTTGCCTCGAAGGCCGCAGTGGACGCCGCGCAAGGCAAACTGGATGCCATCCTGAAAGCGGCTCTGGACGCCGATGTCAGCATCGCCGTCCGCGCGCCCGCCGATGGGTTCCTGCGGCAGGTGACGGCGCAGTCCGGGCAGAGCGTCACCGGCGGCGCCGCGGTCTGCGAAATCGCGGACTGGAGCAGATTGTGGGTGAAGGCGCTTGTTTTTTCGGGAGAGCTGGCGAGCGTACGCCGCGACGCCGGAGCGCGTGTGAGGCGGCCGGCCAGCGGCGCCGTCGAGATCACGCTGCCCCCGGTGGCAGCGCCTCCGACGGCGGATCCCAACGCGGCCACCGTCGATCTCTACTACGCGCTGGATAGCGGCTCGGGCGCGTTTCGTCCGGGAGAGCGGCTCGAAGTGCGGCTCGAATCGGAAAATACGCGAACGCGCGTGCAGGTTCCCTCCGAGGCGATTGTCTACGACATTCATGGCGGCGCCTGGGTCTATGAGGAAGTGGGCCCGCAGGCCTACGCGCGAAGGCGCGTCGAAGTCGAGCGGATCGCCGGAGGGCGCGCCTACATTGCTCGCGGCCTTCAGACGGGCGCGCGAATCGTCACCACCGGCGCCGCCGAGCTGTTCGGCACGGAATTCGGAGCGGGGAAATAGATGGGCTGGCTGATCCGCACCGCTCTGCGACTGCGTTTTGTCGTGATCGCGCTGGCTGCGTTCCTGCTCGTCTGGGGCTGGGACGCGATCCGCAAAGCGCCCATGGACGTCTTCCCGGAATTCGCGCCGCCGCTGGTCGAGATCCAGACGGAAGCGCCCGGCCTGTCGACGCCGGAGGTGGAAAGCCTGATCACAGTGCCGATTGAAAACGCGGTCAACGGCGTGCTTGGGCTGAAAACATTGCGCTCGAAAAGTGTTCTGGGCCTCTCGAGCGTCGTGATGCTGTTTCGCGAGGGCGCCGACCTGATGATGGTCCGCCAGTTGGTGGCCGAGCGGATCCATCTGGCCGCCGGGCAACTGCCCGCCGCCGCCGGCCGCCCGGTGATTCTTTCGCCGCTTTCCTCGACCAGCCGTGTGATGAAGATCGGCGTCAGCTCGACGAAGTTGTCGCAGATGGAGCTGACGACGCTGGTGCGATGGACGGTGCGGCCGCGGCTGATGGCCATCCCCGGCGTGGCCAATGTCGCCATCTGGGGACAACGCGACCGGCAGATTCAGGTGCTGGTGGATCCCGAGCGGCTGCGGAACTTCGGCGTGACGCTGGACCAGGTGATGCGAGCGGCCCAGCAGGCGGCCGCCCCCGCGCCCGGAGGCTTCGTCGACACGGCAAACCAGCGGCTGCCTGTGATGCACACCTCGAGCATCCGCCAGCCGGAGGACCTGGCGCGGACGCCGGTGGCCTTTCGCAATGGCTCGCCGCTGCTGATCGGACAGGTGGCCCGTGTCGTCGAGGGCTTCCCCGCGCCGATCGGCGACGCGGTCATCAACGACGGCCCCGGATTACTGCTGATCGTGGAAAAGCAGCCGTCAGGCAACACGCTCGACGTCTCCCGCAACGTGGAAGCCACGCTCGACGCGCTGCGGCCGGGCTTAAAGGACGTCGAGATGGACCCGACGATCTTCCGCCCGGCAACGTTCATCGAGATGTCGCTCGAGAATCTGAATCGCGCTCTGGCTTACGGCGCGGCGCTGGTGGCGGTGATTCTGTTGCTGTTCCTTCTGAACTGGCGAACGGCGCTGATCAGCCTGACCGCAATGCCGCTGTCGCTGGTGGCGGCCACCATGGTGATCACCGCCTTCGGCATGTCGGTAAACACCATGGTGCTGGCGGGGCTGGCGATTGCTTTGGGCGAAGTCGTGGATGACGCCATTATCGATGTCGAGAACATCGCCCGCCGCCTGCGCCTGAACCGCGCTCTGCCCGGCCCCAGACCGGCCTGGGAAGTGGTGTGGCACGCGTCGATGGAGGTCCGCAGCGCGGTGGTGCACGCCACCATCATTGTGGCGCTGGTGTTTCTTCCGGTCTTGTTCCTGGAAGGTCTCGCCGGCAGCTTTTTCCGCCCGCTGGCGATCAGCTATGTGCTGGCGGTGGCCGCATCGCTGGTGGTGGCTCTGACGGTGACGCCGGCGATGTCGCTGCTGCTGTTGCCGGGCGCGTCTCTGGTCAAAAAGGAGCCGGCGCTGGCCGCCGGTCTGGGGCGCGGCTATGTGCGTCTGCTCGAACCGACACTCGGCCGGCCCTGGCTTTGCGTCGCCGCTCTGGTGATTCTGATGGGCGCCAGCGCGCTGGCGGCGTCCTTTCTGGGCGAAGAGTTTCTTCCGAATTTCAAAGAGTATGACTTCCTGATGCATTGGGTGGAGAAGCCCGGCACATCGCTCGACGCCATGCGCCGCATCACGATCCGCGCCAGCAGGGAGCTACGGTCGATTGCCGGCGTTCGCAATTTCGGCTCGCACATCGGCCGCGCGGAGGTGGCTGACGAAGTGGTGGGCCCGAACTTCACCGAACTGTGGATCAGCCTGGATCCCAAGACGCCGTATGGCAGCACGGTGGCGAAAATCCAGGAAGCGGTGGACGGGTATCCGGGCCTGTACCGCGATCTGCTGACGTACCTGAAGGAGCGCATCAAGGAAGTGCTCAGCGGAGGCAGCGGTGCGATCGTGGTGCGCCTGTTTGGGCCTGACCTGGATGTGCTGCGTGGCAAAGCGGGCGAAGTGGCCGGCGCCATTCAAGGCGTCGAGGGCGTGACCACGCTCCAGGTTGAGCCGCAGGTGCTGGTGCCGCAAATCGTGATCGATGTCAAGACCGATGCCGCGGCCCGCTTCGGACTCACCTCCGGGGACGTCCGGCGCACCGCCATGGCGCTCATCAAAGGCGCCAAGGTGGGCGAGATTTATGAAGACCAGAAGATTTTCGATGTGGCCGTGTGGAGCGAGCCGCACACCAGGGAGGACCTCGAGGCGCTGAAAGCTTTGCGCGTCGATACGCCTTCCGGCGCAAGTATTCCGCTGGGCGCGGTGGCCGATTTCCGAATCGAACCGGCTCCGAACGTGGTCGCGCATGAGAACGCCTCGCGCAAAATCGACGTCAGTTGCAACGTCAAGGGGCGCGATTTGGGGAGCGTGGCGCGGGAGATCGGGCAGCGTGTGAAGACGGTATCCTTTGACCGCGGATATCATCCCGAGTTTCTCGGCGAGTACGCTGCCCGCGAAGCCGCCAGCCGGAGACTGAGGCTGCTGGCCTTCGTTTCGCTGCTCGGCATTTTCCTGGTGCTGCACGCGGACTTCGAGAAGCTGCGGGTCGCGTTGCTGGTGTTTCTGACGCTGCCGTTTGCGTTGGTGGGCGGAGTCGCCGGCGCGTGGTTTTCCGGAGGCGTGTTGTCGCTGGGGTCGCTGGTGGGCTTTGTCACCGTGCTCGGGATTGCGGCCCGCAACGGTATCCTGCTCATCAGCCACTACCGGCACTTAGAGCAGGTGGAGGGGGTCGCATTTGACCGCGGGCTGATTCTCGAAGGCGCGCGCGAGCGGCTCGCTCCGATTCTGATGACCGCGCTGGCGACCGCGCTGGCGCTGCTGCCGCTGGCCATTACCGGCGACAAGCCCGGGCAGGAGATCGAGCATCCGATGGCCACGGTGATCCTGGGCGGGCTGCTGACTTCGACCGTGCTGAATCTGTTCCTGATGCCTTCGCTGTACGGGCGGTTTTCGGGCCGGCGGCAGAGGTAGCCGCTTGCTCACGCGCGCGGCTCAGAAAGCGCTTCCGAGCCGCGAGCGTCAGCGAGCGGATGCGCATGTACTTATGACGCTATGTACAACTTTTTGCAACTCTCTGAAAATTCAACCCGCATCCAGGCGCTATACTTGAATTCAGGTGGATGCGATGAACAAATACGTCAAGTTTGGCCTGCTGATCGCCCTGATCATCGGCACGCTGGTCTGGCTCGCCGTCGGCGGCGTCAACGAGACCAAGTCCTATTACAAGACGGTGGCTGAGCTCCAACAAATGGGCCCGGACGCCAGGACCAAACGCCTGCGCGTAGCCGGCGATGTCGAGCCGGGCTCGATTGTGCGCCGGGGCAAGGAAGTGGAATTCATGCTGGCGCAGCAGGACAGGAAGATCCGGGTTGTGTACAGCGGCTCGGACCCGCTGCCGGACACGTTCCGCGACAGCGCGCAGGCCGTGGCCGACGGGAAACTGGGCGATGACGGCGTGTTCCGCGCCAACCGCATCCAGGCCAAGTGCGCCTCCAAGTATGAAGCCAAGCCGGGGCAGCAGGCCGCTCCCGTCTATCCCCCAAAGTCCTAAGAACTCAGGAGCCGAGAATGGAGAATCTGGGCGCCGTAGCCATCTTGCTGGCCCTTTGCCTGTCCGCCTATGCGGTGCTCGCATCGGTCACCGGCAAGCTCAAGAACAAACCGCTCCTGGTGCTGAGCGCTGAGCGCGCCGTCTACACCATCTGGCTTCTGCTCGCGCTCGCATCCGGCTTGCTGGTATATGCCCTGCTCAACGGCGATTTCCGCCTTTCCTACGTGGCTGCGCACAGCAACCGCGCCATGCCCGTGCTTTACAAATTCGCGTCGTGGTGGGGCGGTATGGAAGGGTCGCTGCTGCTGTGGGCCTTTCTGCTCTCCACCTACAGCGCCGTTGTCGTGTTCACCAACCGGCGCAAGCTGCGCACCATCATGCCGTATGTCACGGCGATCCTGATGGGGGTGCAGTGCTTCTTCCTGATTCTGATCGCCTTTCCCGAAAGCCCCTTCCAGGTGCTGGCCGTCGGCAGGGGAATCACGGAAGTGCCCGACGGCAACGGGCTGAATCCGTTGCTCCAGTATTGGACCATGGCCATCCACCCGCCGATGCTCTACCTGGGCTACGTCGGCTTTGTGGTGCCGTTTGCGTTCGCCATGGGCTCGCTGATCGCGCGGCAGCCGGGCGACGCCTGGATCCACACCACGCGCCGCTGGACCATTATCACCTGGGGCTTCCAGACCACCGGCATTCTGCTCGGCGCCGGCTGGGCCTACGCCGTGCTTGGCTGGGGCGGCTATTGGGGCTGGGACCCGGTGGAAAACGCGTCGCTGCTGCCATGGATTACGGCCACCGCCTTCCTCCACTCCGTCATGATGCAGGAGAAGAAAGGAATGATGAAGGTGTGGAACATGGTGCTGATCGCGGCCACCTTTTTCCTCTGCATCTTCGGCACCTTCCTCACCCGCTCCGGGATCGTCGGCAGCGTGCATGCGTTCGCGCAATCGCCCATCGGCAAATACTTTGTGGCGTTCCTGGCAGTGGGGATTGCGGCCACGGTATATCTCATTCTCGACCGGCTCGATTACCTGAAGAGCGAATCGCAACTGGAAAGCGTGCTGTCGCGCGAATCGAGCTTCCTGTTTAACAACCTGATGTTGCTGGCAAGCTGCTTCGCCGTACTGTGGGGCACGATCTTTCCGGTGATTTCCGAAGCGGTCACCGGCGAGAAGATCAGCGTGGATGCGCCGTTCTACAACCGCGTGAACGTCCCCATCGGCCTGTTCCTGCTTTTGTTGACGGGCGTCGGCCCGTTGATTGCCTGGCGGCGGTCGTCGGTAGAGAGTCTCAAACGCGCCTTCCTGATTCCCGGCGTGCTGGCTCTGGTCACCATGGCAGTGCTGGCGGTCGCGGGCGTGCGGCACTTTTATGCGTTGATGTCGCTCGGGCTGTGCATGTTCGTCACGGCCACCGTCGTGACGGAGTTCTGGAAGGGCGCCCGCGCCATCGCCGCCCGGACAGGGCAGAACCTGGCGGCGGCGATGATCGAATTGACGCACCGCAACACGCGACGCTACGGCGGCTACATCGTTCACATGGGCATCGTGTTTCTGTTCCTCGGCTTCACCGGCCACGCCTTCAATAAGGACTCGACGAATGACGTCCGCGTGGGCGACAAGTTTTCCATCGGCCGCTACGAGCTGAAGGTGCGTGATCTGCTGGATGGCGACAACGACAATTACTCCTGGCGCCGCGCGCGGATCGACGTGTTTGCGGGCCAAAGCCTCGCCGGCACGCTCGAACCCGAGCAGCGCATGTATAAGGCCAGCCGCCAGCCGACCAGCGAGGTCGCCATCCGCCGGCGGCTGAACGAGGATCTGTATCTGAATTTCGCCGGCGTCACCAACGACGGCCGCAACCTGGCGATCATCCAAGCCTACGTGTTTCCTCTGGTCTCGTGGATCTGGGTGGGCTTCGTGACGATGATCGCGGGCACCATCATCTGCCTGATTCCGCCGAAAGTGCGCATGCAGTATGCGCGCACCGAGGTGGTTGGGTATGTTCAAAAGCATGCGCCGGTTAATCCATAAGGAACTGTCCAGGTGGGGCGGCCATTGCCGGCCAACGGCCTCCCGTCCGCGGGCGCTGCTTCTCGTGCTGGCGGCCGGGCTGTGCCTGGCGCAAAGCTCGTCTGACCTGCTGACGCCCGCCATCCGCCGCGTGGGCGGCACGCTGGCCTGTCTGTGCGGCTCCTGCAAGAACACGGTGGCGACCTGCCAGATGCTCGGCTGCCATTATTCGTCTCCGGCGCGGGAACGGATCGCGAAGATGCAGGCGGCCGGGATGACGGATGAAGCGGTCATCGACGACTTCGTCAAGCGCGAGGGCAAACGCGCTCTCGCGGTTCCTCCGGCCGAAGGATTTAACCTGCTGAGCTGGGTAATGCCGTTCGTCGCCATCGCCATCGGCCTCGTGGCGATCTATCTGTACGTGAAGCGATACCGCAAGCCCGCCGCCTCGCCGCCGGTCGTCGACAACGCCGCCCTCGAGCGTTATCACGAAGAAATCGAAAACGACCTCGCGAAACTGGAATAATGCTGCTTGCCGCCGCTGCCCTCATGATTGCCGGAGCAGTGCTGTTCACGCTGTTCGTCCGCGACAAGGATCTGCCTCCGGCCGCGCCGGCCTCTCCGGTCCAGCACCTCGAGGAGCGCAAAGCGGCCATCTACGAGAATCTCCGCGATCTCCAGTTCGAGTATCGCGTCGGAAAGCTGTCCGATGAGGATTATCAAAAAACGAAGCTCGAATTGCAGCGCGAGCTGGCGCGCGTGATGAGCGAAATCGACCGCATTCAGGGGCCCGCCGGCCCGGCGCCGGCAAGAGAAAAAGCCCCTCCTCCAAAACAGCCGGAAGGGTTCGTCTGCCCGCACTGCCAGGCGAAGTTCGAGCGTCCATTGAAATTCTGCGGCGAATGCGGCAAGCCGATGGCGGGAGGCGCTGCATGAGATGCATCCGCTCCGCAATCCGATCCCTTACGGTCGCGGCTCTGTTTCAGCCGGCGATGTGGGCCGCCGTCGATGGCGTCGTGATCAACAAAACCTCGGGCAAGCCGCAGCCCAACGCTACCGTCACCATCTACAAACTCGGCGAAGCCGGCATGGAATCGATCGAAACGGTCAAGTCGGATGCGCAGGGTAAGTTCAGCATCGAGTATTCGCCGCCGGGTGGGCCGCATCTGATTCAAGCCGCTTACGACGGGGTCACATACAACAAGATGCTGCCGCCGGGCACACCGGCCAGCGGCGTCGCAGTGGACGTCTTCAACGCACAGTCCAAGCCTGGCGACGCGAAAATCACGCAGCACATGCTGTTGCTCGAGCCGGCCGAGGGGAAGCTGATCATCAGCGAGAACATCATTTACCAGAACACCGGCAATCTGACTTACAACGACCCGGCCGGCGGCACGCTGAAATTTTATCTGCCGCCGGAAGCGAACGGGAAAGCGAAGGTTTCGGTGACTGCGCCGAACGGCATGCCGGTCGAGCGGGCCGCCTCGGCCAGGGCCGGCAACGTATATTCAGTGGACTTTCCGATCAAGCCGGGCGAAACGCGGTTCCAGCTCAATTACGAAGTTCCCCTGCCGGATCCGCCCGTGTATCGCGGCCGCATTCTGCACAAAGAGGGTTTGACGCGGCTGGTGTCGCCGCCGGGCGTGTCGTTGAAAGGCGAGGGACTCGAAGAGCTGGGCCGCGAGCCGCAAACGCAAGCGGCCATCTACAACGTTACCAAACAGGATTTCCGCATCGAGATCGAAGGCTCGGGTTCGCTGCGCTCCTCATCCTCGGAACAGGAGGGGCCGTCCATCCAGCAGATTCTGCCGCGAGTGTATGACCGATTGTATCTGGTGCTGGGGCTGGCGGCCCTGATTCTGCTGCTCGGGTTCGTCCTGCTGTATCGAGGAGGCGCCGCGCCGCGGCCCGCCGGGCCGCAGCCTGCTGCCGCCGGGAGGAAGCGGCGGGCATGAACGCCGTCGCTGTCGAGGACCTCTGGAAGTACTACGGTGATTTTCCCGCTCTTCGCGAAATCCAGTTCACCGTTTCCAGCGGCCAGTGCCTCGCGCTGCTCGGGCGCAACGGGGCGGGCAAGACCACGCTGCTGCGCATTCTCGCCGGCCTGTCTCGCCAGCAGCGCGGCCAGGTGCGAATCTTCGGCCGCGATGCCCGGCATCCGGCCACGCGGGCGGCGATCGGCGTGCTGGGTCACGGCATCGGCGTCTACGACGAGTTGTCGGCGATCGAGAACTTGCGGCTGTTCGGGCGCCTGTACGATCTGCCCAATCCGGAGAGCGCAGCCAAACAGTGGCTCGAGCGAACCGGCCTGGCCGGTGTTGCTGCTTCGCTGGTGCGTGAGTTTTCCCGCGGCATGCGACAGCGGCTGGCCGTCGCCCGCGCGTTTCTGCATCAGCCGTCGCTGCTGCTGCTCGATGAGCCGTTTACGTCGCTCGATGACCGCGCCGTCGCTCTCCTGCAAAGCGTTCTTCAGGAGGCCTTGCAGCGCGGCTCGACCGTCATCATGTCCACCCACCAGCTTCGAGAGGCGATGGAGCCCGCTACCCACGTCGGGCTGCTCAACCGCGGACGGCTCGCCTTCCATGGGCCGCGGCCGGAAGAGATGCTCGGCGATCCTGGGTGGCTCTACCGGGCCTACGGAGAAGGCTGATGCTTTTTCTGCGGCAGACAGCCACCATCGCTCTCAAGGACCTGCGCAGCGAATTCCGCACCAAGGAATCGCTCAACGCCGCCATCTCCTTCGCCGTTGTCATCCTGGTGCTGTTCAGCTTCGCCGTCGATCCCACCGCCGACCAGATCCGCGAAATCTCCGGCGGCTTGCTGTGGCTGGTATTCGCGTTTGCCGGTGCGCTGATTCTGAACCGCAGCTTCGCGCGCGAATTGGGAAACGATTGCCTGGACGCGCTGGTGGCGTCGCCCGTGCCGGGGGCGGCGTTGTTCTTAGGCAAAGCCAGCGCCAATTACGTGCTGTTGCTGATCGTCGAACTGGTGTCGCTGCCGATCTTCGGCGTGCTCTACAATATGCGCTGGACGCGGCAGCCGCTGATGCTGGCGGCGGTGCTGGCGCTGGCCACTTGGGCGGTCACGGTGATCGGCACCGTTTTCAGCGCGCTCACCGTGAATCTGCGGTTACGCGAGCTGATGCTGCCCACGCTGATTTATCCGATGATGATTCCGGCTCTGATGGCCGCCATGCGCCTGACCACGCTGCTGATTGCGGGCGAAGGCATTGCGGCCGATGATTGGATTTGGGTCCGGCTGCTCATCGGGTTTGATGTGATCTTCACCTCGCTGGCGGTGACGCTGGTCGAGGTTGTGCTGGTAGGTTGATCATGCGAGAAAGAATCCTCTATGCTTTGGGCGCCATTGCCGGGTTGTGGCTGGCGCGCAACCTCTACGTAATTCTGCTCGGGCTGCCGGACGAGGCCGCGCAGGGGGCCATCTACCGCATCCTGTTCTTCCACGTGCCGGGCTGGATCACCTGCTTCACCGCCTTTCTGCTGGCCGGCATCAGCAGTATCCTGTACCTGATCAAGAGTGATCCCAGATACGACACGTTCGCTGTAGCCACGGTCGAGGTGGGCATCGCGTTCACCGTCATCGGCCTGGTGACCGGCTCGATCTGGGCGCGCATCATCTGGGGCATCTGGTGGACCTGGGACCCGCGGCTGACGTGGGCGCTGATCACCTGCATCATCTACATGGGCTACCTGATGCTGCGCCGCGCCATCGATGAGCCGACCACGCGCGCCAAGAACGCTGCGGTGCTGTGCATCTTTTCTTTTGCCAGCGTCGTGATCACCTACAAGGCGATCGATTGGTGGCGCACCCAGCACCCCGGCGCGGTGTTGAGCTTCCGCACTGGCGGCGGCAGCATCGACCCGCTGATGGAATCGATGCTCTTCCAGAACGCGGCCGCGCTGCTGTTGCTGGCCGCGGTGCTGGTGGCCGTGCGGATGCGCCAGGAAGAGATCGGGCGTGAAGTCGAGTCGCTGCGCCGTCACGCGCACGCCATCTGAGGAAGGAACACGCGCAAAACGGACCGCGCCCGCGGCAGGGACACTCCGGGGTTCCTCAAGGCTATGGCGCCGCGGGGCGCGGCCTTTGCGCTGACGAAGGAAACCGAGCCACAAGCGTCAGCGAGTGGCCAAAAGGAGTCTTCATGGACGAACGCAATTTCACTTACATGTTCTTTGGCTTCGCCGCCGCGTGGCTGATTCTGGCCCTGTATGTGCTCTCACTGGTGGCGCGGGAAAAACGCCTTCGGCGCGAATTGGACAGCGTCAGGAACATGCTCGAGCAGCGGGAACGAACATAGCCAAGGGTGAGGCTGCGGCATACACTGTTCTTCATGGACCTTTCCCGCCGCGCGTTTCTGGCCGCGCCCGCCGCCCTGGCCCAGGCGTCTTCGCGGCCCAACATCCTATGGATCATGGCGGACCAGCTTCGCTTTGATTGCCTCGGCGCCAACGGCAATCCCCTCATTCGCACCCCGAATTTCGACAAGCTGGCTTCCCGCTCGGCCAATTTCCAGCACGCTTTTGTGCAATCGCCGGTGTGCGTGCCCTCGCGCGCCAGCTACTTCACCGGCCGCTATCCGCATAGCCACAGGAATCGCGTCAATTACACGCCGCTCGATTCCAGGGAAGTGCTGGCGCAACGCCTGTTCCGCGACGCCGGCTACCAGACCGGCTCGGTGGGCAAGCTGCACTACCACCCGCCGACGGCCGCGCACGCTCGCTCGACCGGCTGGGATCGCGTGCTGCTCGATGACGGTGTTTCCTTCAGGGATCCCTACTCGGACTACGTCGC
>JACQDF010000252.1 GCA_016201205.1 Acidobacteriota bacterium
ACACCATGTTTTTGCGGCGCCGGAGTGTCGCATTCACGTACGTCCCGGGCGCTATGTGATCCCGGACGTGGCGGTGTTTTGGCCGGAGCTGCCGGCCGCGATGCGAACGGCAATCGTGGGGCCAGGGACGTCACCAGCGCGCGCACATCGCCATCGATCTCGAGACCGTAGATCGCTGCGATGTTGGGATGATTGAGCGACGCCAGCGTGCGCGCTTCCCGCTCGAACCGCGCCATGCGCTCGGGGTCGCGCGCGATTCTATCGTAGCCCCGAGTAGCTACACCACTTCGCCGCGAACGAGATCCTCGTAGCTCTCACGCTGGCGCACGATCCGCCAGCCCTTACCCGCCACCAGCACTTCAGCCGCCCGAGGCCGCGCATTGTAGTTGGATGACAGCACGAAGCCGTAGGCTCCGGCCATCGCGATGGCCACCAGGTCACCAGGGAGCACATTGGCCATCTGGCGGTCGCGTGCCAGAAAATCGCCGGTTTCGCACACCGGCCCAACTACATCCGCCTGGATCGTGCCGCGGCGGTCATCGCGGCGCACCGGCAGAATCTCGTGGTGAGCCGCATAGAGCGAGGGCCGCAGCAAATCGTTCATGGCCGCATCCACGATCACGAATTCCTTGTCGCCGTTTCGCTTGCGGTAGAGAACGCGGCACAGCAGGATGCCGGCTTCCGCCACCAGGGAGCGTCCGGGCTCGACCATCAGCGTGAGCCCCCGGCCGCCAACTCTGCTGCACATTCGCGCGATGTAATCCGAGATCGAAGGCGCTTGCTCGCCTGGCTTGTAGGGCACCCCCAAGCCTCCGCCAAGATCCAGGTAGCGGATCGGGAATCCCTTCGCACGCAGCCGCTCCACCAGCGCCAGCAGATGGTCCAGCGCTTCGAGCAACGGCTCCGAACTCAGCAACTGCGAGCCGATGTGGCAACTGACGCCCTCGAGATCGAGATTGCGGTGCGCCCTGGCGCGCTCATACACGCCTTCCACTCCGGCGATGTCGATGCCGAACTTATGCTGGCGCAGGCCAGTCGAGATGTAAGGATGGGTGGCGGTGTCCACGTCGGGGTTGATGCGGACGGCGACGCGGGCCCGCTTGCCCAGCCGGGCCGCGAGCGCGTCGATCAGGAACAGCTCGCTCTCCGATTCGCAGTGGAAGCTGTGGATTTCCCGTTCGAGGGCGTACTCGATTTCCTCCGCCGTCTTGCCCACGCCAGAGAACACCACCGACGACCGGTCCCCGCCAGCGCGCAGCACGCGGAACAATTCGCCTCCCGAGACGATGTCGAAGCCGGAACCCGCAGTCGCCAGCAGCGCCAGCAGGCTGAGGCTGCCGTTCGCTTTCACCGAATAGCAGACTTTGTGCGCCTGGTCGCCGAACGCCTTGTCGTACGCCCGAAAGCGGCATAGAATCGCGTTCGCGGAATAAATGTAGCAAGGCGTTCCGGCGCGGCGGGCGACGGTATCGAGGGCCACTTCCTCGATGTGCAGCACGTTGTCGCGGTAGCTCAGCGGGTTTTCCATTTCAATGCGCTTTCAGCGCCACCACGCTCTGATCGTCAGTGATGGGAGCGCCGGCGGCGAATTGATCCAGATCTTTGAAGACTGCGCCGACAATTTCCGAGGCGGACCTGCTTCTGGCTTTGCGCAGCAGGCGTCCCAGCCGCTTCACTCCATATTCGCGCGCCTCCTCCCCGCCTTCCTCGGCATGGCGCTGCTGGTCCTGTACTCCGTCGGAATACAGCAGGATCACGTCGCCGGGCTGCGCCTGGAAAACCACTTCATCGTATTCGCGGCCCTCGAGCAGCCCGACAGGAACGCCTTCCACCTTCGGCGTCAGGATCTGGCTGTCACGGCAGACCATGGGCGGCGTGTTGCCGGCGTTGGTCATGGTGAGTGTACAATCGTCGGGGTTCCAGAGCATCAGCAGCAGTGTGACGTACTTGGCGTCCACCTTGCGCTCGAGCAAAGCTTCGTTGAGCAGGCTCATCATTTCGGCCGGGCGCTGTTCGGTGCGGGCCAGACTGCGCAAAAAGCCGCTGACCAAAGCTCCATAGAGCGCGGCGGCGGCGCTCTTGCCGCTCGAGTCGCCAAAGGCGATCAGCACGCGGCGGGAATCGCGGTCAAAGAAATCGTAGATGTCCCCGCTGATCTCCCGGGCGGGGCGTGCGCCCAGAGCCGCCTCGAGGCCTTCAATGGACGGCGCATGGCGTGGCAGCAGGACGCGCTGCAGCTTGCGCGCCGCCCGCAGATCCTGCTCCATGCGCTGCTCGCGCATGGCCAGCTCTTCATACAGCCGCGCATTCTCCGCCGAGCTGGCAATCTGCGGCGCCAGCATGGACAGCATGCGCGCATGATCGTCGGTAAAGAAGCCCAGCCGCTCGCTTTCCAGGTCCAGCACTCCGATGACGCGGTCCTGCAAAATCAGCGGCACCGCCAGCTCGCTTCTGATATCCGGATGCGACGCGATGTAGCGCGGGTCGGCACGGGTGTCGTTCACCTTTACCGGCCCGCGAGCCTCGACCGCGGCTCCCGTGATGCCCGAGCCCAGCGGGATGTTGTCGATTTGGGCGCGCTGGTCATGCCGCAGGCTGAACCGGTGGCGCAGCAGCTTGCGCTCGTAATCCACCAGCAGCAGGCTGAAAGCGTCATAGCTGACCAGTTGCCTCAGAATGCCGGCGATTTTTCGCAGCAGCTCATCCACCGCGAGGATCGACGAGAACTCCTGCGACACCGAGGACAGCGTTCTCAGCATGCGGTTCTGCCGCTCGACGCGGCGGTACAGCCGCGCATTTTCGATGGCCGCGCCGACGCGGCCGGCAATCAACTGAAGCAGCGCGCGGTCGTAAGGCGAGAACGCGTCGGGCCGGGTGGACTGCATGTCGATGACGCCCACCAGCTTCCCTCGAGCCACCATCGGCGCTGCCAGCTCGCTTCGCACGGCATCGAGCGCGCTCAGGTAGCGCGGATCGCCGCGCACATCGCCGGTCAGAACCGGCTGGCGCGTCTCGGCGGCCACGCCGGTCAACCCTTCGCCGAGCGAGATCACCATATTGCGCACCACTTCCGGCCGGTGCCCGAGCGAATGGCGGATGCGCATTCCCTTGAGCCGCTCGCTGTACAGCAGAATGGCAAACAGCTCCGCCGGAATGACCCGAATGACGATCTCGGCGACCCTGCTGAGCAGATCGTCCAGTTCGAGCGTCTCCTGCGTGGCCGCCGACAC
>JACQDF010000256.1 GCA_016201205.1 Acidobacteriota bacterium
ACATACACGCTCGAAAACGACACCGAAGGCGTGAAGGCACAAGTGAAAGTGACGGTGGACGAGAAGGCGCCCACCAATCGGAAGCCCGAGCAGGTAAACTTCAACTCCGAGAGCAGGTCCGGCGAACCCTACCGTGCGCTGGCTGAGCGCTACGCCCCATTGCTGGCTCAGGAAACGTGGTTCCAGCCGAAATCGGATTTTCCGACCCGCTTTGATTACGACAACGACTTCATCGGCGATAACAACTGGGACAACCTCGACAAGGGCACATCGCAGGCCTACGTATACTACGCGGCGATGGAAACCGCCACCCATTGGTTTCTCATCTACAACGTGTTCCACCCCAGGGATTACTCGGACAAGTGCGTGGCCGGAAGCTGCCATGAAAACGACAACGAGGGGCTGATCCTCGCGGTCGAGAAAAACGGCTCGGAGTCCGGCAAGCTGCTGACGATGGAGACGCTGGCGCACAATAATGTTTACTCCTTCACCAGCGAGCGCTCCATCCGCAACGGCGTGCACGACATCGATGGCAGGATCGATCTGTACGAGGGCTCGCACCCGGTGGTGTTTATCGAGTCCGGCGGGCACGGAATCTACGGAGCGGCTTTGGCGCGCAACTCCCGCTACAACTTCGCTCGGGACGAATTCACCGCCGGCACCGGAGTTACCTTTGTCTATAAGGGCGCCGCCGAGCGGCCCAAACATCCGAATGATCGCAAGGTGGGCTACGATCTGCTCCCTATCTTGAGCCACTGGTGGGCGCGCGCCAGCCGGGACCGCGATCAACGCATGTTCGACGATTTCGGCCCGTATGAACCGTTAGGGGGACGCCCTGGAATCCCGTTTTCCAGAATCGGGCGCGCCTTCCTCGGCCGCAAAGAATCCGCCAACAAGGCCAAGCCGTTCTGGGGATGGCATGACGTGAAAACGACGAAGGAGAATGTGCTCGCGCCCGGCCAGTGGGGCCTGGATCCTGCCTACGCGGTGACGCGCGACCTGCGGTTCCCCGCCGACATGGCATTCTCACTCGATTATGTTTACAACCAGTACCTTGGTTCCGCTGGCACGGTCATCACGGCGGCAAGCCCCGCCATCGGCCCGCCTGGCGCGGAATCAGGCGCATCGATTCTGCCGGGCGTGCTGCCCTCGCTTGCGGAAGCAGAAGAGGGCTGGATCGAAGTGCAAGCGGTCGTCGATGGCTCTGTTGTCCTCCATATCGAAGGGCAGCAAGCCACGCCGGAAGTGCTCAGCGGGCAACCGTTGAGCGAATCGAAGTTCCAGTTCAGCGGCCCGCCGCCTTCGGTCGCCGGCGCGCGTTGGTCGCTCGAGAAAACCTCCGGCCGAGGGCAAGTGAAGATCGTCGAGGAGCCGTCGGTGGGCAACGGCATGACGCTCAAGGTGCGTGTGGACGATCCGCAGCGGGCGGCCGACAAGTACGTTTTCCGCGTCAGGTGGAAGCGGAATTGACAAGCTGGGGGGCGGGCTTTCCCCGCCGCAGCAATCAGCTCCAGCGCTGGAGTGTCTGTTTCTCGACCTTGGCCGGTTCCCACTCGATCCCGAAGCCCGGTCTCTCCGGCAGCGGGATCCTGCCCTGGTCCGGCGCAAGCTGGTGCTTTTCGAAGTGGTAATACGACCGCATCTTGATGATCAGGTACTCGACCAGCGGGCAGGTCATCGGCGACTGGCTGGCCACCACATGCAGCGCCGCGTGCAAGCTGTGCCCGTGCGGGATCACCTGCGCATCGTAGAGCGAAGCCAGCGAGCAGATCTTCACCAGCTCACTCACTCCGCCGCACCATTCCGGATCCGCCTGCACCACCGTGATGGCGCCTGCCTTCAAATACTCGTGGACGTGCCAGCGGCCGTAGAAGTGCTCGCCGGAGGCAACGGGAATGCTGGTGGCGCGGCGAAGCTGGACAAAGCTCTCGATTTTCTCCACCGCGAACGCTTCTTCAATCCAGCGCGGGCGGTGCTGCTCGGCACGCTTGGCCCAGGCGATGGCGTAAGCCAGATCCCAGCCCATGAAGGCGTCGAACATGATCTCGACTTCCTCGCCCAGGGATTCGCGCAGGTTGCGAACCAGGTCCACGTTCTTCGCCAGTCCCGCGGTTCCGTCGCCCGGCCCGTAGGGGAGAAACCATTTCTGATGGCGGAACCCTTGCGATTTCAGCTCGGCGCTCTTTCGCCGCGCAGCTTCGGGCTCGACGGAAAAGCCGAGGCAACTGCCGTACGCCTCGACCTTCGAGCGAGTCGGGCCGCCCAGCAGCCGGTAGACAGGCGCCTCGAAATAGCGCCCGCGCAGATCCCAAAGCGCATTGTCCACAGCCGAGATCGCCATCATAAAATGGCCGCGGCTCGAATGCCTGTTCAGCCGGTAAAGCTGGTCCCACAGCGTCTCGCCGGCCAGGGCATCCTTGCCTCTCAGGAAGTTCCTCAATTGCTGATCGACCACGATTGCAGCTTCTTTGTCGACGGGGCCGTACAGGCCCTCGACTCCTTCGTCTGATTTCAGCTTCAGGTACAAAGCCGAAACAGGCGCGTTTACCTTCGACGGAGTGGGATTGTCCCGGTAGGGCTTGGGCCGCAGCTCTTCATAAATGTGAATCGCGTTTGCCTGATGCTGGCGGTCGATGCCCGCCAGCGTTTCATGATGCCCTTCCAAGCGCCAGATTTCCACATCGCGAATCGGAACTGTGGCCGGCCGGCCCAGCAGGGGAACGCCGCCCAGAAGACTCAGAGCAGTGCGTCTGCGCATCCCGGTATTCTACTGCTACAATCTCCCTGCATGTTTCGCAAGGTGCTGGTGGCGAACCGCGGCGAGATCGCGGTGCGTGTGATTCGCGCGTTGCGGGAGCTGCGCATTGCCAGCGTCGCTGTCTATTCCGACGCCGATCGCGGTTCGCTGGCCGTGCGGATGGCCGATGAAGCGGTGCACATCGGCCCTTCGCCGTCGTCGGAATCCTACCTGAACATCCACCGCATACTCGATGCCGCCAGACGAACCGGCGCCGAGGCGATTCATCCAGGCTATGGATTCCTGAGCGAGAACGAGGCGTTCGCCGATGCGTGCGAGCAGGCAGGCTTCGTGTTCATCGGGCCGCCGGCGGAGGCGATTCGCAGGCTGGGCTCGAAAACGGCTGCGAGACGACTGGCGAAAGCCGCCGGCGCGCCGATCGTGCCTGGCGTCGAGGAGCCGGTACGCTCACTCGGGCAAGCCCGTCGAGTCGCCAGAGCAACCGGCTATCCGGTGCTGTTGAAGGCCGCTGCGGGCGGGGGCGGCAAAGGCATGCGGCGGGTGGACCGCGAAGAAGATCTCGAGCCGTCGCTTCGCGACGCAGCCAGCGAAGCCGCCCGTGCGTTCAGCAGCGAGGAAGTCTACATCGAGAAGCTGGTGCCAAACCCGCGGCATATCGAGATTCAGGTGCTCGGCGATCGCTACGGAAACCTGATTCACCTCGGCGAGCGCGAATGCTCGATCCAGCGGCGGCATCAGAAAGTGATTGAAGAGTGCCCTTCACCGGTGATGCTCGAACACCCGGAGCTCCGCCAGAAAATGGGGGATGCCGCCCTGCGGGTCGCGCGCGCAGCCGGCTACTACAATGCAGGCACCTGCGAGTTCCTGGTGGACGCCGAGCGCAATTTCTACTTCCTCGAGATGAACACGCGGCTGCAAGTCGAGCACCCGGTCACCGAGCTGGTGACAGGCTACGATCTGGTGCATCTTCAGGTCCGCATTGCCGCCGGGGAAGCGCTTGCGCTCACGCAGGCGGACGTGCGGTGGCGCGGCTGGGCCATCGAGTGCCGCATCTACGCCGAGGATCCGGATCAGGATTTCCTCCCTTCGCCGGGAAAGATCCTTGGCCTAAGCGAGCCGTCGGGGCCGGGCATCCGGCTGGACTCCGGCGTGTACCAAGGCTGGGTGGTGCCGATGGACTACGATCCGCTGCTGGCGAAGCTCGCAGCATGGGCTCAGGACCGCCCGGCTGCGATTCAACGACTCCGGCGAGCCATCGGAGAATGTTCGATCGCGGGTATCCGAACGAATCTCGGCTTCTTCCGCCGGATTCTCGCGGACGCGGAATTCCAGGCCGGACGGCTGCACACCGGCTTCATTGACGAATTTTTCGCGCGGCTCGGCCGTGAGGAAGAAGACGTCGAACTGGCGGACCTGGCTGCTGTGCTGGCGTCTATTCACGCATCGCGTCATCGAGCGGCGCCGTCCCAGGCCGCCGCAGCCGACTCCCGCTGGCGTGCCTCCGGGCTGCTGGAGTTGATGCGGTGAAACGGATCATCCGCCTCGGCGCGCGGCAAGGCATGCTGGATTTGCAGAACGAGCAGGATCAGGTCCGCGCATCCATCGAGTGGAACGGCCACCCAGCTCGCGGATTGAGCGCGCGATGCCTCGAGGTGGAGCCTGGCGTGTATGCTCTGCTTTCCGGTGACCGCGTTTTTCAGGCGCGAGTGACAAAGTCGCCCGCAGCCTGGGTGGTCGAGATCGCCGGACGCCAGTTCCATGTCGAGTGCCTTGATCCGCGCGAAGCGTCCGCGAACAGGCGGGGCTTCGGATCCGAAGGCCGGCAGAACATCACCGCTCCAATGCCCGGCAAAGTGGTGCGTGTCCTGGTCGAGGAAGGCGCCACCGTCGAGCAAGGGCAGGGACTCGTCGTCGTCGAGGCCATGAAGATGCAAAACGAGATGAAGGCGCCTAAGTCAGGCAAGGTGATCGCGCTGGCCGCCCGTGCCGGCTCGAGTGTTGCGGCGGGCCAGGTTCTGGTTACGCTCGAATAAGGAGGCGCAATGGCGGAAGCAGTTTGTGCAATCTGCGGGGGAACCGGCTGGCGCGTGGTCGAGCGCGAAGGTCTTTCGGCGGCCGAGCGCTGCCAGTGTGCATTGGAAGAGCGGACGGCGATCTTGCAGGAGCGCTGTCAGGTTCCGGCGCTTTATCAGAGCGCTTCGCTGGACAATTTCCTGCTGCCGCAAGATAACCCGACGGCTTATCGCGCCCTGGGCTCCGTGCTCACCACGGTGCGCGCCTATGCGCGCGAATTCCCCGGGCTCGAAAAGCCGGGGCTTCTACTCATTGGAGAACCGGGAACCGGTAAGACACACCTCGCTGTGGCCGCCCTTCGCATTCTGATTGCGAAGGGCTTCGAAGGGGTGTTCTGGGACTATCAGAACCTGCTCGACCGCATCCGCGCCGGCTACGATCCCAACTCCGGTTCGAGCGACCGCGAAGCGTACCGGACGGCGCTCGACGTCGAGGTGCTCCTGCTGGACGATCTCGGTGCGCATCGCGTCACCGAGTGGGTCGAGGACACGGTGACCTCGATCATCACCTACCGCTGCAACCATCGAAGAGCGCTGATCGCCACCACGAACCTGGCGGATCCGGACACCGGCGGCGGTGTCACGGAACGCACACCGGCAGGCGTGCAGGTGCGCACGCTGCTGGCTGAACGAATCGGGGCGAGGGCTCGATCGAGGCTGTTCGAGATGTGCAAAGTGGTGCGCATGCCGGCCGTCGAGGATTACCGGGTGCGGCGCGGCCGGCACTAGCGGTGAACCCAACACTCGCGCTCCAGGTGCAAAGTAGGCGTCCAAATCCGCCGCGCCCTCCGGTTCTGAACGGGGTTCGTTGACTCTATGCTCGCGTTATGCGAACATCAAAGGGTGAACGTGATCAGCGCGACGACCATCAAGAGGTACGCGGCTCTTCACGCGGACGCGGCGGAGGAACTGATGCGCTGGAACAAAGCGGCCAGCCGCTCCGTCTGGCGCGATCTCAACGACGTTCGCCAGTATTTCCCGGATGCCGATCAATACAAGTCGCTGTTGATCTTCAACATCCGGCGCAACTATTACCGCTTGATTGTGAAGGTTGACTATCGGGCAAAGCTCCTGATGGTTAAGGAATTCCTCACTCACAACGAGTACATGCGAGGAGGTTGGAAGAAATGGGCGCGCTAGCTATGGATGATAAGAAGTACGCTCGCGTGTTGGCGAAGATCTTGCCGCGGGTGATCGCTACTCGCAAGGAGCACGAACGCATGCTGGCCGAGGTCGAGAAGCTGATGGATAAGGGCGAGCACCGCACTACGGAAGAAGATGCGGCTCTTGACCTGATGGTCCGGCTCATCAAGGATTATGAAGAAGAGCATCATGGACTGCCCGATCCGAGTCCGCACGAGATGTTGGCGTATCTCATGGAAAAGCGCGGTTTGAAGCAAGCAGATCTTGTTCCAATCTTCAACTCGAGAGGTTACGTGTCCGACGTGATCAACGGGAAACGTGCCGTCAGCAAGGCGCACGCCAAGCAACTTGCCGTCTTTTTCAACGTCTCGGCGGACCTCTTCATCTAACTCGTAAGCAGTCCCGGACTAACGAGTGTGACGCGCTCAGTAAACTCCCGCTAGGATGGTAGCGGCGTATGTGCCAGAGGCTCAGACCACTTGCGGCAGCCGTGTTTGCTCTGGCGGCAACGCCGCTGGGCGCCATCGAAATCGCCACTCGCGCCGTCTCCGGCGGTTTCCAGAAACCCACCAGCATCGTGCACGCCGGCGACGGCAGCGGCCGGCTGTTTGTCACCGAGCAAGCCGGCGTCATTCGCGTGATCAAGAATGGCGTGGTATTCGCCGACCCTTTTCTGGACATCCGCGACCGGGTTATTGCGGTCGAGCCTGAGTGCTGCGACGAGCGCGGCCTGCTGGGCCTGGCCTTTCCGCCGGCCTTTGCTGAACGCCAACACTTCTACGTCAATTACACCGACCGGGATGGCTACAGCGTCACATCCCGATTCCGGGTTCGTGTGGAAGGCGACAAAGCCGATGCGGACAGTGAGACGATTCTGCTGCGAATCCTCTGGCAAAATACCAACCACAATGGCGGGCAGCTTGCCTTCGGACGCGATGGAGAGTTGTACATCGCGTTAGGAGACGGCGGCGTTTCGGCGACTTCCCAAGACCGGCTCTCGATGCAAGGCAAGATCCTGCAAATGGATGTGGAGAACGGCTCGACGCATTCGGTGATCTGGGCTTCCGGCCTCCGCAACCCGTGGAGGTTCTCGTTTGACCGGCTCACGGGGGACGCCTATGTCGGCGACGTTGGCCTGGGCAGCTACGAGGAAGTCGATTTCCAGGCCGCGGGCGCGGCCGGCGGAAATTTCGGCTGGCCCACCATGGAGGGACCTGCATGCTTCGAAGCGGAAGAGTGCGACCAGTTCTACGCCGACTTCTGCGAAGGGACGATCTGGGGGCTGAGGCGTGAGGATGGTTCCTGGGTGAGCTGCAAGCTCCTGGCCAGCGGCCTCACGATTTCCACGTTTGGCGTCTTACAGCCAGTCGAGCGTCTCGGTCTGCCGTTCTGCGCCCACCACACGGACAAAAATGTCTTCCAGTGTCTCGCTGCCGGTGCGAAGCTCGGCAATCGCGCCTTCGGTGACCAGTTTGCCCTGATGAATGATGGCGACTCGCTCGCACAGCCGCTCGACCACTTCGAGCACATGCGAAGTGAGAAACACCGTGGAGCCGCGCCGCACCTGCTCGAGCAGCAGATCCTTCATCATGCGCGCGCCCACGGCGTCGACGCCTTCAAACGGCTCGTCCATCAGGAACAGATCGGGGCGGTGAATCATGGAAGCGGCCATGGCGACGCGCTTGCGCATGCCCTTCGAGTATTCGCCGATGAGTTTGCGAGGCGCCCCATCGAGCGCGAACAGCTCCATCAGCTCCCGCGAGCGCTCCTGGGCCACGCCACGCTCGAGGCGATACATGCGACCGACGAATTCGAGGAATTCGTAGCCGGTGAGATGCTCGAACAGCAGCGTCTCATCGGGCACCAGGCCGATGCGCGCCTTGATTTCCATCTCGCCCTGCGGCATCAGGCAGCCCAGCATCTCGATGGTTCCGGAATTGGGGACCGCCAGGCCCATCAGCATCTTGATGGTGGTGGTTTTGCCGGCCCCGTTCGGCCCCAGAAAGCCGAAGAAACAACCGCGTGGAACGGTGAGGTTCAGCCCGTCGACGGCGGCTTTCGAGCCATAGTACTTGCGCAGGTCCGTGACCCGGATCGCCGGCTTGTCCTCCGTCATTCAGACCCCGAGATGTTTTGCCAGAAAGGGGATGCCGGCCGCGCCGTGAAAGCTGTGCTCGCCGTTGAAAATCTCGTGTCCGGCAAGCTCCGGCGCACCAAAGACTTCATAGACCCGCTTCACTTTGGCGAAGCTCTCTTTGCTGGAGGCGATGGGGAAAATGTCATCGCGCGTACCCGACTCGGCAAAGAAAGGCCGCGGAGCGATGAGACCCGCAATGTCGTACATCTCTGCCCACTCGAGGATGCCCGGCACGTAGTTGTCGATGCAGTGGGAGATGCTGAAGATGCTGTCCCGAAAGGTGTTCAGGTAGCCGCTGGCGAAGGCGGCGCGGATGCGCGGTTCCAGAGCGGCGCTGAACACGGTGATGGTGCCGCCGCCGGAGATGCCCATCACTCCGATGCGTTTGGCATCCAGCTCCTTGCGCGTCTCGATCCAGTCGATGGTGCGCATCACGTCGAAGACCCGCCAGCCGATCATCGTTTCTCCCAGCAGGAACGCGGCGCCGGCGGTGGGCTGGCAGGCCGACTGCGTCAGGGGTCTCTTTTTGGTGCGGGCGTCGCGGCGGCAGCCGAACGCCATCTGCTCGATGGCGACGGCGGCCATGCCGTGTTCGGCAGTCTGGATCGCGAAGTCATGCTGATAGCCCGCCTTGTCGGTGCGGCCGTTTCCCTTGTCGTCGATCCCGACAATGTCGTCCACGCCGCGGCCGTGGCCCGGCAGGCAGATGACGGTGGGAAACGGAGCTTTGCCCTTGGCGGGCGTGAGCACATAGCCGAGAACGCTGAGGCCCGGCCTGCTCTCGAAGACGAATCTCTCGCGCCTATGGCCGGGAAAATCGCGAGTCTCGAGCGTCTGAGCCTGCATCACGCCGCGCTGGGAAGGGAAGCCGCCGAGCAACCGAGTGAGCCTGGCGCGGAGCCGTTTCTGCCAGCCTTCGGCCTGCTGGCGTGTCTTGGCTTGGAAGCTCAGCTTGAGTGGCGCGGACTTGTACCGCCCGAGGGTCCAGGCCACGGGATCGAAAGAGGCGGCGTTGACCTGCGACTCATACCCATCCAGCGCTCCCGCATAAGGCGCGCCCGTCTGGTCCATCGCGTTGACGCCGAGGGCCGCCAGACCCATCTCGCGCCGGCTGAGCTTGCGGGTCACTTACAGGTTCACTTCCACGGTTTCATCAAAGATGCCGGCCGGCAGCGAGATGCCGGCGATCTGAAGGCGCTCGAGGGTTTTCGGCCGGTAGCCGGCCCATTTGAAGCGGCCCTGGACTTTGCCGGCGTCGCTGACCCCGGTGCGGTCAAAGACAAAAATGTCGTGAGTGTCGACGCGGTCTTCATTCACACCGACGACTTCGGAGATGCTGACGATTTTGCGCGAGCCGTCCTGCAGGCGGCTGATCTGGAGCACGATGCGGATGGCGCTGGCAAGCTGCTGGACGACGACACGGTTGGGAATCTCGAGATCCGCCATGAGGATCATCGCCTCGAGGCGCGAGAAGGCGTCGCGAGGCGAATTGGCGTGGATCGTGGTCATCGATCCCTCCACGCCGGTGTTCATCGCCTGCAACATGTCGAGCGCTTCGGCGCCGCGGCACTCACCGACGATAATGCGATCCGGGCGCATGCGGAGCGCGGTGCGCAGAAGCTGCCGCTGGTTGATGCCGCCTTCGCGGTTCACGTTCGGCGGACGCGTTTCAAACTTGACGACGTGCCGCTGCTGGAGCTGCAACTCGGCGGTGTCTTCAATGGTGACGATGCGCTCTTCCTCGGGGATGAACCGGGAGAGGGCGTTGAGGGTGGTGGTTTTGCCCGATCCGGTGCCGCCGGAGATCAGAATCGTGGTTTTGGACTGAACACAGGCGGCCAGGAAGCGGAGCATCATCGGCGTGATCGTCCGGTTGGCGATCATTTCGTCGGAAGTAATGACGTGGCGGCCGAAGCGCCGGATGCTGAGTGCGGGGCCATCGAGGGCGACCGGCGCGATGATGGCGTTGACACGCGACCCATCGAGCAGCCGCGCGTCGACGATGGGCTGTGCTTCGTCAATGCGGCGGCCCACCTGGGAGACGATTTTCTCGATGATGTGCAGCAGGTGCTGGTTGTCCTTGAAGCGGACGGGGCTGAGGGAAAGCTTCCCGCCGCGCTCGATGTACACCTTGTTGTAGCCGTTGACGAGGATATCGGAGATGGACGGCTCCTTGAGCAGCGGCTCGAGCGGCCCAAGGCCCAGGACTTCGTCGAGCACCTCCTCGACCATCTTGTTCTGCTCGGCGGTGGTCATCGGGACGCGCTCGTCTTCGAGCAGCCGCTCGACAACGCGGCCGATCTCGGCGCGGAGGCGGTCCTTGGGCAGGGACGAGACCTTGTCCAGGTTCAGCACGCCGATCAGCTTCTTGTGGATCTCCGATTTCAGCTCGAAGTAGCGGTCCGCCGTTCGCACGGGGCCCAAAGCGGGCGCACCCGCGCGGGCCGGCATAGGTCGAAAATTGCTCCCCACGGGATCTCCTCAGAAAACACTCTTTTTCTCTCGCCCGCACAATCAGGCTGTTTCAAGTATACCGGCTTACGGCTGTGCGGTCAGGGCGGAGTAACAACTAGGGTACCGTCCCGCATACCGCTTGCTGACGCGCGCGGCTCGGAAGCGTTGATTCTGAGCCGCGACCGTGAGGGAGCGGTTGGAAAGGTTATCTAATGACAGGCGCTTAGCTTAGGAGGGACGCAGCCCCACCGGCTTGCTTTCCTTCTCGCAGGAATCCGTACTGGCTAAGAAGAGCCCGAACAGCACCTGCTCGAAGAAGCTGGCGCTGGCGTCGCTGCGGCGGGTGGCCTCAACGTAATGAAAGAAACGGCAGGTCTTGAGAGGAATACGGGCGCTGATGGCCGCCCGCCCCGCCCAGAAGGCGCCCAGAGTCAGCAGCACCAGCAAAGCGCTGCGCTTTAAAGTCCGAATGCCGCTGCCCGTCATATCCAATAAGACGGTGCAAGAGTCGCAAAGGTTAGAGGGAATTGTGTGAATTCTGCGTTTGAGAGGAGCTTCAGAGCTTCAGGGCCGCTTCCAGATCGCGAGCAAACGAGCGCATCGACTCCACTTGCTCGCTGCTGGCCGCCAGCTCGATGCCCTTGGTGACAAAAGCTTTGCTCTGGCCGCGCTGAATCAGAACCGCCAAGCCCCGCTCGGTCCACAGGCCAGGCGTCCCCATGCGGCCGAAACCTCCATCGCCGGTGCGTTCGACCAGAGCGATGAAACCATCACGCTCGAAGATCCAGTGTTTCTCGATTTGGGTGACGGGCAGGAGTTGGATGTTGGCGGCGGCGAGGCGCTCGAGGATCTCCCGCATGTTACATCTTGTAGCGGCCGAGGTCTTCGTCGCTGAGATTCTCCAGCCAGCGGCGGAGTTCCTCGTTGTTCACACGCTCGGAGACGGCGCCGGCCATCTTCGAAGACTTGAGAACGGAATCATCCACGAAGATGGGGCAATCCAGGCGCAAGGCCAGCGCGAGAGCGTCGGAAGGACGCGAATCCACGGTGATCAACTCGCCGTCCTTCTCGATCCAGATCAGCGCGAAGAACGTATCGTCCCTCAACTCGCTGACGACCACCTTGCGCACCGCTGTTTCCAGACCCAGCAGCAGCGTCTTGATGAGGTCGTGCGTCATCGGACGCGGCGTGCAGACTTTCTCGATCTCGAGCGCGATCGCGTTTGCTTCGTAGATGCCCACCCAGATGGGAAGGATGGTGGCGCCATTGACGTCTTTGAGGATCACGATTGGCATGTTGGTAACCGGATCCATCATCAGTCCGCGGATTTTCATTTCGACTTCCATGCGATTGCGCTCCTTTAGTTGAAGCTCTCCCCCACAAGTGAATTCGGGCCCGCGCGCAGCACGCGCACAGGCAGGTACTGGCCAATGAGCGACTCCGAGGCCCGCTGGGGAGCGGTGAAGTTCAGAGTCTTGTTCTGCGAGGTGCGCCCGATCCATTGCGATGTGGCTTTGTTGCAGCCTTCCACCATCACCTCCTCGATCCTGCCGATGAAGGCGGCGTTGCGCCGCATCTGGATGCTGCGCTGCTTCTCCTGGAGGATCGTCAGGCGTCGGCTTTTTTCCTCCCCCGGGATCTGGTCCGCATATTGTAGCGCGGGCGTGTTCGGGCGGGGCGAGTACTTGAAGCTGAAGATGGAGTCGTACTCGACCTGGTCGAGCAGAGTGAGCGTCTGCTCAAAGTCCTGCTCAGTTTCGCCGGGGAACCCGACGATGATGTCGGTGGAGATGGCGATGTCGCGGCGGGCATTCTTCATCCACTCGATGCGTTCCATGTATTCGCCGCGCGTGTAGAGGCGCTGCATGGAGGCGAGCACGGAGGTGCTGCCGGATTGCACCGGCAGGTGGACGTGATTGCAAAGAACGGGATTCTCGCCGATGGCGTCCACGATGTCCCTGGTAAAGTCGCGCGGGTGGGACGTGGTGAAGCGGACGCGTTTGAGGCCCGGGACTTCGGCGACCTTGCGGAGCAGCCGCGCGAAGTCAATTTGATCGTCGGAGGGGTCGCGGTAGCTGTTGACGTTCTGGCCCAGAAGCTGGATTTCGGTGTAGCCTGCCCCGGCGAGCTGGCGCGATTCGGCGAGGATGCCGCCGGTGGTGCGGCTGCGCTCGGGCCCTCGTGTAAACGGGACGACGCAATACGAGCACGACTTGTCGCAGCCTTCAATGATGGTGATGTAAGCGCGGTGTGGATTGTCGCGCCGCGTGAGCGGCGTCTCGAATGTTTCCTCCGTGTCCAGGCTGAGGCCGGTGACCCGCTTGTCGCCATTCTCGATCTGCACCAGAAGCCGCGGCAACTGGTTGTAGCTGGCCGACCCGCATACGAGGCTGACGTGCGGTGCGCGCTCGAAGATCCGCTCTCCTTCCTGCTGGGCGACGCAACCGAGCACCGCGAACGTCTTGCCTTTGGAGTTCTTCCTGAAGTCCTGGAGCCGGCTGAAGACTTTTTGCTCCGCCTTGTCGCGGATGCTGCAAGTGTTATAGAAAACGAGATCGGCTTGCTCGGGGGCCGGCACCTGCTCATAACCGCGCGCGAGCAGCGTGCCGACGACTTTCTCTGAGTCATGCACGTTCATCTGGCAGCCAAAGGTCTCGATGTAGAACTTCTTCATGGGCCCGCTGCTCTCATGGTACCGTTTTCTACAGCCGGCGAGCGGAGCCGAGGTAGATGGCGTTGAGGACAAGCCTGAACGCGCCGAAGGTCTGGCCGCGGAACTGCGGGCGGAAGCCGTAGAGAACCACGCGGCCCTGCCCGTGGCGCGCATGAACCAGGACCGGCTTGCCGAGCACGCTGCGTTCGCCGGAAAGCCAGCCGCTGGCGAGGAGATTCTTGTCGGCGTAGCGGACGACTGGTTTCACCTCTCTGGCGCCCTTATTGTATTCGGGCAGAAGATTGATATCCCAGACCTGGCCGCCGGTGGTGAACAGCACCGCTTCCTTGGGCATGCCGAAAGCGACCGGATCCGAGGTCTCGACGTTCACCCGCAGCAGCGAGCCGGGCGAGTACAAGCCGGTGGAAGAAGTTTCCTCCGGCGGCTCGTTATCCGGGCGTGTGCGAAGCCGCCCGGTCAGGGGAAGCGGGAAGAATTGAACTGGAAGGTCGGTGGCGGCGTCAAAGGCGAGCAGCGTTCCGCCCGCCTTGACGAAGTCGTCGAGCGCGGCCAGCCCGGCCAGCGAAATGCCGCCCGTGTATTCGGGCCGCTGAATGGAGATCAGACTCCGCGCGGCTCCGGAGCTGGCGCGGCCGCCGACGCGCTCGCCTTCGCGATTGCCGTGCAGGATGGACTGGGCGCTTTGGGACGCCAGAACGATCGTGTCGAAGCGCGCGCGAAGACCGCCGTTGCGAAAATCCGCATTGCGGATCATCGTGTGGGGAACGCGAAAGGAATCCAGCAGCCATTCGGTCCAGCCGGAGTCCATGTTGGCGGTGAAGGACTCATAGACCGCGACACGCGGTGTGGCGAGCTCGTAGGCTGCATGGTCGAAAGAGGCGCGGCCCTCGACCAGGATCGCTCCATCCGCGGCCCAGCGAACCCTGGCGCCTTTCTTCAGCAGGTCCATGGTGGCCAGAAAGGAGGAAGTGTCGCGGTGATCAAGCGAAGGTTCAGAAAAACGCAGATCGGGGTCGCTGCTCGATTGCGCCTGGAAGGGCTCGACGATCCGGTCCACCTGGACGCCCATCATCATGCTGAGCGTCCAGCCGGCAATGTCGTAGGGGCGCTTGGTCGGGCCGGACTGGCCCGTTTTGATCTCAGGATATTTTTGCGGCTCCAGCAGATCGACGAGATAGGCGCGAAAGGGCTGGGCCACGGGCATGAACCACGTGCCGGCGGGATAGGACTTGCCGTTGGCCTGGAAGGGCTCCTTCGCCTGCTCGACGACCACTCCGGCCATTTGCAGCCTGCGCAGCATCTCGATGGCGCTGTGCCGGTCCCACTGGTCAGCCGGGACCACGTAGGCGAACGGCTTGCCCTTCTTCCCAAGTTCGATATTCGCATGGGCCATCTCCCACGCTTTGTGCAGAAAATGAGACGCGCGGGTGGCGGCCAGATCGAGAATCGCCAAGTCGGCGGTGAGCATGTAGTCGATGGCGTCGCTGAGACCCCAGCGGCCGCCCAACCAGGGACGCTGATAGAAGATCGACGGCTCGCGGGTGGGGATGCCGTTCCGGAATCGCTCCGGCAGTTCGCTGCTCGGATAGGTGCGCGGCGTGGCAAAACCTGAGCCGGCGGTTTCCGTGAGAATCCCATGCATGTTGTGAAAGGCAGGCACGGTACGCAGGCCCCCGTTCCACCACGCGTCAAAGCCGTGATAGCTGAGGATGCCGGGCTTGTTCTCGCGGGCGAATCGCTCTTTCATCGCCGAGCCGATGAGGTGAATGCCTTCCATCACGGCAGCCGGGACGTTCGGATTGAGCGGCTCGGCGTACGGAGGAACAAAAATGCGGGCCGGAAACTCGGGCGACTGATGCTGGTTGTAAACGACGTGCGGAAACCACTCCTGGAAAAGAAGGCGGGTGACGTGGCGAGTCTCTTCGAGATTGAGCATGTACCAGTCGCGGTTGTTATCGTGGCCGGCGTACCTGTGATAAAGGTGCGGGAGCGGCGCCTGCTCGTAGGGCGTCCCCACGTTTTTCCGGTGCCAATGGACGACCCAGTCCAGGCCGTCGGGGTTGATGACCGGGATCTGCATGAGGATCACATTCTGGCGGATGCGACGCACTTCGTCGGACTCGTCCGTAATCATGCGGTAGGCCAGATGGGGCGAATGCTGGACAGGGGCAACTTCGCTGGCGTGCAGACCGGAATCGATCCAGACGATCACTTTGCCCTCCTGGGCGAGGCGCCGGGCTTGCTCCGGTGACGCCTGGCCGAGAGCGAGCCGCCGGTTGATCTCGCGGAGGCGGTCGAGCCGGGCGAGGTTCTCCGCGCTCGACACAAAGGCGACATACATCGTTTTGCCGAGCGAGGATTTGCCGAAAGCGGCCAGCTTGATGCGGTCGCTCGATTTCTCGAGTTTCTGGAAATACGAAAGGACGTCCTGGTAATCGGCGAGTTTGTAGTCGTCGCCCGGCGAGTAGCCGAAGTGCTCCTTGGGCTCCGGCACGGCGGCCAGGGCCGCGCAACAGAGGAGGGCGGCGAACAGGCTCAGCTTTCGCATGATCGAGTCAATGATACTACGCGGGGCAGCGGCAGACTGTGCGAAACTCGTACCCCAGAAGCTGTATGCGCACGCTAGCACTCGCCATCGTCTTTTCCTTCACGGCCGCGGCCCAGAAGGAACTCATCAAGGCCAACTACACAAAGTATGAGCACCGCATCCCGATGCGGGACGGCAAGCGGCTGTTCACGGCCGTCTACATTCCCAAGGACCAATCGAGGAAATACCCCATCCTGATGAGCCGCACACCGTATTCAGTGGGACCGTACGGCACGGACAACTATCCGGATTCGTTTCGCAAATCCGAGAAATTCCTGAAGGAGGGGTTCATCTTTGTGTTCCAGGATGTGCGCGGGCGTTACATGTCCGAAGGGGAGTTCGTGAATGTGCGTCCCTACCTCGAGAACAAGAAAGGCCCGCCGGATGTGGATGAGGCGTCGGATACGTACGACACGGTAGACTGGCTTATCAGCAACATCCCGAACAACAACGGCCGCGCCGGTATTTTCGGCATTTCTTATCCGGGCTTTTATGCGGCCATCGGCGCCGTCGACGCCCATCCGGCCCTGAAGGCGTCCTCGCCCCAGGCGCCGGTGACCGATTGGTTTGTGGGCGACGATTTTCATCACAACGGCGGATTTTATCTGCCCCACTTTTTCCGGTTCTTCACATCGTTCGGACTGGCCCGTCCCGAGCCAACGACCAAAGCAGCGACCGGCATCTCGCCAAAGATCGTCGATGCGTATGAATTCTTCCTGAGCGTGGGACCACTCGTCAATCTGAACGAGAAATACTTTAAGAACCAGATTCCCTATTGGAATGAATTCATCCAGCATCCTGATTACGACGATTACTGGAAGGCGCGCGACGTGCGCCGTGGAGCGAAGAATATGAAGCCCGCCATGATGACCGTGGGCGGATGGTTCGACGCGGAAGATCTGTTCGGCGCTCTCCGGTTGTACGACGCGATCGAGAAACAGGGCAAGCCGCCCCAGAACATGCTGGTGATGGGGCCGTGGGCGCACGGGCAGTGGGGAAGCGGCCCTGGCGACCGGCTGGGCCATGTGCCGTTCAACGCCAAGACCGGTGAGTTTTATCGCGACGAGATCGAGTTTCCTTTCTTTCTGCATCACCTCAAAGAGAACGGCGAGATGAAGCTGCCAAAGGCCTTCATGTTCGAAACCGGAGCGAATCAGTGGCGCAAGTTCGACGCCTGGCCGCCGAAAAATGCGTTGCCGAAATCGCTGTACCTGCATCCTGAGGGCAGGCTGTCGCCGGAGCCGCCCGCCGCCCCGCACACCACGGCGTTTGACGAATACGTCAGCGATCCCAATAAACCAGTGCCGTTCACGCCCGGCATCGCGCAGAGTATGACGCGCGAGCATATGCTGGATGACCAGCGGTTCGCCGCGGCCCGTCCGGACGTGCTGGTGTACCAGACCGGGCCGCTGGAAGAGGACATGATTCTGGCCGGGCCGCTGACGCCGGTGCTCCACGTGTCCACTACCGGAACGGACGCGGACTGGGTCGTGAAGCTCGTCGATGTGTACCCGGACGATTTTCCGAATCCCGATCCGAATCCGGAAAGAATCACGATGGGCGGCTATCAGCAGCTTGTGCGTGGAGAATTGTTCCGGGCGCGGTTCCGCAACAGCTTCGAGAAACCCGAGCCCTTGACGCCAGCAAGAATCGACAAGATCCAATACGCCATGCCGGACGTGTTCCACAATTTCCGGCGCGGGCACAAGATCATGATTCAGATCCAGAGCAGTTGGTTCCCGCTGGTGGACCGCAATCCGCAGAAGTACGTCGCCAACATTTACAACGCCAGGCGGGAAGACTTTGTCAAGGCGACGCACCGGGTGTACCGTTCGCCGGAGCAGCCTTCGCGACTGCAGGTGCTGGTGTGGCGGTAGCGCTACAAGCCAGGCCGCGTGATCAGGACGAAGCTTGCCTGGCCCGGAGGCTCGACGTGGATGCGGCTCCCAGCCGCCAGCGCCATCGGTTGTCGAAATTCGAACACCTGCTTCCACTGCGGCTTGTAGTTGCGCAGCCAGAGCAGCGGCTCGATCGTGCCGTCCGGCTGCTCGGCCACCACGCGCACGGAAGCGATTTCCGCTTTGGCCTGCGGCTGAATGCCGATCAGACGCACGGCGGGCAGACTGGCGGCGCCCGTCACCGCCAGCCGGCTCCCTTTCAGGGCAGGAATCGCCGGCGGATCGGCATTGGGTTTTTCGGGCATGTATTTCAATTCGCCTTCCGGCGCGCCGCCTTCCACCCAATCCGCGATGATGCTGATGTCCTCCTGCGACAGTGCCTGCTCGTTCCGAAAGGCGCCGAAGCCTTTGACGGCGCCCCAGGGCGGCATGCGGCGCTCGAGCACTTCCTCCTTGATGGCTTTTGCCCAGGGCCGCGCCTCTTCGTAAGTGACCAGCGACATCGGCGCCTTGCCGCCTTCTTTGTGGCAGCCGGCGCAGCGCTTGTAAAAAATGCGCGAGATTTCGCGTGTGAAGGTGATCTTCGTCGTAATGGGGTCATGCGCCAGCACCGGCAGGCAGGACCCCAAACAAGCAAGAAGCAGGACCCTATTCATCGCTCCCGGTCGGCCGCTGGGGAGCCGGCTTGTCGCCGCGGAAGATCTTCGCCGGTTCCATCTTGACGTCAAATGCGATATCGAACCAGCCGATCATCATCTCTTCCCAGCTCTGGTCACCCCAGCGAACTTCCTTGGAAGGGTCGGGATTGTACTTGTTGTTCGCCGAGTTGTCGAAGTGCGCCGTGCATTCAATCCGCGTGCCCTTCGGGAAAACTTTCGGTTCGGAAAGGTAGTAGAAGAGCTGCCAGTTGAAGTCGTACTTGGGAACGGCCAGCAAGACCTCGGTTTCGCCGGTCGGATAAACCGCGCGGTACTCGAAACTCTTGCCGCGCAGGTGCATGTGAGGCATCAGGCCGACCAGACGCGAATCCGCCTGCAACGTGATCTGTGAGTCGACCCGATGGTTGTCCGCGCCGGCAGGAATGATGAACTTGTTGTTGGAGGCCGGCAGCGTCATGACGCGCTCGGTGGGCGGCGCTTTGGCGAACACAAGGCCGATGCTGGTTTGATCGGTGCTCGCTTTCCCATTGGCCGTGTAATGCATTTGGAAAATTACGTCGGTGCCTGCCTTGACCAGCTTCGCCTGCCCAGGCCGCCAGATCTGCGGCTGCAATCCAGGAGCATAGCCGACCAGCAGCTCCGATCCCGGACCGCCCGCTTCCGATGCTCCTTCGTTATTGGCGCGGCGGTTGGCGCCGCGCTCACCCCGCTTGGGAACGTAGGGCTTGCCGTATTCCACGTCACGCATCCACTTCGACTCCGGTCCCCGGAGAAACGCGATCACGTGGTGAACCACCGGGCGGGCGCCCGGACGCACCTCGGCCGCCTGGACCCAGGTGTCTTCCTTCAGGTTCATCGGCATGGCGAAGTAGGTATACTCGATGGTGCCTTCGGCAATCACCGGAAACGGCTCCGGTATCTCGACCACAAGATCCGGCTTGCCGATATTCCAGCCTTGCACCCATTCAGCGGGCGGCGGCGCGTCTTTGGCCTTGCCCTCCGGCGCCCCGGCATCGGCCCAGGCGACCAACGTGTCGATCTCGGCCTGGCTCAGAACACGGGCATTGCTGAACCTGCCATGGCTCGGATCAGCAAACCACGGAGGCATCTTCTTGCCCAGCACGGTCGCGCGGATCGCTTTCGCCCAGGGCCGCACCTGCTGATACGTCATGAAGGTCATCGGTGCAGCTTCCCCGGGCCGATGGCACTCCTGGCAGTTCTTCTGCAACACCGGCAGAACGTCTTTGTAGAAGGTTACCGGGGCAGCCGGCTTGGAGGCCGCTGCGGCGGCGAATTGAAAAACAAACCCAACGAGCGCTGCTTGAAGCAACATCGCCCTTTCCCCCCAAAGAAGATTCATGGAGCTGCTCTCCCGCAACCCCGCAAACTCTCAATCGTCGCTCTTGGCCTTCTTTGGCCGGAAGAGGTCGGCTGGGTTCATTCTAACGTCAATCGCGGCGTCAAAAAAGCCCATCATCATCTCTTCCCAGCTTTGTTCGCCCCAGCGGACCTCGTTCGCCGGGTCCGGGTTGAACTTGTTGTTGGCCGAATTGTCGAACCAGCCGGTCACTTCCATCTTGGCGCCTTTCGGAATCACTTTCGGCTCGGCGAACTCGTACCAAAGCTGCCAGTCGAATCGATAGCCGGGCACCTTCAAGATGACTTCGCGTTCCCCGGTCGGATAGACCAGCCTGTACTCGAAAGCTTTGCCACGCAGATGCATGTGAGGCAGCAGCCCAACCAGCGTCCGCGTCCTCGTGGAACGTCATGGTAGCCGATACCTCGTGATTCGAGGCGCCGGCTGGAATCGCAAACCGCGTGGTAGAGGCGGCCGCCGTGATCACCCGCTGTTGTGGCGGCTCGGTGGCCCACACCAGCCCAATCGAGCTCTTGTCTTTGCCGGACTTGCCGCTGGCTGTATAGTGCATTTGCAGCACGATGTCCGAACCTGCCTTCAGCAGCTTCGCTCTTCCGGGCTTAAACACTTCCGGAGGGGAGCCCGGCGCGAAGCCCACCAGGAACTCTGCTCCACTGAATCCGTCGCCGTCGCGCGGGCGGCCTTCCGAGTTCCGGTTCTGGTTCTGTTCCTGCTTTTTCGGAACAAAGGGAATGCCGGGTTGGGCTTCCGCCATCCACTTCGACCCAGGTTCGCGGATGAAGGCAATGATGTGATGGACTACCTGCCGGTTTCCCGGGCGGGCTTCCGCCATCCGCACCCATTTGTCTTCCTTGAGACCGGTCGGGATCAGGATATATTGGTAAGCGACTGTTCCTGAGCCGGCAACCTCGAACTCATTGGGCATTTCCAAAACCATATCCGGCTTGCCGATGCCCCAGCCTGCGAACCACTGAACCGGCTTGGGAGCATCCTTGGCATTGCCTTCCTTGCCGCCTGTATCCGCCCAGGTGGACAGCGTTTCCAGGTCGGCCTGGCTCAAGCTGCGGTCATTGGCCCACTTGCCGTGATTCGGATCGGCAAACCAGGGCGGCATCCGCCTGGTCTGGACCGCTTCCTTAATGGCCTTCGCCCACGGGCGCGTCTGCTCGTAGGTGAGGAAGGACATTGGGGCTGCTTCACCGGGCCGGTGGCACGACTGGCAGTTCCTTTGAAGCACCGGAAGCACGTCCTTGTGGAAGGTAACCGTGGGAGGGTTGGTAGCCGCGAACGCCACGGAAGAAAGACCCAGAGCGATGAGAAAAGACATCGTCGAAAACAGGCTCCTCAACGAGTTATTGACAAAGGTGACCCCTTGCAACTTATTGCCGTATAACCACTGACGCTGTTCTGAGGCTGTACGATCCGAAATCCCAGCCCAGAAAAGAGCCAAGCCCTCTATCCCTTATACTATACGGCAAGTGAACAGCGATCAGTTCATGAAATGAACACCTGGCCTTTTTTCTTTGCCAGTGGTACCACCCTGCGCTGGGCCGTGGCTAAGCTGGCGGGCTGCACAAGGGTGCGCCGGATTCCGAGGTGAGCCGGCGAGCAACCGCGCCGCCAC
>JACQDF010000257.1 GCA_016201205.1 Acidobacteriota bacterium
AGCGCGATGTCCATCTCATGCACGCCCTGATTGCCGATGTCGCCGTTGCCGGTGTCCCAGAACCAGTGCCAGTTGTAGGCGAATTTGTTCTTGCTGTACGGCTTCCACTGGGCGGGCCCCAGGAAGCGGTCCCAATCGAGGCCGGCAGGTACGGGCTCATCGGGCGAGTGGCCGATCGAGAAGCGGCGGCGGAAACAGAGGGCGCGGGCGTGGTACACCTGCCCGATCACGCTCTGCCGCAGCAGCTCGATGGCCCGCTTCATGTGGGGCATCGATCTGCTTTGCGAGCCAACCTGAACCATGCGATTGTATTTACGCGCCGCGGCCACCATCTGCTGGCTCTCGAAGATGTTGTGGCTGGCTGGCTTTTCCACGTACACATCCTTGCCTGCCTGGCAGGCCCAGATGGCCGCCAGGGCGTGCCAGTGATTGGGGGTGGCGATGGAAACCGCATCGATCTCTTTGGACTCGAACAGCGCCCGCATGTCGCCGTACTCTTTGACTTCGCCGCCGCCTTTGCCGCGGATGGCGGCGATGGCGCGCTCCCGGGCCGCCTGATTCACATCGCACACGGCGGCGATGCGGGCATCGGAAGTCAGCGTCGAGTAGTAGTTGATGTGGTCGGTTCCGCGCCCGCCCAAGCCGACGATGCCAAGCTGGACGCGGTCGTTGGCTCCCATAATGGGGATGCGCGCGGTGGCGACGGCCGCGGCGGCCGCCTGAACGAATTGCCTTCTCGCTGGTTTCGCCTGAGTCACGGATCTCTCCTTCGGCCTGTGTGGGCTTCTCTGGATCATGCTACTCGATTCGCCGCCCTATCGCGAGCGGTACAGCCGCCACGCCTCCAGGATGTCCTTGCCGCGAAAGCGGATGGTACGGTCGTCCAGAACTTCCGCGCCCGTACGCAGCCCGGCATCCACAGGCAGTGAATTGCGCGTGGTGTACTCGACTTGCAGCGTGACAGGCCCCGGAACCGTGTAAGGCTTGATCGTGCCGATTCGGGCGACGCTGCGCCGGGCCGCCTCGCGGATCAGATCACGGGCGGCTGCGGCTGACAGGCTGATGCACGTGTAGCGGCCGAGTCCCTCTTTCACCACGGCCACCTCCGCATCGGGAACGATCTCGCGCAATTCGTTCGCCGCGGCCTGATCTCCGCTCAGCATAATCACCGGCGTGCCGAAGTGCCCGGCCATGGCTGCGATCACGTCAATTTCCCCAACCGGCTTGCCGTTCAGCAGCATGTTCTGGATGCCCAGCGAGCTGTAGCTGTGCGCCATGATGCCGCCGCGGATGTTCGCCTTGCTGTGCTGGCCGACGTACGCGACGGCCGAGAAGCGCCGCTCGAAGAGCATCGACGCCCCCAGGCCGCCCATCAGCAGCCGGGCCTTGGGATGAATCGTGAGCGTGGACAGCGTCTGGCTGCCGTCGTGGCCGTCCCAAACGAGCACTTCATCCGCGCCGCCGTCGAGGAAGCCCTCGACGGCCGCGTTGATCTCGCCGGTGAGCAGTTGCCTCATTTCCTGGTCCTTGGGCTCAGTCTGCTCCTGGCGGCAGACCCCGCCCACGCCTTCGGCGTCGGTGATGAGGAAAATGGTTTTCTTCTGCGCCCAAACCGGGCACGTTAGCAGGAGGAGATAGAGCGTGAGGCGCATATGTGTTTTAGTATGATCGGCGCCGACCGGAACGGCCGTAGCAGACAGCTATACTGTTACTGTCTCCATCGAGCTCCGGCCTTCATTATAGTTCCTTGGGGCCCATCTCTGACTGGGCGTTCGTGTCGAGGATCAAGTCCTGGGGCTCGACCTTCTCGAATTCCTGATCCATGAACCTGTTGATCCGCGCCGTTTCTTTCCGCAGGTGCGGAGATCTCTTGTACCTACTTCGGGGTCAAGAACAGAATCAATTCCTGGGCCGCGTGGCGGGCTGCACGTCCATTTCCGATTTCCACGTTCGCACCGCCCAAGGTGCTGAACTTACTTTGGACGAACTTTTCAGTGACTTGAAAGTGGTCGCACGCCAGCTCCCGCACGATGTCGCCTGACAGCCCATTCGAGCATTCGTGAGCAGGGAACGTGAGAATTGCGCGCGCCCCCTTGTCAGCAGTTTTGCCGAGAAGCCCGGCTAGTGCTCTCTGAGCCCCGCACTTGACGCTGTAGCGTGATTGAGGACGCATGTTGGGCTCCGGATTCCTGCCAGAGCCA
>JACQDF010000258.1 GCA_016201205.1 Acidobacteriota bacterium
AACTCGCGCTCCTCCAGGTGCAGCTTGCCACTGCGATAAAGGCGCTCTTCGTCACTCATCCGGGCGGCGGAAGGAAACACACCCGGTGGAGCCGGGAACGGCGACGGCGCGGCCCCAGGCGGCCTTGGCGGAGATGGAGGCTGGGGCTGCTGATACGCATACGCGCGCAGAGCTTCCTGAGCGGCGCGGAGTTGGAATTCCACCGCCTGCAACTGCTGCTGGGACCCGGCGAGTGACGTCGCCAGTCCTGCTGCTGTTTGCGGAAGCCCCAACAGCCGCATCTGGTCCTGTACGCGGCGCATGTTTTCTTCCAGATTCCGCATCTGGTCCGGCAGTCCGCGGCCTGTGGACATCGGTGTGCGCAGCGCATCCTCGATTGAGCGCAACTCCTGCTCGAGGTTCCGCAGACGCTGTTCCTCCGGTGTTTGCGCCAGCGCCGCCATTGCGGCGGCTCCCAGCATCCAAACGGTCAATCTCCCCATGACTCTATTCCTTTCTAGATAACTTTCCAACCGCTCCCTCACGGTCGCGGCTCTGAAGCCCTTGCTGAGCCGCGCGCGTCAGCAAGCGGTCCTTTCCGTGACTGGTCCTTAGATTCATTTCATTTGCGAGCCGAGCACGCGCACCTTGAACAGGACGCCTTCGTCGTGAATCCTGTGACTTAATTCTTCAGCGTCTTCCGGCGTCATGTGCTGCATCTCCACCAGCAGCCGTTCCAGCTCATCCAGCACGTCGGCCAGCCGCTGCTCGCCCGCCTGTTCGGCGGTGGTGCGATAGAGCCGGTTGGCTTCGAGCAGGTCGTGAACATCTTCTTGCGACGCCCGGGCGCCTTCGTTGGCGAGTTCAACCAGGATCAGTTGCGAACGGTCCAGGTGGGCGCTGACAGCGCCGCGCAGAACCCCGCGCCCAAAGACCTCCGGCGCTTCGGCGACGCCCGCTCTCCGTGGATCCACCGGGAGGCGGCCGACATGGAAGGCGAGCATCAGAAACAACGCCAGCGCGGCGCTCGCTGCCCACTGACGAGGGCCCAATCGCCGCCACCGTCCAGCATACGGGAGCGGCAGCTTTTTTTCGATCCTTCGCCAAAGCTGAGCTGCATACTCCGGATCCCGTTCAGACGCCGAATAGCCGTCGACTACGTTCAGAATCCTCTCAAGTGTGCGGTACTCCGCGCGGCACTCCGCGCAGCCGGCCAGGTGCGTCTCCAGGCCGGGATCCGCCGGCTCACCGTAATAGTACAAGACCAGTTGGTCTTCGGAAAGGTGACTCATCGTGCGACTCCCATCACCGGTTCGAGCGCCAGGCGCAGCTTCCCAACGGCTCGGAAGATGCTGTGTTTGGCGGCGCTCTCCCCCACTCCGAGGACGCCGCCGATCTCGCGGATGGAAAGGCCCTCGAAATGGCGCAGCACGAACGCGGTTCGTTCCTGCTCGCTCAAATCATTCATCGCCCGCGCCAGATGCTGCTGGAGCTGGCGCGCATAGGCGGCCCGATCCGCGGGCATCTCATCCGAGCGGATCGTTTCCAGCGCCGGCTCCGTAGTCCGCTTTCGCGATCGCAACAAGTCCAACGCCAGATTGGCCGCAATCCGGTACACCCAGGTATGAAAGCTGGCCCGGCCGTCGTACTTGCCGATCTGCCTGTACGCTCGCAAGAACGTCTCCTGAACGACGTCTTCGGCGTCCTGCTCATTCCCCGTCAGCCGGAACGCCAGCCGGAAGACACTGCGGCTGGACCGCTCGACGAGCAGCCGGAATGCCTCGCCGTCGCCATCGCGGGCACGGGCGACGGCCGCCGATTCCGTCTCCTGCATTCCTCCCATTAGACTGTGAAAGTGACGCGGCGGTTAGGGAATTGGCGCTCTCCCGGCATCGTCCGGCAGTTGCGCGGCTCCTCCGGCATTAGTATGCTGAGCCAGACATCCCTATGAGCACTACTTCCGACACCACACGACGCACTTTCGTCAAAGCCGCCGCCGCTGTCCCGCTGTTCGACATCGTGCCTGCGCGCGCTCTCGGTCTCCAGGGACCTCCTCCCAGCGACACGATCCGCCTAGGCCACATCGGCATCGGCGGGCGCGGGCGAGGCTTCCTGCGCCCCGAGGCCGATTTCGACAAACAGATCAAAGCTCCCCTCAACCTCGGCGGCGATGGCACACGCCTGCAAACCGCCGCCCGCTCCGTCGCCCTCTGCGACGCCGATGTCAAACGCCTGGACGAAGCCGCCACCCGCGTCGGCGGCCGCCCGAAAACGTTCAGGGATTTCCGCCGCCTGCTCGAGGACAAAGACGTGGACGCCGTTGTCATCGCCTCGCCGGACCACTGGCACGCGCTGATGACGATCCTCGCCTGCCAGGCCGGCAAAGACGTCTACTGTGAAAAGCCCGCCTGCAACACCGTCGAGGAAGGCCGCGCCATGGTGACCGCCGCCGAGCGCTACGGCCGCGTCGTGCAGATCGGCTCTCAAGGCCGCTCACAGCTCGCCGCATGGCAGGCCGCCACTTACGTTCGCAACGGCCAGCTCGGCAAGATTCGCGAAGTGCTGTGCTGGCACTATGCCAGTCCCGATGGCGACTGGACGCCGGACGCCGAGCCGCCGCAAGGCCTCGATTACGAAATGTGGGTGGGCCCCGCGCGCTGGATTCCCTATAATGCCAAGCGCACCCACGGCCAGTTCCGCTGGATGATCGACTTCGGCGGCGGCCAGATCCGCGACCGCGGCGCGCACGTCATGTCCATCGCCAACTGGATCATGGATTGCGACCACACTGGTCCGGTGAGCATCGAAGCCACCGGTGAGCCGCCGCACGACGGCATGTACGATTCCGGAGTCACCATGCGCGTCGTTTATGAGTTCAAGAACCCCGACTGGACGCTCGTGTGGGCGCAGCCCGGCGAGCCCTCCAAGGAAATCGAGGCGCGCTATGGCGCTGTCTACCACGGCGAGCAGGGCCACGTCACCGTCACTCTGGGCGACGGCCAGGGTACGGCCACCGATCAGAAGGCCAGGGACTACCAGACGCCCTACGACGGCGTACGCGTTTTCAAGAGCCCGGGCCACATCGAGAATTTCCTCGACTGCATCAAAACGCGCGAGAAGCCCATCATGCATATGGAAGCAGGCCACCGCGTCGCCACCCTCTGTATCCTGGGGAACGTCAGCTTCCAGCTTGGCCGCAAACTCGAATGGGATCCGGTGACCGAGCGTGTGAAGGATGACGACGAAGCCAACCGCATGTTGAGCCGGCCCGGCCGCGGCCCGTGGCATTTGTAAAGGAGAGAAGCCATGCAGAACAATAAACTCCTCCAGGACATCCAGAGCGACAACGCCGATGTTCGCTTTGCCGCATGGCGCGCCGCCGGCGCCGCCGAACCTGCTGTGATCGCCGAATTGGTGAAGCTGGTTGGCAGCTCGAATCCTGGCGTCGCAAAGGCCGCCCGCGAAGCCATCACGACCATCGTCCACACGGCAGGCAAGGATCCAAGCGCACCCCAGCGGGCAGCCCTGGTCCAGCAACTGCTCTCCCTGGCCGGCTCCGGCGGCGTCGAAGCCAGGGTGCTTGCCTTCCGGCTGCTGTCGAACATCGCCGGCGAGGACTCGGTGACTGCGATCGCCAAATATCTCTCAAACGCCGGCCTGCGGGAAGAAGTTGTTTATTGCCTCGAACGCATTCCAGGCGCCGCCGCCAACAAAGCTTTGATGGGCGCCTATCGCACCGCAGCCGACGAGTTCAAGCCCCGCATCCTGGCCGCGCTTGGCCATCGCCGGGCTCCGGAAGCGGCTGCGCTGTGCCTGGACGCCATGCGCTCGCCGAACAAGGACCTCGCCGCGGCGGCCGTTCGTGCCTTCGGCCGCATCGGCCGCAAACCCCCAGGCGCCTTCCGCTGGCCCGACGGCGCCGAGATCGACGCCATGCTCCGCTACGCCGACGCCCAGCGCGACCAGGGCAATCACGGCGAGGCCATGCGCGTCTATAAGACCGCGCTGGCGCGTCCTGAAGAGCATCTGCAATGCGCCGCCATCCACGGCATCGCCAGGATGGGCACGGCGGAAGCCGCCACGGCCATCTTCCCGCTGCTCAAGAGCCCCGACGCGCGCGTGCGCATCACCGCGCAGAAGGCGTGGAGGCGCATGGCGCAGGGTTAGGCGGCGGACCTGATTCTGAATGCTCCTACCCGCTTCGCTTCCCAGGATCCGCATCAGGGAAGTTCGCGTCCACCAGCTTTCCGGACAACTCCAGCAACGCTTCGGCTGGTCGCTCAACTGGACGACGGAGCGCCAGGCCACACTGGTGGAAGTGCTCACCGACGCCGGCATCACCGGCTGGGGCGACGGCGGCTACGGCGGCGAGCTGCTGGTGCGCAACCCGCACCTGATCATCGGCCGCTCGCCGTTCGAAGTGGAAGCGATCTGGGAGGAGTTGCGCCAGCCGGGCGGCAAGCAGGAACGCAGCACATCCCCCACTCACGGCGGGCTCGACATCGCTCTCTGGGACATCATCGGCCAGGCCCTGGATATGCCCGTCCGCCGCCTGCTCGGAAAGCAGTATCGCGACCGCATCATGCCTTACTCGACCGCGCTCTATCGCAAGGATTGGACTGATCTGGCCGCCGGGCTCGCCGCCGAAGCTGCCGAATGGAAAACCCGCGGATATCGCGCCATCAAAATGAAAATCGGCTACGGCCCCGAGCTCGACATCGAGATCGTGCGTGCGGTGCGGCAGGCCATCGGCGACCAGACTGGCCTCGCCGTCGATTCGAACTGCGCCTATGACGCCTGCACGGCCGCCGCTCTCGGCAAGCAGCTCGAGCCCTTCCGCCTGCTGTGGTGGGAAGAACCTCTGCTCGCCAATGACTACGCCGGCTACCGCCGCCTGCGCCAGGCGTTTTCGATTCCACTCGCCAGCGGTGAAACCATGTCCACCGACGACTTGATCCGGCACTACGTGCAGCCGCGGCTGGTCGATATCCTCCAGCCCGACATCGAGCACGTTGGGTTCACCGGCGGCCGCCGGCTGACGCATCTCACCTGGCTCAACCACATGCGTCTGATCCCGCACAATTGGGGGACCGCCGTACGCACCGTTGCGGAACTCCATTGGGCGGCCACCATTCCACCCATCACCGATGGCCTCTATGCGCCGCCTGTCATGTTCGAATTCGACCGCACGGAGAATTCCTTCCGCGACGCGGTAGTGGAAGAGAAAGTGGACATCGAAGCCGATGGCTTGATGACGGCGCCCACGCGGCCCGGGCTCGGCGTGCGCGTGGTTCCGGAAGCTGTCGAGCGGTTTCGCAGGAATCTCATCGTGATCTGTTGATGATGAGCGGTGAGTGCTACCCTCGAAATCATGCTGGGAATTGCACGCGTGCGGGCATGGCGGCGGGCCGCGACGAGCTGCTGCTGAAGGGCCTCGAGGTGGTGAAAACGCGCTGACTTCCCAGGCAATTGCCGTGTTCGGCGGCGGATGCCATAAATATGGTATAGTCAGTATGTGAAAACTACCATGGAAGTCCCGGATTTCCTGATGCGCCGCGCCAAGGAGTACGCGGCGCGCCATGGCATCCCTCTTCGCCTCGTCTTTGAAAGAGGCCTGGAAATGGCGCTGGCGGAAAAACGGCCCGCCGGGAAACCGTTTCGCATGAGGGTAATCACCAGCAAGGGGAGATGCTTGACGCCGGAAGGCGATTGGAATGCGATCCGCAGTCTGATCTATGAGGGGCATGGCGGATGATTGCCGTCGATACCAACATTCTGGTCTACGCGTCGATGGAGCGCTCGCACTGGCATGTTCCCGCACTGCGCTGCCTGAAACAGCTCGCCGAACAGGAGACGCCGTGGGCGATCGCGTGGCCGTCGATTCACGAGTTCCTGGCCATCGTCACCCACCCTAAGATCTATCGCCCGCCCACGCCGGTGGAGGTGGCGATCCGGCAGGTGGAAAGCTGGCTTGAGAGCCCGAGTCTACGCCTGGTTGGGGAAGGGCCGGGATACTGGAATCATCTTTCGTTGCTTCTGTCGTTTGGAAAAGTAGTGGGTCCCCGCATCCAGGACGCCCGGATTGCGGCCATTTGCAGGCTGAATGGCATCACCCAGATCTGGTCGGCGGATCGAGATTTCAGCCGGTTCGCCGGCATTGTCGTGCGGAACCCGCTGCTGCCGAGAGAGTCTGAGAAAAGATAGCGGGACGCACCTGGCTCAGCCACTCTGTCACAATAATCGATGATGACGGTCCAGATCGAAGGCGTCCCCGTTCACCTTGCCCACCCTGACGAATGGCCCGTCGAATGGGTCGGCCAGGCGGACGTCATGCGACAGTTGCTGGCCGCCTGGCTGGTAGTCGACGAGCGCGATCTGCCAATGAGCCCGCGCCTGCTCGGCAAGCCAGGCGTCGGCAAGACCACCCTTGCGTACGCCGCCGCCAGGCGCCTTGGCCAGGAAATCTACATCCTCCAGGCCACCGTCGATACGCGCCCCGAGGACCTCATTATCACGCCCGTCATCGAGGAGGCCGGCAAGCTGCGCTATGTCGCCTCGGCTGTCGTGACTGCCATGATTCGCGGCGGCATCGCCATCCTCGACGAAGGCAATCGCATGAGCGAAAAAAGCTGGGCCAGCCTCGCGCCGCTGCTGGACAGCCGCCGCTATGTCGAGTCCATCGTCGCCGGCGTCAAGATCAAAGCCCATCCGAATTTCCGTCTTGTCGCCACCATGAACGACGACGCCTCGACCTTCGATCTGCCCGAGTACATCCACTCGCGCCTCCAGCCGCAGATCCTGATCGACTTCCCCGAGCGCGACGAAGAGATGGCCATTCTTCGCGAAAATCTCCCCTTCGGCGAAGAGCGCATCCTCGAATACGTCACCGACTTCCTCCAGAACGCCCACGCCGCCGATGAGCGCTACACCGTCCGCGACGGGATCAATATCGCCCGTTACGCTCTCAAGCTCCAGAAGATGGCCAAGGACGAGATCAGCTATCGCCAGGCGCTGCACACCGCTCTCGTCGAGACGCTCGGCCAAGAGGCGATGCGTTATGCCCCTCGCCCCTGAGTTCAGCGCCTTCGATCCCAACAACCTGACGCGCGGCCAGTTCACTTATTTTCCCGTCGTGCCCGGCCGGGCCGAATTTGCCGTCCGCGTCCGCCAGGCGCTGATCGATGCGTGCCCGCGCGTCGTCGCCATCGAATTGCCGGCTTGCTTTGAAGCGCCGCTGCGCCACGCGTTGCGCCGCCTGCCTGAGCTCTCCGTCATCCTTTGCACTGCCTCCGAGGACGACGAGGACGCGGTCTATTCCCCCATCGAGCCCACCGATCCTTTTGTCGAAGCCGCGCGCACGGCCGCCGAAATCGGCGCCCAGCTTCTGCTCATCGAGCCCGATTCTCTTACGCGGCTCCACGTCGCGGGCCTTTATCCCGACCCGTGCGCCATCGGCCACATCGGCCTTGCAAAGTACATCGAGACGCATCGCCTTTTTCCGCCGCCGCCCACGCCCGGCATCGAACAGCAGGCATCAGCCATCGCCTGGAAATTGCAAGGCGCCGATCCGCTGGCGCCCACCTTCGTCGTCCTTTCCCTGAACCTGCTCGACGCCGTCCTGGATGCGATGGAGCAACCCCAGCCCGAGCCGCCAACGAACCGGCTCGCCGTGCGCCTCCTCAATCCGCATCCGGACTGCCTCGCCGAGATCACTTCCGAAATGCCCTTCCTCATCGAGCGCTACAACCAGTGGCGCGAATCGATTCCGCCCTCCGAATTCCCAGACCGTCCCCGCCTTCAATACGACCTGCTCAAAGAAGCAGAGCAGGCGTATCAGGCCATCACCGGAGACAAGATCGTCCACTGGCAGCGCCGCGGGCTGGCCCGGTACACGCGGAATCTTGCGCAAACCGCGGGCGATCTTGTCGCCGGGCTCTACGACCTCACCGTGGCCGCCCGCTCGATCGTCGATGACAATTTTGCCTGGGAGGTCTGGCAGACCGCCAACCGCTACGCCCCCCAGCGCGACGGCACGGACATCGACACCGTGAAACTCAGCGCGGAAGAGGTTTTTCTCAACACCAGGAAACTGCGCATCCGGCGGCGCCTTCCACGCCCCAAACAGCTCACCCGCCCGGTTCACCTCAAGCCGCGAAAAACAGAAAAGCGTCCCGGCGAGTGGGCCGAGCAGCTCGACGGCAACGCCATCTGCTCCTACCCGCCCGAAGACATCGTCCTCGAGGACTACGGGCGCTTCCTCAAGCAGAAAGCCAAAAGCATCCTTTCCGAAGAACGCAGCCGCGTCGAGCCTTTCTCCACCTCGCTGCACGATGGCATCGATATCCGCGAAACGATTCGCCACTGGCACGAGAACAAGATTTATGTGCGTCAGATGCAGCGCACTTCCGGCGACGTCGGCGCAGTTCTGATCATCTTCGATGAAGATTCCGAGAACCGCTGCGGCTACCTTACCACCTGGCTCGGCGAGCACCAGAACGAATCCGACATGGCGTTCTATTCCACCAACCCGTTTGACCGCCTCGTCGGGCCCGGTATCGGCCGCGCGGAATATGGCGGCCTGCTGATGACTCTGCCTCCCCGCCGCATGTTCGACGTCTGGCACGACCCCGACTACGACTTCGCCGAGACCAAGCCCGAGCGTCTGCTGCTGGCGGCGATGGATTACGCTGTCGACCGCTACGTCGTCTATGTGGCCGCCAGGCCGCCGCGCAGCGTGTTTCGCTCGATCGCCGCCCACCTCGGCCGCAAGATCGTCTACATCCCGCTGGGCCAGCTTTCCCCGTCCAAGCTCAAGAAGATCCGCGTCGTCCACGTGCTGGATGGCTACGACAAGCGCGACATCGCGAAAGAGTACCTGTGGTGAAAAACCGGGGACAGGCTACCCGTTCCCCGATTTTTGCCGCATAATAGGCAGCGAGGTGAACCGTGGTGAAAGCACGCCATGCCGCGGTGAGTTGGGACCCTAAGAAAAAGCGCTGGCTGGTGCGCATCGAGGTTGGCGGCGAAGTGATCAAGCGGCCGGCGAAGGTGGCTCCGGATGCCGGCGATGACGCGCTGCGGTCGCTGGCGGTGGTGACGGCGCAGGAGGAAGGCTTTGAGCTGGATCCGGCCGGCGTCGCGATCACGCGGTAGGCGGCCGTGCCGGCGAACCTGACTCCCGACTACCTGGCGGCGGAGCGCGAGTACAAGCAGGCGCAGACGCCGGGCGAGCGTATCGCCGCGCTCGAAAATATGCTCGCCCTTGTTCCCAAACACAAGGGCACGGAGAAGTTACAGGCCGATCTGAAGCGGCGGTTGTCCCAGACGCGCAAGGAGAGCCAGAAAAAAGGCGCGGCCCATTCGACGCCGTTCTACCTGATCGAGCGGGAGGGAGCGGGGCAAGTTGCGCTGATCGGGCCGCCGAATTCAGGAAAGTCGCAGTTGGTGCGGGCGCTGACGCACGCCGAGCCGGAGGTCGGCGATTACCCATTCACGACAAGATTTCCCACGCCAGCGATGATGCGCTTCGAGAACGTGCAGATCCAGTTGGTGGATTTGCCGCCACTGGCGGCGGAGTTCACCGTGCCGTGGCTTGCCCATCCGATTCGCCGGGCGACCATGAGCGTGCTGGTGGCGGATCCGAACGATGCCAACGTGCTGGACGAGATCGGCTTCATCGAACAGACTTTGGACGCATGGCGGGTGGCGCCGCCCGGACTGCTGGTGGCCAATAAAGCCGATCTGCCGGGGTTCGAGGAAGCCTTCGCCGTCCTCGAAGAGCTGTTCCGACCGCGCTATCGCTGCCTGGCCCTGTCAGCCAAGGCAGGGAAAAATCTGGAGTGCTTCGCCCGTGCGGTGTTCGACTCGCTCCATCTGGTGCGGGTCTATACAAAGCCGCCGGGCAAGAAGGCGGACTTGACGACGCCGTACGTCCTCAATCGCGGTCAGACCGTGCTGGACGCGGCCAAGCTGGTGCACAAGGCTTTCGCCGAGCAATTGAAGTTTGCCCGGCTGTTTCACCTGTCGGGCAGCCACGACGGGATGATGGTGGAGCGCACGCACGCGGTCGAGGACGGCGATATCCTCGAATTTCACATCTGATCGCAAATCAGGTTGACAACTCCGCTTGCTCACGCGCGCGGCTCAGAAAGCGCTTCCGAGCCGCGACCGTTAGGGAGCGGTTGGCACACGTCAGAAATGCAGGCGCAGCGTGTACTGGACCTCGCGGCCGTAGTTGACCTGCGAGGTAATCGCTCCAAACTGGGTGCTGGTGACGGTCAGGTTGGGATTCCCGGGCATGACGCTGTTGGTCAGGTTGTAGCCCTCCAGCCGGAACTCGAGCTTGAAGCGCTCGGTCAGCCGGAAGTTCTTGGACAGCGTGCTGTCGAGCTGCCAGAAGTTCGGCCCCGTGATCCCGTCATATTGATAGGGATTGGTCCGTGGCGTGAACGGAGTGGCCTGCTTGAAGACCGAAGTGTTGAACCACTTTGTCCAGTCGCGAGCCGCATCCCCCGGTTCCCCGGACACATCCAACTGGCCGAATCGGAGGAACGATCCGGAGTTCCACAGGAAGATGTGGCTGGTCGACCAGCCGCCGAGGATCGCGTTCAGCGCCGGATGCACGTTGCCGCCAAACCGCTGGCCTTTGCCAAAGGGAATATCGATGGTGGTTGCCAGCGTCATACGATGCCGCGGAAGCGAGCCAGGGATCATGGTCAGCTTGTTGGCGTACTGGTCAGGGGCGTTGAAAAAGCCGCCGGTGCTTTCGCGATTGTAGTTGTATCCCCAAACCACGCTGTAGCCTTGCGCGAACCGGCGCTGCACGCGAAGCTGGATCGCCTTGTAGCGATTTTCCACGCCCGGCATGAAACCTTCGGTCAGATCGGCATACTGCGGGTAGGGGCGCAGCAGAGAGGACAAGGGCACCGTTCTCTGGCCGCGCAACTGGCCTGGCATGAGGCTGGACGGCAGCCCGAAGAAAGGATTGGTTACCGGCACGCTCAACTGCGTCTTGTAGTTGTAACCAAGCTGCGGGTCCACCATATTCAGGGCGCGGCCGAACCCGGCGTTTCCTCCCTGCCCCTCCGGCACCATGTTGTGACCGAAGTTCATGAAGAACGTCCCGTCCAGCTTGAAGCCTTGAAACAGATCGCGCTCCAGGGTGAAGTTGAACCGGTCATTCATCGGCGTCTTCAGATTTTGCATCGACCAGGTGGTGGCGTCCGTGGATCCGAGGTTGGTATTGCGCCCATTGCCGCGCCCCACCGGGAGTACGAGCGGATTGGCGGCCGGGAACGGATTGCGAAACACGCCTTGGGGAACTCCTTGCAGCAGAGTCGGCCCATTCGACTGCGCCGAATAGCCGTCGGTGGCGGGCAGTCTCCACGAGTAGCCGAGAATGCTCATCACCGGCATCGCGTATCGCGCATAGCCGATCCGAATGGCCGTCTTGTCGTTGGCCCGGATGGCAACTCCCACGCGAGCGAGGAAATTCGCCCGCGGCGCATGATAGAGCCCTTTGTGGTCCGGGTCCGTGTAGACCCACGCGCCGTTGTAGGCCGGCTTCACCGCTCCCTGGATGGTCCCCACCTGAGGCGGCATCACGGGCGCGCTGCTCTGGAATTCGGGAATTGGATTGGTGAGATCCAGATACCGGGCCAGCCTGCCCTGACGTTCCGACGGCGCCGTCTCATACTCCCACCGCAGACCGAGATTCAGCGTGATCCGGCGGCTCAGTTTGTAGTCGTCCTGGAAGAAGACTCCATATTGATCCTGCTCCGTGTAGCGCGGCGACACATAGAAAGCCTGCAAGCCGCTGTCGATCGCGCCCAGCAGGAACGTCGCCCAGGCGCTTCCCGAGTTCAGCAGGTTCGGCGCGAGATAGGTATCGGCGGTGAGGTTGGCGTTAAACGGAAACGTCCCGAGGTTGGGAAGTTGCGAGTACTCGAATCCGTGCCGGTAGGCCATGCCGAATTTCATGTAGTGACGCCCGCGATCGTGTCCCAGGCTGCCCTGGTAGGAATACTTGCGCGGGCGGTAGCTCCACCAGCTCGACTTTCCGAACGTCGCACCGCCGATATTGAGGTTAGGGTAATACACGGTGGGCGAGTCTTTCGTGTAGGGTTTGTACCAGGCGTTGCCGGGCCAATATTTCGCCAGGCCCTGTTCACCGAGGCTGGCCCATTCCGAATCGTACTCGTCCTCGGAATAAACCACGCCCATGCGGAAGTTCATCACCGTGCGCGGGCTCAGTGTGTAGACGGTGTCAAAGGCGCCGTTCAGCGCGTCCATGAGGCCGCCGTTGTCGGATGTGGTCGCCGGGCTGTTGCCGTAGTTGTTATTGTCCAGGCGTGTACGGATCACGCTGTAGCGGGCGAACATCTTCCAATTCGGCGTGACGGTCCAGTCCGTGCGATTCGAGAAGTTCCGGTAATCCTGCCACCATGCATAAGCGGTTCGATAATTGTTGACGCCGGTGGCGTCGTCGCCAGGATTGTTCGGCTTCCAGATGTCGTTCAGGAACAGGCGCGAGGTTGGATCCATCCTGGATGCCGGAACCCGGCTGCCCGCGAAGGGCTGCCGCGTCACGGTGTTCGTGGCGGTGTTGGTCTCGGTCGTCCACGGATCATAGAGCGGCCGCGGCACGCCGTCCTTTCGAAGGGTGCGTGAGAAGTCGCCTTCACGTTCCAAGTCTGTCGGCAGCGTCATCACCTTGGTGTAGGGTTGCCGGTTGTTCCACTTCTCGTAAGTGAAAAACGTGAACAGCTTGTTGCGAACGATGGGGCCGCCGATGGTCCCGCCGCCGACGTGGTTTCTGACGACATTTGGCGCTCGCGTGAATACGTTGGACACGGCGTTCAGCGCGGGGTTGCGGCCGAAGTAATAGAGGCTGCCGTGGTATTCATTGGTGCCTGCTTTCATGCCGACGTTCAACACGCCGCCCGCCGAAAAGCCCGATTCGGCATCCACCGAGTTCTGCTGCACGGTAAACTCCTGCACGGCGTCCATGGGGGGAGCATAGGAGCCGCGCGAGCCGACGCCGATAGGCGAGCCATCGATCTGCACTTCATTGCGCCCGCTGGTTTGCCCGCCGACATCGACGCCGGTGGTCGAGAGCTGGTAAAACGGATTTCGCTTCGAGACGTCCGAGTACCGATTCACCACCGCCGGATCGAGCAGCGCGAGGGTAAACGGATTCCGCGCCAGCACGGGCAGCTCTTTGAGCATCTTGCCGTCGACGGTCTGCGCCAGAGTGGTGGTGTTGAACTGGATTTCGACCGCCGTGCCGGCAACGGTCACCGTCTGGCTGACGTCGCCCACCTTGAGCGAGAAGTTGACGGTGAGATCCGACCGCACCAGAACCTGGACGTTCTCCTGAATCGACTTGCCGAATCCGGCGCTCTCGGCGGTGAGGTTGTAGGCGCCGGGCTCGACGAAATCGAACAGGTATCGTCCGTACTCGTCGGTGGTCCGGACGGCGGCGTTCCTGGTGTTGATGTTCTGGAGCGTGACGCTGGCTTTGGCGACGGCCGCGCCGGAGGGATCGGTGATGGCTCCCTGGACCCTGCCCCGGTAGTCCTGGCCCCAGAGGGAACAAGAAGCCAGCAAGAAAGCAGTGCTCGGACGCAAGTTCATGGCGACGGAACTCCTTGGGAGTTATTATGTCAGGCTTGCCACGCACCCGGCGGCGGACTATTGTCAGTACATGACACTTGATTCCCGGCGATTCTTCTTCTTTGGGGCCCTGGCGGCTCCCGTCCTTCAACGGCTGCAAGGCCAGAACACTCCGGACACAATCGGCGCAGCCATTATCGGCGCCGGCGGCCGCGGCTCGCTTCTGCTGCGACAGGCGATGGCGCAGCCGGGCGTAAAGATCGTCGCATTATGCGATCTCAAGCCGGACCGGCTCGATAAGGCCGCTTCCGCCGCCAGCCGCGACAATCCGGCCACCTTTACCGACTATCACCGGCTGCTCGAACGCCGGGACGTCCAGGCGGTCTACATCGCCAGCCCCTGCGACCTGCACGTCGAGATGGCGATTGCGGCTCTCAAGGCAGGCAAGCACGTCTACTGCGAAAAGCCCGTCGGCATCACGCCCGATTCCATAGCCCGGCTGCTTCAGGTGGCGCGCCAATCGAACACCGTCTTTCAGGTAGGCCAGCAGATGCGCTCCAGCGGACGGCTGCGGGAAACAATCGCCAAGATCCATCAGGGCGTCGCGGGCAAGATCGTCATGATCAAGGCGCAGCGTCATGCCGCCGACGACCTTGCGCACGACGGCACCTCGGCGGACTGGTTCTTCAACGCCAGCCGCTCCGGCGATGTCATCGTCGAAATGTCCGTTCATAATCTCGATCTGTTCAACTGGGTGGTGAACGAGCCGCCGGCGCGAGCCGCGGGTTTCGGCGGCACGCTCATTTACGTCAATGAACCGCCGGGCCGGACGAACATGGATGGCTACACGCTCAGCTACGAGTACCCGGGAGGCGTGAAGCTCTCCTACACGCAAGTGTTCTTCCATCCGCGGGGATTGCCGGGCGGCGCGCAATCCACCTACGTCTATGGGACAGAGGGCGCCGTCGATTTGAGCGAGTCGGTGTTCTATCCCAAAGGCCGTGGAGCGAAGCCGGTCGTGCTGGCGGAGGCGCGCAAAGAGGATGTGAACGAACGCCACAGCAGCGACTTCTTCGAGGCCATCCGCAGCGGCAAACGTCCGTTTGCCGATATCACCGTTGGCGCCACCGGCGCCCTCACGGCGATTCTCGGCCGCGAGGCCATCTATCAGCGAAAAGTGATGGAGTGGCGCGCTCTGAATGTGCGGATCTGATGACAGCGGGCGCTCGAGTGATCACCCGGCGGGAGGTTCTTCGGCCGCTGTTTGCGGCTGCTCTGGCGCAATCGGCGGCCCTGACGGAGTTCCAGATCGGCTGCATGACGTTGCCCTACGCGCAATTCCCGCTCGATCGCGCCCTGGACGGCATCGCCCGGGCCGGCTACCGCTTCGTTGGCTGGGGCACGACGCACAAAGCGGAATCCGGCGAGCGCCTTCCGGTGATTGCACCGGATGCCGCACCAGCGCAGGCCGGCTCGCTCGCTCGCCGCTGCCGTGATCTCGGGCTCGAACCTGTCACCATGTTCGCAGGCGTGTACGTCGAGGCTGCCGATGCGGTCCAGATGCACCGGCGTCGTCTCGAGCAAGCGGCTGCTGCGGGCATTCGTTACGTCATCACCTTCGGGAGAACGACGCCGGGCGCCTACGACGCGTGGATCCGCAACCTGAAGCAGCTTGGCCCCATCGCACGCGACCATCGCGTTACGATTGCCATCAAGCAGCACGGCGGCAACACGGCCACGGGCAAGGCGTGCTCGAAGATCCTTGCCGAAGTGGCCGACGAAGGCGTTAAGATGTGCTACGACGCAGGCAATGTCCTCGACTACGAGAACGCGGATCCGATTCCGGACATCCAGTCCTCGTGGCGGGATGTCCGCGCGTTCGCCATCAAGGACCATCGCAATACGCCAAAAGACGAAGATTGCGGTCCGGGCTTCGGCGAGATCGATCACTACAAGCTGCTCTTGCCAGTGGCGCGCACGGGGCGAAAGATGCCGCTGGTGTGCGAGAACATCTTCGAGCCGCTGGTAGCCAGGCCGGCCGCGCCGGCCGGCGTGGACGCGCTTGCCAGACGCGCCCGCGAGTTCCTGGAAACGGTCGTTCGCGGTGTCGCGGCGGCGGCATAGCAGCTTGCATCATTCCAGAATGCGCCCTCGCAGTCCCTCGAGAGTAAACACCGCGCCACGGACGTAATCGAGCAATTGCCCTTCCCGGCTGCGTACGCGATCCACCATCTCCGGAATCATCTCCCGCTTCTCGGAAGGAACCAGCGCCAGCCCGTTCTCATCGCCGTGCAGCAGATCGCCCGCCGTCACCACCAGCCCGCGGATCTGCACCGGCACCGCGACGCGGGCGATGCGGTAGTTGGCGTGGCTGGCAACGGTTCCGCGTGCGAAGTAGTGAAAGCCGAGGCGGCGCACTTCCGGAATGTCGCGCACTCCGCAATCGCTCACCAGGCCGGCGGCGCCAAGGCGGTGAAAGATGGTGCACATCACCTCGCCGGCGTGGGCGGCGAAATCCCCCATGCCGCCGATCTCCTGCAACACGACAACGGCCGGCTTCGGGCTCCGGTGCACCAGCTCGTATAAATCCAGAAACAGCCGGTTGTCGCGCTTTTCCATCTGCGTGTAGGACTCGACCTGCGCGGTGACAGCGTACCCTGCCATCCGCCCCAGTTCGGGAAAGAAACAGCGGATGTCGAGCGGTGTAAATCCTTCGTGATGCTTGCGGACGCCCAACAGCTCGATGGCGTTGCACAGCGTCGGCGTATCCACTGTCTTCAGGTATTCGAGGAGGCTCTCTTCGGACATGCTCTTTATCTTGACACCGCCGGAGGCAGTGGGGACAGGGTAGCCTGTCGGAGCGACCCGGTTTTTCCTTCAATTCCCTGGCGTCGCGGCCGATACGTCCAACAGAGTGCAGTTCATTCCTTTGTTGGTTCTGCTTTTGGCACGACCGGCGTGGTCCGCCGTAACCTGCCAGTTTCCCGCCGGACCCACGCCATCGGCGGCCGCGCCGGCGGCGATTGCCGCGGACAGCCGTACCGGCTTGCTCTATCTGGTCCACCGCAGGTTCTATTCCGCCGAGGGGATAAATCCGGACTTGCTGCCCTCAGACCTGGTTCAGGTTGTCGACCCGCGAAACAAGACGATCCTGGCCACCATCCCGGTTGGCCGAGGTCTCAACGGGGTTGATCAGGGCGTGGCGCTGGACGCCGGCCGCGGCCGCCTTTTCGTCACCAACTATGACGACGACACCGTCTCAGTGATCGACACGGCAACGCGCCGCGTGATTGCGACTCCGGCCGTGGGCCGCGGCCCGCGCTCGGTGGCAGTCGATCCGCAGACCGGCCTCGCCGGCGTGGCTAACTCTTCCGGCGGGAGCATCTCGGTCCTCGACGCGTCCGGATCCGTAGTGCGCACGATTGCTCTCGATGCCCGCCCGCAGGCCATCTCATTCGACCCGGTGGCGCGCGTCGCAGTCGTGCTCACCACCGCCGGCGCCGGCCTTCGGGCAGTGGATCTGGCCAGCGGCGTCGTGGCCGGCAGCATCGACATCCCTTTTGGCTTCCAGGTACGCCGCCTGGCCATCGGCGCCGATAGCCGCATCTACGTCACTCGAGGCACGGCCGAGATCATCGTGTACCGTTACAACGCTGGCCGCTTCAGCGAGACGTCGCGCATCAATCCGGACGAAACGGCCGATGCCTCCGGCGTCGCCGTCGATCCCGGCAGCGGAAACCTCTACGTGGTTCAGGGCGGCAACACGAACGCGAGTGTGGCCATCTTCGGACCCGGAGGCAATAAGATCCGCACCGTGGCCGCGCAGCGGCTGCCGACCGATGTCGCGATCGATTCGGCCGCGCGCCGCGCTTACGTCATCAACACTGCCAGCAACAGCGTCTCGGTTTTCGATACCGCCTCGAGCACCGTGGTCGACTACATCCCGCTCGCCACTGTCCTCGATCATCTCGCCTGGCATCCCCGCACCGGCCGCCTGTTTGCCGCCAACAACTGGGCCGATTCGGTCTCCGTGCTGGACCCCGCCACCGGCCGTGTGCTGGCCTATTGGCCGGTGAATTCGCCTCGAGCGCTCGCCATTGACCCGGACATTGACCAGCTTTATGTTCTGAGCGGCCGCGGCGTTGCGCCCCACAGCCTCCTGATCCTCGACACCAATACCGGAGAGCAGAAAGCAGCCATCGACGTCGGCATGGTCAACCCCGGCCGCCTGGTTGTGAATACCGCCAGCCACTCCGTTTACGTCACCACGCTGGCGGGCTTGCAGATCATCGATGGCGCGGCCCGCAGGCTGGCGCCGGCCGTCGAGCTTGGCAACAGACCAGCCGGCATCGCTGTCGACGAGACTCGCGGGCTGATCTATGTAGCCAATCAGCAGAGCGGCACGATCAGCGTCGTCAGCCAGGCGGGGCGTGTCATCGAAACCTGGCGGCCGCGTTTGGGCAATGTCTGGGGCTTGGCCGTCGACCCCGCCTCGCGTCAGCTTTACGTCACCGTGCTGCCCAACCTTATCGGCGATCCGCGCGGCCTGCTGGTGCTCAACGCCGCCACCGGCGCCGAGATCGCTTTTGTCGAATTCGGAAGGCTGCCTCAGGAGGTGATCCTGGACCGCGCTTCCAACCGCGTCTTTGTTACCGACGTCGAGGAATCCATGCTCTACACGATTGAAGGAGCAACTCGGGCTGTGTCGGGACGCGACCCTGTCGGCCGGCTGCCGCTCGGCCTGGCGTGGGACGCCGCCGCCGGCCGTGTCTACGTGGGCAACACCGGCGACGGCACCATCAACTGCGTCACGCCCGGGGCCGCTGCGCCTCCCCAGTGCACGTTCAACGTGGCGCCGGCCCAGCCCTCGCCTTGTACGGGGGGTGAGGCGAGAGTCGCCGTCACCGCCGGACCGGCCTGCCGCTGGACCGCCTCGAGCAACGCCGCCTGGATCACTATCGTCTCCGGCACGGAAGGAACAGGCAACGGCGCCGTCACCTACCGCGTCGAGCCCAATCCCGGATCAACCGCCCGCAGCGGGACGCTCACCATCGCGGGCCAAACCGTCTCGCTTACCCAGAGCGGCTGCGCCGCCATCGCGCCCCAACCGATCGCCTGCCCTGGTTCCGTCACCGGCCGGCTCACCGCGGCTTCCTCGACGCAGGGGTCCCGAGGGCCCAATTACTACGCTGATTTGTACACCTTCACCGGAGTATCCGGCCAGCGGCTCACCGTCACGCTCACTTCGGCCGACTTCGACACTTACCTCGTTCTGGTCGCACCCTCCGGCGCGGTGGCCGCAACCAACGACGATTCCGGCCCCGACACCAGCAATTCCCGCATCGAATTCACTCTGAATGAATCCGGTGGCTGGCGCATCGAAGCAACTTCATACAACCAGCGGGCCACCGGGAGCTACACGCTCACCGTCTCCGGGTGCAGCGAGGGCGGCGAAACTGCCTGCTCCACTCGTCCCCTGTCCTGCCAGCCTGCTGCCGGACGCCTCTCGGCGGACTCCTGCGCGCGCGGCCAGCGGGGGTCCTCCTATTACACCGATGTGTACACCTTCACCGGGCGTGCCGGGCAGACGGTGACCATCTCATTGGAATCGTCTGACTTCGACTCCTACCTGACGCTGATCGGGCCTTCCGGCGCGGTTGCCGCCACCAACGACGATGCGGCAGCCAATAACAGCAACTCGAGGATTCAATACACTCTGCCAACGGCGGGAACCTGGCGCGTCGAGGCCAGCTCATACAACCAGCGCGCCACTGGCGCTTATACCATCACCATGTCCGGCTGCGAGATCCCCGAGTCGGGTCCCTGCCCGGCGCGGTCCATCGCTTGCCCGGGCAACGCCAGCGGCACACTTAGTACGTCCTCCTGCACGCGCGGCCGCCGCGGCGTCGATTACTACACGGAAGCGCTCACCTTCACCGGCGTCCAGGGGCAGCGCGTCAGCCTGCGGCTCTCTTCCAGCGACTTCGATCCGTATCTCTATCTGATCGCGCCCGACGGGACGGTGGCCGCCGAAAACGACGATTCCGGCGGCGCCCGCGATTCGCAGATCAACTTCACGCTCAACGCCGGGGGAACCTGGCGCATCGAAGTAACCTCTTTTGCGGCCAGGACCACCGGCTCATACACGTTGACCTTCTCAGGCTGCGTCGAAGTCACGCCATCGCTGTGCGACGCCCAGCCCATCACGTGCCCTCTTACCACGACAGACCGCCTGGGAGCCAGCTCGTGCCAGCGCGGCGTGCGTGGCGCCGGATATTACGCAAAGGCCTACAGCTTTACCGGAACCCAGGGGTCAACCGTCACTATCCGGCTCGATTCCTCCGACTTCGACACCGTACTCTACCTGGTCTCGCCGGCCGGCGAGATCACTGTGAACGACGATTTCGGCGGCTCGAGCAACTCGAGGATCGAACTGCGCCTCACGAGCAGCGGAACCTGGCGCATCGAGGCCACTTCCTACGACCCGGGACGGATCGGCGTGTTCACCCTGGCGGTCAACGGCTGCGGCTTGGCGGACGCCGGCAGCGATCAGCGCCCCGCGCGCGAACGGGGCTCTCCGGCCATCAGCGGACTCGAGCATCATCTCGAATGGGCACGCAAACAACCCGGCATTTCCAAGAAGCAGCTTGCGCAGTGGACAGGGCTGCTTGCTTCGGCGGGAGGGGAAAAGGCTCTCGATGCGCTGGTCCGGCTGGCCATGGCGGACTTCGAGCGCTTCGGCTGGGCGCTTCCGGAGGCGCTCGCCGCCAGCGGCGACCGTGCGGACGCGGTGGAATTGGCCCGCCGCGTGGCCGGCCGCGCCAGCCGCCAGGTCGCGGCGGTCCTTGAAGCGTGGATCGAGAGCGAGCCGGCGGCGTCGCAGTGCGGGGGACAGGGTAGCCTGTCCGGTAGCCTGGCCCCGGTTTTCAGGTGAGCTCGCCGAGGTCGGCCACTTTCCCGTTGCTGTCGCCGAGATGGTCGATAGGCACGTTCATGCGGTCCAGCATCGACAGGAAGAGGTTCGCCATCGGCGTCTCGGCGGGGAAGCGGATATGGCGGCCCGGCTTGAGGGCGCCATTGCCGCGGCCCGCCAGAAGCACAGGCAGATCATGGTGTGTGTGGCGGTTGCCGTCGGAGATGCCGCTTCCGTAGACGATCATCGAGTGATCCAGCAGCGTTCCGTCGCCATCCGGCGTCGCCGCCAGCTTCTCAATGAAGTAGGCGAACTGCTCGACGTGATAGCGGTTGATCTTGCGCACTTTCTCGACCATCTCCTCGTTATTGCGGTGATGAGTCATCGGATGATGCGCGTCGGTGACGCCGATCTCGCGGTAGGCGCGGGTGCTGCCTTCACGCGCCATCATGAGCGTGATCACGCGGGTGGCGTCCATCTGGAAGGCGGCGGTCATCAGGTCCATCATGAGCCGGGCATGCTCGGAGTAATCGAGCGGCATTCCGTCCGGCTTGGCCATCGGAGGCGCTATCTGTCTGGAATCGCGCTCGGCTGCTGCGATGCGCTTTTCAATCTCCCGCACGCCGTGGAGGTACTCATCCAGTTTGCGCTTGTCGGCCGCTCCCAGAGAAGCTTTGAGCGAGCTGGTGTCATCCTGGACGGAGTCGAGGATGCTCTTTTGCAATTTCAGCCGCCGGGCGCGCGACGCTCTGTCTTCCACTTCATCGCCGCTTCCGAAGAGCCGCTCGAAGACGAGCCGGGGATTGATCTCCGGCGGCAGCGGCGCGGATTCGGTCCGCCAGGCAAGGTTGTTCGAGTAGGCGCAGCTATAGCCGGAGTCGCAGTTGCCGACCAGGCGGCCGTCTTCCAGGCCCAGTTCGAGGGAGGGGAAGCGGGTGGCGGCGCCAATTCTCTGTGCGGCGATTTGATCCACGGAGACGCCGATCTTGATATCGCCGCCGGCGGTCTTGCGCGGGTGGCAGCCGGTGAGAAAACTCGAAGCGGCGCGGGCGTGATCGCCGGGGCCATCGCCGAGGGCGCGACCGCCGTTGTGTGTGAGGCCGCTGAGCACCAGCAGGTGGTCGCGATGCGGCTCCATCGGCGCCATGATGCGCTTGAAGACGTAATCCCTGCCCTCCTCGTCGGGCCGCCACCCGTCGGGGATGATCCCGTTGGGGACGTAAGCAAAGGCCATGCGGTTGGGCGTTTTCGTGTCGGTGGCGGCAAAGGCGGGCGTCATCGCGTCCAGCAAGGGGAGAGCAACGGACGTGCCGAGTCCTCGCAGAAACATTCTCCGGTTCAGATGTTTGCGCGTGATCATGACCGTGGTCTGGCTCCTTCCGCCCGCCTCATTTGAAAAGGCGCGCTTTTCACAATCTCGAGCACCAGCCGCGAAAAACGGAAATCATCCGCGGCGACGCTGCGCACGATCTGCCTAACGACGGGACGGTCCTGCTTTTCCAGGCCCCTCCCTAGTGCATAGGTTAACATCTTTTCGGTCACGCACTGGGCGAAATCCTCTTTTTCGCTCAACAGGATCGCCTTCAATTCGGCGGGTGAGGAGAACTTGCGGCCGCCGGGGAGTTCGCCGGTGGAATCGATCGGCAGGCTCCCGTCTTTTTCGCGCCAGGCGCCGATGGCGTCGTAGTTCTCCAGACCAAATCCCAGCGCGTCCATGCGCACATGGCAGGAGGCGCACACGGCGTTGCTGCGGTGTTTTTCGAATTGCTGGCGGAGCGTGCCTGTCACGCCGACGCCTTCGGTCTCGAGGTTGGGCACGTTGGGCGGAGGCGGCGGCGGAGGAGCGTTCAGGAAGTTCTCGAGCAGGTACTTGCCCCGGATGACAGGCGAGGTGCGGGTGGGGTAGGAGGAGACGGTGAGCAGGCTGGCCTGGGTGAGCAGGCCGCCACGCTGGCTGGTGTTGAGCTCGATGCGGCGGAACTCCGGGCCTTGGACGCCCGGAATGCCGTAATGGCGGGCCAGGCGTTCGTTGAGGAACGTGTAGCGGGCGTCAAGGAACTCGATGATGCCGCGATCCTGCCGGGCGACGTGTTCAAAAAAGAGCTGCGTCTCCTTTTTCATGGCGCGGCGCAACTCGTCGTCGAATTGGGGAAACTTTTCCGGGGCCGGCTTGACTTCCTCGAGGTTGCGCAGCTCGAGCCATTGGCCGGCGAAGTTGTCGACGAAGCCGGCGAAGCGGGCGTCGGCGATCATGCGCTTCACCTGCTGCTCGAGGATGCCGGGCTTTCGCAACTGCCTGTTCCGGGCCAACTGGAACAGCGTTTCATCGGGCATGCTGCTCCAAAGGAAATAGGAGAGTCGTGTGGCTAATTCGAATTCGCTGACCGGATGCGACTCGCCGCGCCTGGCGTCGCGCTCAATGCGGAACAGGAAGTGCGGGGAGACGAGAATGGCCTGGAGCGAATAGCGCAGCGCGGCCTCCGGCGTTTCGCCGTCTTCCAAAGCCAGCTTCGCATAGCGATCGAAGCCCTCGACTTCCTGAGGCGTGACCGGACGGCGGAAGGCGCGGCGGGCGAACTCGGCGACGATTCTCTTGCGGCAGGCGTCATCGTATTTGCCGGGCCATTGGCCGCAGATCAGGATCGCTTTGTGGCTGACCGGGGGAACAAACGGCGCGGGATTGTAGGGCCCGCGCACCTCGATCGATTCGACCAGCAGGGCCTTGTCGGCGTCGAGCGGCTTGTTCTCTTTGTCGGCCAGGACGGCTTTGAGCAGATGCGCGCCGGCTTGCGGGCGAATCCGAAAATCCAGGATGCGCGGCCGGTTTTCCGGCACGTAGACTTCGAAGCTTTTTTGCATGGCCCCGTCGACAAGCGCGATCACCTGGAGGCCTTCGTCCTGCGGCGGCCGGCGGCCCGCCAGGCCGATGCGGATATCGTAGTCCGCTTCAATGGGGAATGCGTGCTTCACTTCCAGCACCCACCCCGGGCCGCCGGGCTTCACCCGGTCGGTGCGGTAGCGGTCGCTGGTTTCTTTGTAGGCGCGCGGGACGGCGATGGCGGCGCGTGTGATGCCTTCGGCCGCGGTCAGGTATTTCTCCATCAGGGCCGGGGAGATGGAGAGCACATCGCCGATGTTGTCGAAGCCGTAGCCGGAATCGTCCACGGGGAATGCGTCAGCCGGACGCAAATCGAGGCCGGTCAGGTCGCGGATCGTGTTATTGTACTCCGCGCGATTGAGGCGGCGGGTAGTGACGCGGCCTGGATCGGGCTTCAGCGACTTGTCGTAACGCGCGTATTCGGTATCGAGCCAGTCCAGGAGCGGTTTGATCTGCGCCGGATCGGGCTTCGGCCGGCCCTGAGGCGGCATCTCGCCGGTCCGTACTTTTCGTGCGATCTTCTCCCAGAGATCCTGGTCGGCCAGAACGGCGGAGGCGGATTTGTACTTTTCCAGGTCGAGGTTGGCCACTTTGGCTTTGGCGCTATGGCAAAAGGTGCAGTTCCGGGAGAGGAAGGGCTGGACGTGCCTGCGGAAGCCGGCGTCATCGGCAGCCAGAAGCGTTGTGCTGCCCGCCAAGAGGCACAGAAAGCGCGTGCGTTTCCTCATGAATGAATTCACGGATGGAGCGTCCAGTGGCCGCTAAGATCAGAATACTACGACTCGCACACCAGGGTGTGTCATACACCCACAACCTGCCCATTCAGCAGCCGACGGTTGACTGGAAAGGACCTCGCTGCCCGGCCTGCCTACAACGCGCGACTTGCGTCCTCGCGACCGAGAGAGCGACCAGTTATCCCCAACAACCCAGGTCGATCCATCGCCGCCAGCGCCGCCAGTCGAACCATTCCCTCAGGACCGTCAGAATGCGCTTGAGCCTCATGCGGACGAGGTTAACATGCTCCGATCAAACGCGCCAGCACCTGCAGTCTGCGCCCGCAGTCTGCCTAACGACTTGGGCGCTCAGGCGCGGCCCGCCCTTGGCCGTCGCCTGCAGCGCCCGGTTAGCCCGACCCTGTGTCTTGCCCCGCTCAGAAGCGACTCCTCCAGGTGTCCGCACTGCTGTCCGGCTATCGCTTTCGAACCACGCGATAACTCCTTTATATTCAGCGACATGAATGAGGTTTGAACTTTTTTCGATTTCAACTCCGGCTGGCGGTTTTCAGCCCTTGCGATGCCACTCCGCCGCCCGAACCGA
>JACQDF010000267.1 GCA_016201205.1 Acidobacteriota bacterium
AAACCGGTTCGTGCCCGATTTCGAGGAAAACGTCATGATGCCGCCGCCCGCCTGGCCGTACTCCGCCTTGAAGCCGTTGGTGTCGACGGCGAACTCCGTAATGGCCTCCAGCGACGGGGCGTTGTAGGCAATCTCGACTGCGTCCGCCGAGCGGTTGGTCGCCACCGAGACGCCGTCCAGCGTCGCCTCCCACGCCCGCGCCTGCCCGCCGCCCAACGCGAGCTGACTGCCGCCGCCGCGCGCCTCCGGGGTGATCGACACCAGGTCAAACGGACTACGCAATGCGCCACCGACCACCAGCGGCAACTCGTCTACCAGCCGGTTCTGCACTGCCGTTGTCACCTTGGCGTTTTCTGTCTGCACCTGCGTGATGTCGGCTTTCACTTCGACCGTTTCCGTAACCTGGCCGAGCTCCAGCCGGGCATCCGCGCGCAGCGTGCTCGCCGCGGTCAGCGTCAGACCGTCGCGGCGGTAGCGCTTGAATCCCTGCGCCGACACCTCGAGCCGGTAGTCGCCGGGCGGAAGATTCGGAACGTTGTAGCCGCCGGCTTCTGTGGTGACCACGGTCGTCGCCTGATTGGTGGCGATGTTCGTCACCACCACCGTCGCTCCGGGGACGGCCGCGGAGGAGGCATCAGAGACCGCTCCCGTGATGTTGCCGCGCTCGGTTTGCGCCAGAAGAAACAGCGCTGAGAAAACCAGTGCAAAGGCCGCTCGTTTCATGAGCCCGCACCCCCTGAGGTGATTTCGAATGGAAGTATATCACTGCGCGGTCAGCAAGGACACGACGCCGGGGTAGACGGAAACGGCCTTTTCCGCGAATCTTGCATCCGCTGTGATCAGTTTCGACGAAGTGCGCCGCGCAACCGCCAGGTACAAGCAGTCATACATGGAATGCTCGAGCTGCAAGGAGAGACTCGCCGCTTCCAGAAGATCATCGAGCGTCGCGGTCACCTGCACCACTCCGTTCTTGAGGGCCTCCACCCACAGCCTGATCGTCTCCTTCGCATCTGCCTGGCTCAATTGCTGTAGGCGATATTTCCGTATGATCGCATTGGCCACCTCCACACGGATTAGATCCGGCGCGACCAACATTTGGGCGCCATCGAGCAGTCCGAGCGCCTGCTGCTCGCCTTCTTCCGGGAAAAACCACTTCACGGCGACGCTGGCATCAACGACGATCACCCGCGCTCGTCACGGTCCTGCCGGATCAGCTCCTTGCTGTCGCTCATCTGGCCGTACCGCCTCCTCAACTCGTTGTTCCAGGCAGTCACTCTTGCCGCGAACTCCCTTTGAGGTCTCAGTGCGCTCTCGGTGAGCAGTTTTCTCAGTTCTTCTTCCAGACTGACGCCAGCTTCTTCCGCGCGCTTTCGGTGGGCCTCCAGCACCCAATCTGGCAGCTTCCGGATCTTGACAGCTTGGACCCCCACGGGGCATGACCTCCACTGCCTATATGTTAATACACCTGTCCCATTGCCATCAAGACCCCATTAGGCTATGGGGGGCATGGGGCGTGATCTAAGATTTCGCCTTCCGGATCTCCTCCACCAACGCCGGCACCACCTCGAACAGATCCCCCACCACGCCGATATCCGCTACTTCAAAGATCGGCGCGTTCGAGTCCTTGTTAATGGCGACGATGGTTTTGGCGCCTTTCATCCCCACCAGATGCTGAATCGCACCGGAGATGCCGACCGCCAGGTACAGCTTCGGGGCGACCGTCTGCCCGGAGCTGCCTACCTGCCGCTCCATGGGGAGCCAGCCGTTGTCGCAAATGGGCCGCGAGGCAGCCAGCTCCGCTCCCAGGGCTCGGGCCAGCTCCTCGACAATGGGGATGTTTTCCTTCTCCTTGATGCCCCGGCCCACGGACACGATCAGCTCGGCTGCGGTCAGGTCCACCGCCCGGCTGGATTCCCGGAATGGCGGGTGCGGCTTGCTTCGAATCTGATCCGGGGTCAGCGCCGGTGTCACCGTCTCGACCACGGCGGAGCCAGTCTGCACATTCTCGGCGCGGTAAGCTCCCGCCTGAATGGACACCAGGTGCGGAGCCGGTCCGCTCACCCGCATGTCGCCGTTCAGCTTCCCCTGAAAGAGCAACCGTACGAAGACCAGCGCGCCGTCTTCGACACGCACTCGAATGACGTCGCTCACCAGCACGCGACTCAGGCGTGTGGCCAGCTTGGGAACGAAGTCGCGGACCTGGTAAGTGTGCGGGAACAGCACGCAGGACGGATTCACCTGCCGCACCAGCGCCTCGAGCGCCGCAGTGTAGCCGTCCGGCGTGTATTCGCCAAGCAGAGCATGCTCGACGGCATACACTTTGTCCAATCTCTTCGACGCCAGCTCTTGCGCCAGCCCGCTGATCCCGTTTCCGGCCACCGCCGCCGAGCAGCTTCCGCCGAGCGCACCCGCGATCTGCTGTCACGCTGCCAGCGTCTCGAAGGACATGCGGTTCCAGACTCCGCCGCTCTGTTCCATCACCACCAGCAGGCTGCTCATAGGACGCGCACCTCGAACTTGAGCTTCTCGACCAGCCTGGCGGCCACTTCCCTGGCAGGGCCCTCGAGAATCTGCGTCTGCTTGCTTTTTTGCGGGACGTAGATCCTGTCGATCACAGCCTGCGCCGGCGGGCTCGATCCCAGTTCGGCGGCTGTCAGCCGCTTGATCTCCTTGGTCTTTGCTTTCTTGATGCCCATCAGGGTCGCGTAGCGAAGCTTGTTGATGCCGGATTGAATGGCCAGCACCGCCGGCAGTGGCAGATCGATATGCTGGAACCAGCCGTCTTCGAGCTCGCGCTTCACCCGGATGCCGCCGTCTGTCTTGTCGACCTGCATGATGATCGTTGAGTGCGCCCAGCCGAGCAGCTCCGCCGCCACCACCCCTGTCTGCCCGGAACCCAGGTCATCGGACTGAAGCCCGGTGAGCAGCAGATCGGCCTGTTCGGCCGCCGCCGCTTTGGCGATGAGCTGCGCCATCCCGAGCGTGTCGAGCCCCGCCAGATTCTCTTCCTCGATGTGAATCGCGCGGTCGGCGCCTTTGGCGAGCGCTTCGCGGATCGTCTGCGCCGCCCGCGCCGGGCCCAGGCACAGAACGATGACTTCGCCGCCGTGCTTCTCCTTGAGTTGCAGACCCTCCTCGAGCGCGTACGCATCCGGCTCGTTGATCTCGAAACTCAGATCAGCATCCTGAATCCATTTCCCGCCGCCGTCCACTTTCAGCGTCGAGTCGCGTGCGGGAACCTGCTTGAGGGCCACAATGATCTTCATCTGGGGCGGGCCTCCGGCCTGCTACTGCTCGAATCTCCTGAAAATCAAACTCCCGTTCGTCCCTCCGAATCCGAACGAATTGCTCAGCGCATATTCAATCCGCATCGCACGCGCCTGGTGCGGCAGGTAGTCGAGGTCGCAGCCTTCGTCCGGCTCCTCGAGGTTGATGGTTGGCGGCGCCATCTGCTCGCGGATCGCCAGCACGGTAATCCCCGCCTCGAGTCCGCCCGCTCCGCCGAGCAAGTGTCCGGTCATCGATTTGGTGGAGCTGACTCCCACCCTGTAGGCGTGTGCGCCGAACGTCCGCTTGATCGCCTGCGTCTCGATCTTGTCACCCAGTTCGGTCGAGGTGCCATGTGCATTGATGTACTGAATGTCTTCCGGTGCGATCTTTGCGTCGCGCAGCGTGTTGCGCATCACCCGGTAGGCGCCCTCGCCGTCTTCGGAAGGCGAGGTGATGTGAAAGGCGTCGGCGCTCATCCCGTATCCGACGATCTCGGCGAGGATCGGCGCGCCCCGGCGGCGGGCGTGCTCGACTTCCTCGAGAATCAGAATGCCGGCGCCTTCTCCCACGACGAACCCGTCGCGACGCTTGTCCCAGGGCCGCGATGCCTTTTCCGGCTCGTCATTGCGCGTGGACAGGGCGCGCATGGCGGCGAATCCGCCGATGCCCATCGGCGTCACGCACGCCTCGGCCCCTCCGCAGATCATCACATCGGCGTCGCCGCGCTGGATGATCTTGAAGGAATCCCCAATCGCGTGGGCGCTGGTGGTGCACGCCGTCGCTGTCGCCGAGTTGGGCCCTTTCGCTCCCGTGCGGATCGAGACGTAGCCTGACGCCAGGTTGATGATCGTCGCCGGAATAAAGAACGGGGAGATGCGGCTCGGGCCGCGTTCGAGAAGCACTTTGTGCTCGCGCTCGATGACCTCGAATCCGCCGATGCCGCTGCCGATGTAGACGCCTGCATGCTCGCCGTCTTCCGGCCTGATCTTCAGCCCGGCCGCGGCCATGGCAAACTCCGTGCCCGCGATGGCGAACTGAATGAAACGCCCCATCTTCTTGACGTCTTTCTTGTCGATCCAGTTCAGCGGGTCGAAGTCTTTCACTTCCCCCGCGATCTGGCATGCGAAGCCGGACGGGTCAAACTGCGTGATCCTCCGGATGCCGCTCCGGCCTGCTTTCAACGCGGACCACGTCTGTTCGGTGCCAATTCCCAGAGCCGATACGAGGCCGACTCCGGTCACTACGACTCTGCGTGACAAGCTGCTGTTACCGCCTGTTTGGATAGCTGTACGCCCTATTTCTTCGTCTTTGCTTCGATGTAATCAATGGCATCCTTGACGGTGCTGATCTTTTCAGCGTCCTCGTCGGGGATGTCGATATTGAAGGCTTCCTCGAAAGCCATTACCAGCTCGACGATGTCCAGCGAATCAGCGCCGAGATCGTCGACGAATGAGGCCGTATTGTCCACCTGCGCTTCGTCCACACCCAACTGCTCGACGATGATCTGCTTCACTTTGGCTTCAACGGACATGTATCCTCCAGGAGTTTCGGAACCAAACGATGATAGCCGTTCCCCAGTCCAGCCTGCAAGGGGGCCAGGGTTTTTTTTCCTCGCCCGCCGGCGGCGTACGCCACCGCGTTCTCAATCCGCGATCGACTGGTAAGCCAGCAGCTTGAATTCGCTTCCGTAGGGCAGGTTGGTGTGCGGCAGGATGTTGATCATGAACACGCCGACCATCTGCTCCTTGGGATCGATCCAGAAGCGCGTGCCGGCGGCGCCGCCCCAGTTGTACTCGCCCTTCGAGCCAAGGCTGCCGGCGCGGCCCGGATCCAGATTCACGGCAAACGTGAGCCCGAAGCCGTACCCCTGCTGGACGGCGCCACCGCCGCCGATGCGAGGCAGCTCGCCGAGGTGATCGGTCGCCATCAACTCGACCGACTTGCGGCTCAGCAGCCGCTTGCCATCGAGATCGCCTCCGTTCAGCAGCATCTGGCAGAAGCGGGCATAGTCCATGGCCGTGGACGCCACCCCGGCGCCGCCCAGAAAAAGGCTCGGTTTGCGCTTGTAGGAGTCTTGTGCCGCGGCCGTCGAGCGGCGGATCGTGCCGTCCGGATTCGGCGTATCGAGCGTCACCAGGCGGTTCCACTTCTCCTCCGGCACGTAGAAAGCCGTATCCTTCATGCCGAGCGGCCGGAAGATGCGCTCCTCGAAGAACTGATCCAACGGCTGGCCCGAAGCCACCTCCACCAGCCGTCCCAATACATCGATGGAGAGGCTGTAGTGAAAGGTCGAGCCAGGCTGGTGCACCAGCGGCGCCTTCGCCAGACGCTTCATCATCTCCGCCAGGTTGATCCCCGGTTCCTGAACCTTCAGTTGCGTGAAGATCAAGTTGCCCTGCTCGTCCTTCGGACCGGCATAGTCGAGCCCGGAGGTGTGCCGCAGCAAGTCGCGAATGGTGATGGGACGCTCAGCGGGCACGGTGTAGTAGGTGCGCGTTCCGGTGACCGGATCCGTCTTGTCCACGGCCACCCGCATCGAGGCGAACTCGGGCAAGTACTTTGAGAGCGGATCCGTGAGGAAGAACTTGCCTTCCTCGTAAAGCGTCATGACAGCGACGCCGGTGATCGCTTTCGTCATGGAATAGATGCGGAAGATCGCATCTTTGGGCATCGGCTTGGCCGACTCCTTATCCTGGAAACCGTAGGTCTCGAAGTAGCCGATCTTGCCGCGGCGGGCGATGAGGCCGATCGCGCCGGAGACGTGATTGGCCTCGACGTGCTGGTTCATGGTGCGTGCGATCCGCGCCAGACGTTCGCGGGAAAGGCCGGTTTGGTCAGGGCTGGCGGCGGGAAGCACCTCCGCCGGCAGGCTTTGGACGAGCAGAACAAGCAGCGCCAGGTTCATATCGAGCAATGATATACCAGGCGCCGGCCGGCTGGCGAATTCAACGCTTCAACTACTGCGCCCTTCCGCGTTCGGCGCCCATGGCCCAGATGACGAAGGTGAACACCTTGTGGTCGCCGCCGAAGTCGAGCACATAGGTCTGCGCGCGGCCTGAATTGGATTCCTTGAGCAGCTTGCCCCACTGGGCAGGCCCGCTCAGGTCGAGTTCGTTCATCGCAGGCGGGTGCAACTGGCTGGCGGTGGCGCTTCCGATGGTGGTCGTGCTGTCCAGATGAGCATAGATGAGCTCGAGCTCCTGATAGTCATGCTGGTTGGGATGCTGATTGGTGCTGGGGTCGCTGGTGTAGTCCATGCAGGTGGCAAGGTTCGCGTTGTTGAAGTTCGTATCCTGGTGGTCCAGGCCCAGCGTATGTCCCACCTCCTGGCACGAGACGAGGTTCCTCCACGCCGGGGTGTTGTAGGTCGAAGTGTTGAAGTACGTGTCATTGAGCTTCACGGTTGCCTGCGTGATGTGCTGGCCGCTCACCCAGACTTGTGCCACGCCCAGCCAGCCCGTGTTGCCGTAAGGCGAATTGCACACCTCCACCCGTCCGCTGGTGGGCCTGCAATTCCGCGGATTGGCCTGACCCGGCACGATGTTCGTATCGAGCACAGCGGAGGCAGACCAGTCGATCGACGTTGTATTGAGAATCGAATCCCAGGCCGTCGATACGTTATCGCCCAGTTTCAAGGTGAACGGATTGCTGGTGCGCGCCCAGTGGTAGCCGTTCCACGAGTGAGTGGCGTAGGCGATTGTCGCCACCGCGGCAAGGGAACACAGGCTCAAAGCAGCGAACACAATGCGTCTCAGAGCAGTTTTTGTCATGTGGGTCTTAAGTCCCTCCAATCTAGCCCAATTATACACGACGCGGTTGATGCCAAAACAACTGGCAATTAAACTGACGACGCTCCCGTACCGGTACGCAAGATGGGTAGAGACTTCACCCTAATCACGCCGGGTCCTCGGCAGGGTCCACCCAGAAGTTTTTTTTACTGCGCAAGGTTTCCAGGGTCAGGAAGGAGTGCGCCAGCATCACGAGCGTCACGTGATGGTACCAGCCATTCCAGCTTCTTCCTTCATAGTGAT
>JACQDF010000275.1 GCA_016201205.1 Acidobacteriota bacterium
AAGTGGTCCGCGCCAATGGCGAATTGCTGATGCTTTTGGTCAGCCACGGCTACCTGCCGGTGGTGGCCTGTGTTGCCGGGGACCGTGCGGGCCGCATTTACAATGTCAATGCCGACCAGATGGCGGTCGCCTGCGCAGCCGGATTCCGAGCTGAACGTCTTTTTTTTCTGACGGATGTCGAGGGTGTGAAAGCGAACCATGGCGTCCTGGCCAGGCTGACGCCCGGCGACTGTGATCTGCTGATCCGAGAGGGCGTTGCCAGCGGAGGCATGCAGGCCAAGCTCAACGCCGCTTGTGAAGGCCTGGCAAAAGGGATCGGCGAGGTGCTCATCGTACCCGGCGCCCGGCCCAATGTGGTCGCCTCGCTGCTGACCGGCGAACAGATCGGCACTCGGGTGGTTCGGGAGCCTGCGCCGTGAACCCGTCATTTGAGCTCCGCAAGGCAGCGATGGGCGACATCCCGCCCATTCTGTCGCTGGTGAACAGTTTCGCCGCGGTTGGGATGATGCTTCCCCGCACCGAGTTCGAGCTCGCTGAGAATATCCGCGATTTTACGGTCATCCTCCACGAGTCTGGTCTGATTGGCTGCGGCGCCCTCCATCTTTACACCGCCAAGACAGCGGAAATCCGCTCCCTGGTCATCGCCCCGGCTTTCCAGAAGCACGGCGCCGCCGCCATCCTGATGCGGGCACTGGAAGCCGAAGCGTGCTCCTTCGGCCTGCACGCATTATTCGCCTTCACTTACGTGCCGGGCTTTTTCCGAAAGATGGGCTACCTCGAGGTGGAACGAGGCGAGCTGCCCCTGAAGGCTTGGAAGGACTGCTTGCGCTGCCCTAAGTTCCAGGCATGCGACGAAATCGCGATGCTCAAGCCTTTGCGGGCGGACTACCGGGAGCAGGTCCCGGTTTCAGAGATGGCCGTGCTGCCAGTACTGAAAAGATAGTACTGCCACGCCCGGAGTCCTGCCCCAACGCCGGCTCCCGGCCTCTAAACGGCCCCAGCAGGCACTTTTTTCAAAGATTCACAAAAAAAATGAGAAAAAAGGACTCGTCATTTCACTAAAGATAGTGTATTACTATCCGGTAGGCTTGTTTGTCACCGGCCGGGAGAGAGAATGAGACCGCAAACCATTGACGTCAGGGAGTCGATGGGACGCATCCTTTGCTGTACCATTTTCCGCACGGGCGGAAAAAAGCTTCTCTCCAAGGGCCACGTCCTCAGCGAGGATGACGTGCGTCTTCTGGAAGACGAGGGTATGGAGCAGGTGTGGGTCACCGAACTCGAGGAAGGTGAGGTCTCCGAAGACGATGCCGTCATGCAGGTGGCCCGGGAGGTGGGCTGTGGATGCCTCGAGATCCGGCTTGCGGCGGGAGGGCGAGCCAATCTCACCGCCACCGAACAGGGTTGCGCGCTGGTGTACGACGAGCTGCTAAAGCAGATCAATTGCACCGCCAGCATCGTCATCAGCACGATGTTGAATTTCAGCCATGTCAAGGCAGGCCAGCGGGTTGCTACCGTAAAAAGCGCCCCGTTCGCCATTCCGAAGGCCCAGATGGAGGCGGTCCTCTCGATTCTGAAAGAGCGCGGCCCCCTGCTGCAAGCGCGGCCCTTTCGCCAACCCGCCGTCGCGGTCCTCTATTGCGACCCGATCAACGGAGATCGGGCGCGCCAACTGTTTGAAAACATTATGCGTCAGCGGCTCGAACGTTTTGGGATCGCTCCCGGAAACATCGTGACCGCGGTGGAAGATGAAGCGTCGCTGGCGCGGGCGCTCCACCTTCTGGTGCGCACCAAGCCCACAGGAATTCTGATCGCTTCGACCACGGCCCCCGCCGGTCCGGATGACACGGTGGGGCGTGCCATGGCCAACATCGGCTGCCACCTGGAACGTTTTCTTGCACCAGTGGAGCCGGGGAACCTATTTCTGCTAGGATATAAGCAGGACATTCCGGTCATCTCGGCGCCGGGATGTTTTCGTTCGGCAAGACCGAATGTAGTGGATATGGTTCTGCCGCCGGTTCTGGCCCGGTATCGGGTTTCGGGTTGGGAGATTGCCAGCCTCGGTCACGGCGGATTGTTGGCCTAGTCGTTCTCCTCCACTACCACAAGCCGTTTCCTCCGAGCGGCTTGTGGGTGCTCCTCAGCCGGGCGCCCGACCAGCGCCCGGCTTTTTTTAATATCCAGGCACACCTCAGGCCTCAGTGCCATTTCGAAGAATTGAGGAAAAGCGGATTCTTACGCCGCCAGCCGCCGTCTTCCGGCCCACACGGCCGCCAGGCCCAGCAGGCTAAGCACAACAGTTGCCGGCTCAGGCGTATCCAGCAGCACCTGCGTCGGGCCATTCAATTGCGGAACCCATGTCAGGCCGCCGTCCAGCGACAGCTCCGTAAACACATCAAAGAAGCTGTCGATCGCAAACAGCCCGCCACCGATGTCGGTGATGGTTGTTTGACCCCTCGAAGCCAGTGTGGGGCTCTCCCGGATTTGGATCAGCCCGAGAGTCGTCGAGCCGGCCAAATCCATCGAAAGCATTTCCGTGGCAAACGTGCCGGTGGTGTTTCCTGTCTTGCCAAAGGTCATCACCTGCACCGGACCGTTCATGACGAGCGGTATCGGCTGCCCCGACACCAGCGACAAGCCGATCATCTCGGTATCGAACCGTTCAACCTCGTCGAAGCCTTGCGGCGTCCGAATCGAGTTCGTGTAAAACGGCCGGTGCAGAATGTTCACCAGGTCAATCGTGGTTCCGAACCAGTTGAACAACGCATGGCTTCCGAACGGGTTGTGATACCCAGTGCCATCCGGGAGCGGATCGGTGTGATTCATATTCGGCGGAAGATCCGGCGTGTTCGTGATGAAGCGTGACGCCAGAGCCCGATCGAAAGGGGCTAGGAGAACTACGAGTGCCAGAACAAGCAGGTAAGCGCGATGCATGCTGTTATAGTCCTTCTTCACAGATGGTCTGAGAGTTCTAGACCGTTTTACACTGCCTGCGCGCCGTCGTCAAGGGGGGGCAGGAGTTATTGTAAGGTAAGGAGATGATCCTTCGGTGTCTGCTGGCGCTGGCCTGCGCCGGCTATCTTTCCGCGCAGACGGCGCGCCTGGAATCGAGCGATCTCCACCGCTTTCGTTCCGTCGGCACAGTGCAGCTCGCTCCGGGCGGCGTCCGCATCGCCTATACCGTCCATTACAATGACCGCCCCGGTAAGCCCTATTCGCGCATCCATATCCATCACGTCGCCACGGGCCAGACGGTTCCTCTGCCTGGCGACACCTCCTCGAATCCGGCGTGGTCGCGCGACGGCAGCCGCATTGCCTACAACGGCCAGGTAGGCGATCAGAAAGGGCTCATCATCGCGCAGGCCGATGGCTCGAATCCGCGGTTCATCTCGAAGTTGGAATCCACCAACGCGCCCCTGCCCTCGATGGGCGATTCCATCGCCTGGTCCCCCGACTCCCGCCAGATCGCCTTCATCTCCGCGACACCCGGCCCGGAAGCCGGTGAAGCCTCCGGCGACCCGGTGGTGATTACGCGGTACCTCTACAAGCCCGATTTCGCCGAGGGCAACACGCGCTTCAATGACAACAAGCGCCTGCACATCTTTCTCGCGGATGTGGCGGCGGGCCAGGTCCGCCAGCTCACCGGCGGTGTCTACTACGAGCATTCCATCGACTGGTCTCCCTTGGGCGATGAGATCCTCTTCGTCTCCAACCGCGAGCCCGACAGCGATCAGTTCTTCAATTATGACGTCTTCACCGTGCGTCCCACCGACAGCAGCATCCGCCGCCTGACTGCCACCGAGAACGCCGAGTACCGGCCCAAATGGTCCCCCGACGGCAAGCGCATCGCTTATCAGGCGACGCGCCGCGGCCTCACGGACCTCGAAACCACGATGGAGGACACGCATATCTGGGTGATGAATGCGGGCGGCGGCTCTCGCACCGAGATCGGACGCGACATTGACAATCGGCAGGGCGAGGTGGAATGGTCCGCCGACGGCAACTTCCTCTACTTCACAGTGCAGGAGCGCGGCAGTGTCCATCTGTACCGCCTGCCCGCCGGCGGCGGTTCCGCACAGGCGCTGCTCAATGATCGCGGCCAGGTCGGCTCCTGGTCGATCGACAGCAATGGCCGCATCGCCTACGCCTTCACCAGCCCCCGCGATCAGGCTCAGCTTTTCCTGAAAGACGGCGCCGGCACGCGCAAGCTGACGGACCTGAACTCCGAAGTCCTGAAGGGCAAGACGTCAGCCGATGTCGAAGAATTCACCTTCCTGAGCAATGACTTCAAATGGGAAGTGGGAGCTTTCCTCACCAAACCCATCGGCCGGACTGCGGAATCAAAGCATCCGATGATCGCCGTGATTCACGGCGGCCCTCATGGCCAGCAGGGCCCGGCGTTCAATCTCAAGGCGCAGGTCTACACCGCCCAGGGCTGGGCCGTCCTGATGGTCAACTACCGCGGCTCGACGGGCTACGGCCAGAAATTCGCGGATGCGGTGTTCGGCGATCAAAACGGAAATGAAGGCCAGGACGTGCTCTATGGCGTCAGCGCAGCCATTCGACGTAATCCCTGGATCGACCGCGACCGTCTGGGCATCGAAGGCGGCAGCTACGGCGGCCAGCTCACCGCCTGGCTGATCACCCAGACGCATATCTTCAAGGCCGCTATCCCGCTCGCCCCGATCATCAACCTGGTCAGCTACAACTACATGACGTACTACAACATGTACGAGCAGATGACCTTCGGCGTGCTCCCTCACCAGGGCGAGTTGATGGATACGCTCTGGAAGCGCTCCTCCTTGCGCTACGTCGCTCAAGTAAAGACGCCGGTCCTGCTTCTCCACGGCGAGAACGACAACGACGTTCCCATCGCGGAGAGCGAGCGGTTCTATATTGCGCTGAAGGATGTGGGCGTGGAAAGCGTGATGGTCCGCTATCCGCGCGAAGGGCACGGCCTGAGGGAAACCGGGCACATCCTCGATTCCATTGACCGCTCCATTCGCTGGTACATGAGACACTTTCCAAAGCCATGAAGAAGCTCACTGTTGTTCTCGCGATTTCCGGGGCTGCTCTTGCCGATGGCCCCGGCCGCATCGAAAGCAAGTATTCGTCCACCGGCTTCGACCTCACCGCCGACGCCAATGCCTCACACTGGAAAGCGGCCACACCGGTGACCGCCGGCAACGGCAGATTCGGCGAGCCGGTTCCAGGCCATCGCACCGAGATCCGCTCGCGCTGGACGGACAGCCACATTTATTTTCTGTTCACCTGCCCTTACGAGAAGCTCTATCTGAAGCCGGATCCTTCCACCACGGCGGAAACAAACAAGCTCTGGGAATGGGACGTGGCCGAAGTCTTCGCAGGCGCGGATTTCCAGGCCATCCACCGCTATCGCGAGTTTCAGGTCTCTCCGCAAGGGGAGTGGGTGGACCTCGACATCGACCGCAAGAATTTCAAGCCGGAGGGCGGATGGCTGTGGAACTCCGGCATCACGGTGAAAGCGCGCATCGACCAGGCGAAGAAAATCTGGTATGGCGAGATGAAGATCCCGATTGCTTCCATCGATTCGCGTCCGGCCGCCGCCGGCAATGAGATGCGCATCAACTTCTACCGCATCCAGGGCCCGCCGCCGGACCGGGCGCACATTGCATGGCAACCCGTGAACAACCAGTCGTATCACACCCCGGAAGCGTTCGGGCGCATCGTTCTGGTGAAGTGATGGTGCATCACCGGCAGCTCCGGATCTCGCACGCCGGCCTGCGAGGCGTGGTGGGGCGGGGGCTCGAAGCTGCCCACGTGCTCGACTTCGCCGCCGCCTTCGGCACGTTCCTCGGCCCCGGCCCGGTGGTGCTCGGCCGCGACCCTCGCTCGAGCGGCGTCATGATCCGGGAAGGCGTCATCGCCGCCCTGCTGGCAGCCGGCCACGATGTGGTCGACCTGGGCGTCGTTTCCACACCGGTGATCCAGCACGAAATCCGGCTCACCGGCGCCGTTGGCGGAATCTCGATCGGCGCCAGCCATAACACCGCCGAATGGAACGCGCTCAAGTTCTTCGCCTCCCGCGGCACGTATCTCTCCACCGCCGAAGCGACCGAGCTGCTCGACCTGTATCACCTCAGGAAATTCCGCTTTGTCGAGCACACCGGCCTTGGCAAGCTCCGCCTGGAGCCGAACGCCATTGATCGCTACCTGGATCAGTTGGCCGATGTCTTTGATCTGAGGGCGCTGGCGGGATATAAAGTGCTCGTCGATTGCTGCAACGGCACCTCGTCGTTGATTCTGCGCCGCATGGCCGGACGTTTCGGCCTGAACTTTGTGCTCATCAACGAGCAGATCGAGGGCATGTCGTTCGCCCACGAGCCCGCCACCAACGCGAGGATGGTTTCTTTGCAGCTTGCGCCGCTGATGAAACCACTCGCCGCCGACGCCGGCTTCCTGTTCGACATCGACTCGGACCGGGTCGCCATTGCCTGCGAGGACGGCGCGCCGGTTTCCGAAGAGATGATTCTGCCAATGATTGCCGATTACCTGCTGCCGCGCGGCCCGGGAAAACTCGTCATCACGAATCTCTCCACCACCGCCCTGGTCGAGGAAGTCGCTTGCCGGCATGGAGGCAAGGTGGTCCGGGTGCCGGTGGGCCGCCAGGCGGCGATGGACGCGCTGGCCACCTACCGCCCCGAGCAGATTGCCGTCGCCGGCGAAGGCACCGGTGCGGTCATGATGCCCCAGTTTCGCTTCGTGTACGACGGCATCGCCAGCATGCTCGCCATTCTCTCGCTCATGCAGCATCATGAAAAAAAGCTCTCCGAAATCGTGAACGGCTACCCTGCGTATTCGATTCTGAAAGACGAACTCCCGCTGGCTTCGCAGCGCATTCCCGCGTTGATGATGGAGCTGAAATCGCAATACGCCGACGGCTGGATCGATATGCGCGACGGTCTTCGCGTCGGCTGGCCGGACCGCTGGTTCCACGTGCGCGTCAGCCAGACCGAGCCGGTGGTGCGCATCATCGCCGAGCAGAAGGGCGAGCCGCCGGCCGCTTTGTTCGACGCTTTGATGGAGCAGGTGAGGAGCCTGGCCTGATGCGCGAGCACCGCCTCAAGATCGGGGTCTCCGGCATTCGCGGCGTCGTCGGCGACTTCCTCACCCCGTCGCTTGCCTGCTCCTTCGCCCAGGCCTTCGGCGCCTTTGTGGGCGCGGGCCGGGTGGTTCTGGGCCGCGATACCCGCTCGAGCGGCGAAATGCTCCAGCACGCGATTGCTTGCGGCCTGCTGGCCAGCGGCTGCGAAGTAGTGGACGTAGGCATCCAGCCGACGCCCACCATTCAGGTGTATGTCGGCGCCAGCCGCGCCCGCGGCGGCATCTCGGTCACGGCGTCTCACAATCCGCCGGAATACAACGCTCTCAAGCTGTTCAACCACGAAGGCCTCTTCTTCAACCACTACGAGCGGCGGGAGCTGCTCGATATCTATTACGAAAGCGAATTCCGCCACGCGGCCAACCACGAAATTCGCGGCATTGCCCGAGACACCGAAACGCCCATGCGGCTCCACACGGAGCGCATCCTGCGCCAGGTGGACGTTGCCCGCATCAAGGCGCGCCGCTTTCGGGTGGCCCTCGACGCCGTCAACGGAGCCGGCAGCGTCCTCAGTTGCCGCTTCCTCGAACGCGCGCTTGGCTGCGATCTCCGCGCCATCTCGGTCGATCCGACCAGGCCGTTTCCCCGTGAGGCCGAGCCGCGTCCGGACACCTTAGGCGAGTTGCAGGAACTGGTGCGCCGCAACCGCGCCGATGCCGGCTTTGCACAGGATCCCGATGGCGACCGGCTGGCCGTCGTCGATGAACAGGGCAACGTCCTGGACAATGACGACGTGCTCGCGCTGGTGGTGGACACCGTGTTCTCGTCAATGCCCGGCGATGTGGCCGTGAATCTGACGACCTCTTCCGTCATCGAAGACATCGCCCAGCTTCATGGGCGGCGAGTGTACCGCACGGCGGTGGGCGAAGCCAACGTGGTCGACATGATGCGCGCCGTCGATGCCGTCATCGGCGGCGAGGGCGCCAACGGCGGCGTGATCTTTCCCGCTGTCCAGTACTGCCGCGACAGCTACACCGCCATGGCCCTCCTGCTCGATCTGATGGAGCGCACAGGCGAGCCGGTTTCCGCTCTCGCCGGACGCCTGCCGCGCTATTACCGCCGCCAGGGCAAGGTGGCTTTCGAGCATGGCCTGCTCGGCCCGCTGATACAGGCGCTGGAAGAAAAATTCCCCGATGCCGCAGCCGACCACACCGATGGTCTGAAGCTGCTGTTGAAAGACGCCTGGATCCACGTCCGCGCTTCCAACACCGAGCCGCTGGTGCGCTTCTCGATCGAGGCCCGATCCGCCGAGCGCGCCGACGCCCTCTACGCCCTGGCCACAAAAACCGGGGACAGGCTACCCGTTCCCCACTTTTCTTCCTGAAAGTACTGTACATGACCCTCTGCATTCCGCTCCTTTGCCTTCTCCTGCTCGCCGGATGCTCGCGCTCCGGCTCCAGACCGCTCTCCCCGGAAGAAGGACTGCGCAGCATCCGGCTCAGTGACGATTTCCGCGTCGAGCTGTTCGCCTCGGAGCCGATGGTGCTCGACCCGGTCGACATGGTCTTCGATGAATCCGGCCGCGCTTTTGTCGCCGACATGCTCGACTTGCCCTATGATCCACCCGCCGGCAAGCCCGCCCGCTCGCGCATCGTGATGATCGAGGACACCGACGGCGACGGCCGCGCCGACAAGAGCACTGTGTTCGCCGAAAACGTTTTGCAGGTCAGTGGCCTCATGGTCTGGAACGGCGGCCTCATCGTGCCCTCCTCCCCCGACATCTACTTCATGAAGGACACCGACGGCGACGGCAGAGCCGACATCCGGGAGGTGCTTTTCACCGGCTTCCACCACGGCAATCCCGAAGCGCAAATCAGCAATCCGCGGCTCGCCATTGACAACTGGATCTACTTCTCCAACACCGGCAATCCCGGGCGCATCACCTCGCCCAAGTGGCCTCAGCACCCGGCGATCGAGGTTCGGGGCGCCGACTTCCGCTTCCACCCCGTGCGACAGACAGCCGGGCAGGCCGCTGGCGGCGCGCAGTACGGCTCGACGTTCGATGATTGGGGCAACCGCTTCATTTCGCAGAACACGCAGCACCTGCGGCACGTCGTCGTGCCGATGCAGTACCTGCTGCGAGCCCCTCTGCTCGACGTCCCATCTGTCAACCACGACCCGTACGGAAAGCGCGAGCGGCTGATGTGGCCGTTGACCCAGCCTCAGCAATGGCGCGTCGACCGCACCAGGCTTCGCCAGCAGCGTTATGCCGAGCAGAAATCCGGACGCATCGAGCACGTGGCCGGCCACATCACCGGCGCCAGCGGCGGCACCGTCTACACCGGCGATGCCTGGCCCGAAAACTACCACGGCTCTCTGTTCACCGGCGATGTCAGCGGGAACCTCGTGCGCCGCGACATCCTGACGCCCGACGGGGTCAGCTTCGCGGCCAGGCCTGCCAAAGAAGACGTCGAGTTTCTCGCCTCGACCGACCAGTGGTTCCGGCCCACCTGCTTTGCCAACGCCCCCGACGGCAATCTCTACCTGATGGACATGTACCGCGAGATCATCGAGACGCCGCTGTCCATTCCCGAAGAGCTCCAGAAGCGTCTGAAGCTCGATTTTTACAGCGGTGACAAGCGCGGCCGCATCTACCGCATCGTTGCCAATCAGCCTCGCCAGCGGCGGAACCTGCGTGTCAGCCTCGGCAAAGCATCGACAGAAGAACTGGTGCGGGCGCTCGGGCACGAGAATGGATGGCATCGCCAGACTGCGCAGCGCCTGCTGGTCGAGCGGCAATCCAAAGACGCCGCGCCGCTGCTCCGCGAAACCGCCCGCAAGAGCGGGAAGCCGCTGGCGCGCCTCCATGCGATGTGGACGCTGGAAGGCGTCGGCGCGCTCGAAGAGGCGGATGTGCTCGCCGCGCTGGGTGACTCGCACCCCGGCATTCGTGAGCATGCCGTGCGGCTGACCGAAGCGCTTCCTGTTTCTGTGAATCTCGAAAAGGCATTGCTGGCCAAGGTCGCCGATCCCGAGGTCCGCGTGCGCTATCAGCTCGCCTTCACGCTCGGCCGGCACAGCACGCCCGCCGCCCGGCAAGCGATCGTGGATCTGGCGGCGCGGAACTGCGACAGCCCGTGGTTCCGCATCGCGGCGCTCAGCTCGGCCGCCGATTGGCCCGCTGATTTCTTCAGCGCTTTGCTGCGATCCAAAGATACGGCGTGGCAGCGCAAGGAGCTCGTCGGCACGCTCGGCTCGTTGATCGGCGCTCGTCATCAGCCGGCGGAAGTGGGCCGATTCCTGTTGGATACGACGCGCCTGAAATCACCCGCGCCGGCGCTCGATGGCCTTGCTCGCGGTCTCGAAATGAGCCAGGTGACCGCGCTCTCCGTGCCGGGCGCGGACGCTGTGCTGGGCCGTCTCCTCGACGCTTCCGCGTCTCGAGCGGTCTGGAATGTCGCCCGCCGGCTGGCGGTTCCCGCCATCTTCCAGCGCGCCATCGGCGTGGCCGACGACGAGAAGGCGTCGGTGGATCAACGCGCCGCTGCTGCCGGTGCGCTTCGTGGCGCGCGGCCGGAGACGGTCCTGCCCGTACTGAAGAAACTGCTTGCGTCGAATGCTCCCGCCGTTATTCAGGCGGCAGCCATCGATTCTCTGGCCGGGTTCCGCGACGCCGAGGCTGCCGCAACGATCCTCGCCGGCTGGAAGGCTTATCCGCCCGAAGCCCGGGTCCGCGCCGTCAACGCCATGCTGGCTCAGCGCGAGCGCATCCCGCTGCTTCTCGATGCGCTCGAACGAGGCGTCATCGAGACCGGCATGATCGAGATCCATACCCGCAACCGCCTGCTCGAAGACAACGACCAGGCCATTGTTCTCCGCGCGAAGAAGCTCTTCAGCACTGCCGTCTCCGACCGCGACAAAGTCGTCGCGCAATTCCGCAATGCCATCAACCTCTCCGGGGATGTCGCCCGCGGGAAAAATGTCTTCGAGGAAAACTGCGCCAAGTGCCATACTTCACGCCGCAAGGGCGGCCAGGTCGGCCCCGATCTGTCGGGAGTCAACAACAAATCGAAAGAGGAGTTGCTCGAAGCGATCCTGAACCCGAGCCGCTCCATCGAGCCGCGCTTTGTCAACTACATCGTCACCACCAGGGATGGCCGGATGTTCGACGGCGTGCTGGCCGGCGAAAGCCCTGGCGCCATTACTCTGCGCGGCGGCTCCGACGACGATGTCACCATCCTGCGCAGCCAGATCCAGGAGGTCCGCGCATCGAGCATTTCGCTGATGCCCGAAGATTTCGAGAAGGGGCTCTCGAGACAGGCGCTGGCCGATGTGATCGCGTACTTGCGAGCGGGGTTGTAGGGTTGGCGGTGCCTGGCGTTGTGGCTGCCTCAGGCACGGCCGCAACAGATTCCAGGTTCGATCTCCGGATCGGCGCGCGATCTATCCAGTCTCGCGCTGGCCGTTGCTCAGGTGCGCCTGGTGAACTTGTCGTGCTCACGGCGTCGGAGCGGCCGCCGGAGCGGGGCACGCTGGGAA
>JACQDF010000296.1 GCA_016201205.1 Acidobacteriota bacterium
TAGCGCACGACCAGGATAGCGCCCGTGGACAAGTTCTGGGATTTCAATAGTTTATAACACAGTAGTACTAGGGTGTTCCTTGGTACCAGACCTCCCCTCCCAGCATCTCAGGGTGCTCTCAATCGGTGATATGATGGCTCGCGAAACTCGTCTTCCGGGAGGAGCTATGGATCATCCGATCACGCGCCGCGAGTTAGGAGGCCTGGCTGTGGCATCAGCCGCACTTGCGGCCGGTGACCTCCCACGGCGGCCTTTGGGTAAGACAGGCGCTCAGGTGAGCTGGCTCGGGATCGGCTCCGCGCCGATGGGGGATGCCGATGCGGCCCAGCAGGAAGTGGACCGTATCGTGGCGGCGGCGATCGACGAAGGAATCAACTACTTTGACACGGCCCCGATTTACGAGCAGGCGGAAGTGCGGCTGGGCAGGGCTCTCAAAGGAAAGCGGCAGAAGGTCTTTCTGGTGACGAAGGTGGAAACCACCACCAGGCAGGACGCACAGTGGCAGGTCAGAGACAGCCTTCGCAGGCTCGAGACGGATTACCTGGACGCAGTGCACATACATAATGTTGGGCGGACGGACCGGTTTCCGAGCCTGGAGGTGCTGTTGGGGCCCGATGGAGCGCTGGAAGGTCTGAAGGAGCTCAAGAAGAAAGGGATCATCCGGCACATCGGCATGACGTGCCACTTGCGGCCCAAACGGGCGCTGCCGGTACTCGAGACGGGCGCCATCGAGCTGGTGATGTGCGCGGCCAATTTCGTCGATGTGCACACGTACAACTTCGAGGGTACGGTGTTTGAAGCAGCCCGGGATCGAGGGCTGGGGATTGTGGCGATGAAAGTGCTCGGTGGCGCCGTCGGGAACGGCGCATCTCAGCACGGCAAGCTGACGCCCGATCACTATACGCAGGCGATGAGATATGCCCTGGGCATCCCCGGCCTGTCGGTGGCGATCGTGGGGATGCGGCGGATGAGCGATTTGAAGGCGGCGCTGGACGCAGTGCGTGCCTACAAGCCGTTTACGCCGGCGGAATGGACCGAGCTCCGCCGCCAGGGCCAGCTCATGGCGCGGGAGTGGGGCGAGCTGCGCGGGCCGGTGGCGTAAGCCTCACGGCCGGAGCTGCTTCAGGCTCTCTTTGGCGCGGCGTCCGCTTTCCGAGTCCGGTGCGGCGGCGGCGGCACGAGTGAAGTATTCACGGGCTTTGGCATCCTGATTCAGATTGCCGTAGATGGCGCCGAGGTTGTAGAGCGCGTCGACGTGGCCAGGGTCTTGCTCCAGGACAAGCTTGGTTTGCTCGATGGCGCCATGCACGTCGCCGGATTCATACAGCGTGCGTCCCAGCTCGAGGCGGGCCTCCACATTCTTAGGCTCGTTCCTGAGCAATTCGCGCAGGTGCGAGGCCGCTTCATCGGGCTTGCCCGATTCTTTGGAAAGCTCTGCCAGGCGGAGCAGGATCGGGGCGTGGCCAGGGTTCTTCTTGAGTTGTTCCTCGAGCGAGATCTTTTCGTGGATTCTGTCTGCCTTGGAGGGGGCGGTTTCTTTGGCCGCGGCCGGATGAGCCGGCGTCCCGGGCTTGGGGGCGGAAAGCTTGTTGAGCGAGAGGAACACCAGCAAACCAGCGGCAAGCGGAATGGCGGCCAGAAGCAGCTTCTTGCGGCTGGCGTTCATTGAGTGACCACCTTTTCGACGATTTCGATGCCGGTCTTGCGAAGGAACTCCTCCGGAGATTCCCCGCCGATCTGGATGAAGACGAAATCGTTGGCGATCTCGGAGGCGTTGCCGCCGGCAGCCAGACGGACGCTGGAGGGAAGAATCTCGCACACCTCGGATCCGCGAAGCACGCGGATGCGGCCGTCCGACTCCGCCTCATCGAGCATCTTGCGGTTGCGATCGCGGATGCGGGTGAACTCCGCGCCGCGGTAGGACAGAGTGACGCGGTTCCGGCCGGCCTTGCTGACGGCGAGGGCGGCCTCGAGGGAGGAGTCGCCTCCGCCCACCAGCAGGATGTCGTTGTCGGAATAGGACTCTGCCTCGATGAGACGGTAAGCGACCTTGGCGAGATCTTCGCCACTAACCCCGAGCCGGCGTGGCGTGCCGCGTTTGCCTAGAGCAAGGACGACCTGGCGCGCGCTGTACTCGCCGCGCGCCGTCCGGACCCGGAAGAGATCCCCTTCGCGGCGGATGCCCTCCATGCGCTCGTTGGTGTTCACACGCACGCCAGTGTTGGAAACGATGGTCTCCCAGACCGACAGCAGCCCTTCTTTGGTGGTGTCGCTGATGTAGAGATTGCCGTAGAGAGGCATTTCCACGGGCTCCGCCATCAGAAACTTGTGACGTGGATAGTTGCGGATGGTGGCTGCGATCTCGCCCTGTTCGACCGTAACGTAGTGCATGCCGTACTGCTGTGCGGTGAGCGAAGCGCTGAGGCCGGCGGGGCCGGCGCCCGCGATCAGCACATCGTAGATGCCGTTGGACTGGCCTTCCCCGGGATGGCAAGGCAGCCGGCTGCGCAGTGTCTCGATGACCAGCTTGCCCTCGTTGATGGCGGTTTTTATGAGACCCATGCCGCCCAGCTCGCCCACGATGTAGACACCGGGGATGTTGGTTTCGAAATGTTCATTGACGCTGGGAACGCGCAAAGTCTGAAGAACATTGCCAAAGGCGAGGCTTAAGGCCGAGGTGGGACAGGCGGTGACGCACTTGGCGTGGCCGGTGCACCGCTCGGGATGAGCGAGGATGGCCTTGCCGCCTTGCAAAGCGAGCGTGCCTGATTCAGGACAGGCATCGACGCAGCTTCCGCAACCGATGCAGAGCGAGGCGTTGATGACCGGACGGGGCCTGCCCTTCTCCTGCCCGGAACCGTCATTGGACTGAACAACCGCGCGGTGCACGTTCCACAGCGACAGAGCGGCCCCGCAGGCGCCGCAAAAAGCGCAATTCTCGGGAACAGGCTTCGCGCAGCGCGGGCAGGGGAATGTCTTTCCAGAGGCCGCCGCCGGTTCGGCCGCGGGCTTCTTCACGCTCACAAGCCCCTTAACGTACCGGCGCACGAAGAAGAAGGTGACGGCGAACGCGATCACGAATGAGAGAAATGTCTCCATCAGCAACAGTTCCCGGTCAATAATAGCCGAGCAGCAGCACCACTCCGACATGAATTGTGATGAGAACGGCAAATGAGTAACTGAAGGGACGGTGGACGACGTGCCAGAGGTGGAATACGCGGTGGGCTCGCTCGAGAAGAAGCATTTTGGCGGAAAGCCAGGATTGCCGGCGGACGCTGGTGATGATGGTTTCCAGCTCCAGATTGGAAGAAGGAAGCAGGCCGCCAAGCGTGAAAAGGAGGGAACAAGGCGACAGGAATCTGCGGCGCAGGGAGGCGACTAAGAACAAGCGGGAAATGTCCAGCCAGAACATGATCAGAAAAGCGCGAAACACCGGCATGCTCTGGACTTCCTCGCGGGACGGCAGGCGGAACAGCGGCGCCAGCTCTTGTTCGCTGAACAGCGACTGCCGCTGCAATTGGGCGCTGAGCTCGCCGGCCAGCCCCTGCATTTCTTTCAGCGACAACTCGGCGGAGCTGATGCTGCGCGGAATCTGGGAGTACAGATAGCGTCCAATGAAACCGCTGACGGCGACGGCGATCATGATCCAGTAAGCAACGCCTGCCAGGCCGCAGAGCTTGAAAGAAGTATGCAGCGTGACGAGGATGGGCGCGGCGATGCCGGCCAGGATATGGAAATCGAGCCAGTTTTTTGTCTTGCCGATCCTGCTGAGTCTCTTGGAACGCTTACGGATGGGGTAGAGAAAGAGGATGAGAAACAGAAAGAGGCCGACGAGACCAAGCCGCACGCCGGTGGTTCCGCTGGGCCGCAAGGCGGTGTGGGCGGGTGAGTCCACGCGGGCTGCGAGCGGGAGCAGGTAATAGGAGTAGCCCTGAATGGCGACAGTGATGATGATGGCGCCGATGGCGAGCAGGGCGCTCCAGATCCGGAATCGGTGACGGACTTCCGGCCGGAACCAGCCTGGCGGAGCGGATCGAGCGATGGGTTGCGACGCCATAGGTTACTTGGGGAGTTCCGTCCTGCTCGAAGTATCGACCGAAAACTGGCGGTAGTTTACAAAGCGGTGGACATTCCGCCAGTGCTGCTTGATCGTCTTTGCCTCGATCGTAGCGGACTGCGGAAGCCAGAACTGGCGGGGCGAGCCGGAGAACTTGACCGGCCCGTAGTGAACTTCACTGTTGAGAAGCTTGAGGCCGATGTCGTCCATGGTCATCTGGAGAGCGGCTTCTATCCTGACGATGGCGGCGGACTGCGGATCGATCCAGGCGGTTCCCACCCAGGCCAGAGGATAATCGCGGCCGCGAAGTTGAAGCACTGCCGGCGTTGGAGCGCCGCGCACCTGCGAGAAGCGGACACGATCGAGGCGGCGGCCGGCGCTGATTTCCGGGTCCTGTATCTGGAACTCGAAGCTCTGTTGGAACTTGGGATGAAACACCAGCAGCAGCGTCGAGAAGCCGTGGGTCACCAGCAGAGGCCGCTCGGATTCTTTCGGCATCCGGCCCTGGCGCTCGCGGGACTCCTCGATGTTGAGCTCGCCTCCGATCCACTGCATCAGGATCAGGTAGTCGAAAGTGGACTTGCGCTCCAGCAGGGGCTTGCCTTGGGGGGTGAACTTGCTTTGGGCGACCATTTCCAGGCAGGTGACAGAGGAGAATTCGTCGACAAATTGTTCGATGCCGCGGCCCGCGCGGACCAGCAGATCCGCGGGTGCGGCCTCGCGGGGTTCCGCGGCGAAACCGCTAGAAATGGTAGCCAAGAGAAAAGAAAGCTTGATCATAGTCTTGAACCTGTCCGCGATATACGGTGATGCCGCCGCCCATCACGTAATGTGTGGCGAAGAACCAATCCACGTTCGTCATGAGCCAGCGGGCCCGGTTCTGTCGTGAGAGGGAGGAAAAGAAATCCTGCGTGCCGCCCTGCACTTCAAGGCGAAGGTGCTCATTCAGCTCGCGAATGAAACCGAGCGAGCGGTAACTGCCGGTGGCGAAAGCGCTGCTGAACTTCGAGTAGCGGAAGTCCGACCGAATGCGGGTGTGAAGGATGTCGGACCAGGAGACTCCATACATCTGGTTGAGTGCTGCTTTGGCGTCGTTGCTGCGCTGCGACTGCCCGATGTTGGTGTAGAGGCCGACGCCGCGCGGCAGCTCGAACCGGACGCCGGCGCTGAAGCCCTGGAATAACAGGCGGTCCAGCAGGCCCAGGCCGATCAGCCGGTCGTCGAAGGTGGGCACGCTGCGAAAGTAGTTGTGATTCAGGTCAAAGGCCACCACGCGGTGCGGCTGGAGCCGCACTGTCACGAAGTTTCGGCTGACGGCCGGTCCGCTCTGAGTCAGTCCGAGCCGGCCGCGCACCAGGTAATCCGCTTCGAGGTTCTGGTAGATGGACAGGAAGCGCTTGTAGAGCAGGCTGTTCTCGAAGAAACCGTACTGGCGCTCGGCCTTCCAGCGCAGGCGGGTGACGGCGATGCCGGTGGTGCTGGAAAAACGCAGCGCCTCGAAGCTGCCGAGGTCGAAGTTGACGAAGCTGCCGGCGATCTGGCGGTTGGGATTGTAATCCCAGGCCGTGGGGTCGGGTGTCGAGCCGAGGAAGAGCCCGGCTGTGACTTTGCCGAGACGGCGGCCAAGATAACCTCCGTCGATGGTGTTGAGGCTGTTGGCCCAGGGAATCAGGAGCCGGCCGAACCCGGCCGTGTAGCGCGACCGGGGGTTGTTGTAGTAGAGGCCGATGTGATAGGTGCGGTTCACCAGGTCGGTGAGGGTCTGCTGCTGAGGGCCGGGACGTGAATTGGTACGGCCGCGCCAGTAACCGGTGAAGTTCCAGAAAGTGCCTCCGATGCGCGTCATGTCCGCGCGAACGACGGCGCCCTCCTGATGCGTGCTGCGTCCAAAGAGGCTGTGATCCAGAATGCCGGAGTACTCGAAGGAGACCCGTCCGCGGACGCGGTTCACCTCGGGCAGAGGCGGCTTGGGGACATATTCACGCTGTTCCTCGTCGAGCGGATCGCCTTCCGTGAAGCTGACCACCTGGGCGTACTTGCGAGCATTCTTGGATGCACGCAGCACGCGCACTGTCTCTTCATCTTGCGTCGAAAGAAAGGCGACGTCGCCGCTCTCAATGCCGGTTGTCATAGATTTGATTTCGCAGACGGCTGAGCCGCCGGCGACGGCAACAATCAGGACCTCCCCGATCGGACGGGCCTCAAGCTGAGCTTGTCCCGGCAGTTTACGCTTGATCGTCAGCCGGAAGCCCTCGGCCAGGCCGTCTTCGCGGCCGCCGTTAATGTAGACGGCGCCGGAAGCGACATAACGGACCTGAAAGCTCGTGCGCACCTCGTTGCGCTGGGCGAACGAAACCACGCCAACAAAGGCGAGAAGCCACCTCGTCACGGCTTCCTCCCGTTGGCGTGGCAGCCATAGCAGGTGATGCTGTCGTAGGCGTAGCCGCGGACGTTCTTGTGCTTGTTGTCCATGCTCGTCTTGTTGTGCTCGTGGCATCCCAGGCAATAGAAGACGGTGTAGTTGGAGGCATTCGTGTGGCACTCGTTGCAGGTGCGCCACTTGCCCTTATGCGCTCCGGTGTAGATCGGGAAGCGGTGGTTGAAGGTGGCGCCGGTCCATTGGGTGGTCGTGTGGCAATTCTGGCAGGTGGTGGGGAAGCCGGCCGCGCGGTGGTTTGGATTGGTGACCGTGTTGTAAGCAGTGGAGTGACAGGAGTAGCAATCGGTGGGCGTGCCCGCGTAGCGTCCGCCGACGTGGCAGTTGGCGCATTGCACAGTGGTGTGCTTGCCGGTGAGCGGGAAGCGCGTGGTGCTGTGATTGAAGGTGGCGCCCGGCCACTGGGTGGTGCTATGGCAAAGCTGGCAATCCTGAGGGTAGCCCGCCGTTACGTGATTGGGATTGCGGGTGTTTTGATACGCCGTGAGGTGGCAGTTGACGCAAGCGGTTCCGAGACCGGTGTAGCGGTTGTTGACGTGGCAGGTGGCGCACGCGACCGTCGTATGCTTGCCGGTCAATGGGAAACGCGTGGTGCTGTGATTGAAGACCGCGCCCGTCCAGCGATCCGTGGTGTGGCACAGTGAGCAATCCTGCGGGAAGTTGGCGGCCACGTGGTTGGGGTTAGTGGTGCGCTGGTAGTTGGTGAGGTGGCAGCCGGCGCAGGTGGTGGGGGTGCCCGCAAAGCGGTTGTTGGCATGGCACTGGGAGCACTGGATAGTGGTGTGCTTTCCGGTGAGACGGAAGCGCGTGGCTGTGTTGTGATCAAAGCGCGCGCCGGTCCATTGGGTGGTGGTGTGACACGTGGCGCAAGTTGTGGGGAAGCCGGCGGCGACGTGATTGGGATTGGTGGTGCGCTGGAAGGCGGTGAGGTGGCAGCCGGCGCAGTCCATGGACGTGCCGCGATAGACGTTGTTGACGTGGCAGGTGGCGCACGCGACCGTCGTATGCTTGCCGGTCAATGGGAAGCGCGTGGTGCTGTGATTGAACTGCGCGCCGGTCCATTGAGTAGTGGTATGGCAGAGAGCACAGTCTTGCGGGAACGCGGCGGCGGTGTGATTCGGACTGGTGGTGCGCTGGTAATTGACGAGATGGCAGCCAACGCACGTGGTGGGCGTGCCACGGTAGACGCTGTTGACGTGGCAACTGGCGCATTGGGCGGTGGTGTGCTTTCCGGTGAGCGGGAAACGCGTGGTGCTGTGATTGAACTGCGCACCGCGCCATTGGGTGGTGGTGTGGCAGACGGCGCAGTCCTGCGGGAAAGCAGCGGCAGCGTGGTTGGGATTCGTTGTTTTCTGGTAATCGGTGAGAGGGCAGCCCACGCACGTGGACGGTGTGCCGGCGAAGCGGTTGTTGGCGTGGCACTGCGTGCATTGCACCGAAGTGTGCTTGCCGGTTAGCTGGAACTGGGTGGCGGCGTTGTGATCGAACCGCGCCCCGGTCCACTGCACCGTTGTGTGACACGTAGTGCAGGTAGTGGGGAAGCCGGCGGCGACGTGATTGGGATTGGTGGTGCGCTGGAAGGCAGTGAGGTGGCAGCCGGCGCAGTCCATCGGCGTGCCGCGGTAGACGTTGTTGACGTGGCAGTTGGCGCATTGCACGGTGGCGTGTTTGCCGGTGAGTGCGAAGCGCGTGGTGCTGTGATTGAA
>JACQDF010000272.1 GCA_016201205.1 Acidobacteriota bacterium
CGACGCCGGCTACCAGACCGGCTCGGTGGGCAAGCTGCACTACCACCCGCCGACGGCCGCGCACGCTCGCTCGACCGGCTGGGATCGCGTGCTGCTCGATGACGGTGTTTCCTTCAGGGATCCCTACTCGGACTACGTCGCCTGGCGCAAGCAAAATGACCCGAAGGCGGATCTGCCCTATCAGGCCACCGCGCCCGGCAAGAATCCCTTTCGCGGCGCGATTGCTTACGAATATACGCCCACCGCGTGGACGGGCGCTGAATCGCGCCGCCTGCTGCGCGAATTCGCCGCCTCGGGCAAACCGTTCCTCCTGCACTGCTCTTTCTTCAAGCCGCACGCTCCGCATACCGTGCCCGAGCCTTACGACGCGATGTACGACGATGTCGAGATCCCGCTCCCGCGCCGTGTCACGCTCGACGAAATCCGCAAGCTGCCGGCGCCGGTCGAAAGGCAAATCCTGCGAGGCCGGCCGCAGTACGACCTGGACCGCACGCGCCTCCAGTGGATCTACCGCAGCTACTATGCCGGCGTGTCCATGGTGGACCGCGAAGTCGGACTGCTTCTCGACGATCTGCCCGCCAACACCATCGTGCTGCTGACCACCGATCATGGCGATCAGCTCCTCGAGCACGGTCTGGAGGGCAAGAATCTGTTCTTTGAGAGCTCGGTGCGCGTGCCGTTTCTTCTCTGGTGGCCAGGACCGATCGGTGCGGCGAAACGAAGCGAACTGATCGAGATGGTGGACGTGCTGCCTACGCTGCTCGATCTCTGCGGGTTGCCGCCGCAACCGCGCATCCAGGGCCGTTCGTTTGCATCTCTGGTCACCGGCGGCAGCTACCGGCCGCGCGAGTTCGCCTTCGCCGAAAACATCATCCCTGAGGTCATTACCAGCGGCGGCCTGGACATGCCTTTCGTGCCGGGGCAAGGCATTGCGGGCATCCGCCATCCGGACGCCAAGATGATTCGCACGGCGCGCTGGAAGCTCAACTACTATCCAGGCAACGGCGGCGAATTGTACGATATCGAGGCCGATCCCGGCGAGGAGCGCAATCTGTATCAGGACGCCGGCTCGCGGACGCGAGTGCGAGAGATGAAAGACCTGCTGCTCGATTTTCTGATCACCGCCGATGAGACGGACCAGATCGCCCCGCGATGGCTGCTGGGGCGCTGACATCATGATCCGGGCCGCTTATGCCAGCGCCATCTTTCTTGCCTCGCTGCTGCTTTTCCTCGTGCAGCCGATGATGGCCAAGCGCCTGCTGCCCCTGTTCGGCGGCTCGGCCGGCGTGTGGACCACCTGCATGTTCTTCTTCCAATTCGCGCTCTTGCTCGGCTACGCATACGCGCATTGGCTGGGCCGGCGCAAGTTTGTGCATGCCGGGCTGGTTGTGGCGAGTCTCTTCCTGTTGCCACTGGCGCTCAAGGCGCCGCTGCCTTCCACGCCGCCCGTTCTCTCGATTCTGAGAATTCTCGCCGCCACCATCGGACTGCCCTACTTGCTCCTGTCGGCGACCAGCCCGCTGATGCAGTCATGGTTTGCCGCCGGGCCCGCGACCTACAGGCTCTATGCGGTGTCGAATGCGTCGTCGCTGGTTGCGCTGCTGGCATATCCATTTGTGATCGAGCCGTGGCTGCCGGTTTCCTCGCAGATTCGCCTGTGGACCTACGCATATGTCGTTTTCGCCGCCTTGACGCTGCTGGCGGCTGTTCATGCCGCTCCTCAACGCGTGGAATCCGGGCGCGGCCGCATCCTGTGGATCGCACTCAGCGCCGGACCGGCCGCGCTCTGGCTCGCCGTCGCGAACCGCATCAGCCAGACCGTCGCGCCTGTTCCGCTCATCTGGATTCTTCCCCTGAGCGTGTACCTGCTGACGCTGATCCTGTGCTTTCAAGGCGCCGGCTACCGGCCGAAGATCTACCGCTGGCTGCTTGTGCCCGCTGTCGTCGCTCTGGTGGCCGGCATGAATCAGCACAATTGGAGCCAGCGGTTATGGTGGGGCTTGGGGCTGTTTCTGGGTGGCCTGTTTGTGTGCTCAATGATCTGTCACGGCGAATTGGTGCAACGCAAACCCGGCACGGGGTCGCTCACGAGTTTCTATCTCAGCGTCGCCGCCGGAGGCGTCATCGGTGGCGCTTTTGTGAGCCTTGTATCGCCTCTCGTCTTCAAGAGCCACTTCGAGCTGCCGGTGGCGATCGTCGTATGCCTGCTCCTTGCGTTAGCGACGATGTTCCACCTGGCGCCGCGACTGATGATCCGGCTGGCGCTGGTGGCGTTGGCGGCGCTCATCGTCACAGGACAGATTGCGGACCGGGGATTGTTCCAGGAGCGCAATTTCTACGGCGTCCTCGAGGTCCGGCAGGGCGACAGCGCAAGCGGGCCGTACCGCACGCTGGCCAACGGCGCGATTCTGCATGGCGCGCAGTTCCTTTCGCCCGAGCACAGCCGCGAAGCGACCACCTATTACGCGCCAGCCTCCGGAGTGGGCGCGGCGTTCCGCGAGCTGCGCGGGCCGCTTCGCATCGGCGGCGTCGGCATGGGCGTGGGGACTATCGCAGCCTACGCCAGGGAAAATGACTACTTGCGCTTCTACGAGATCAACCCGGCCGTCATCCGCGTCGCCCACTCCCGGTTCACCTACCTCTGGGAAGCGAAGGGGCGCATCGAGATCATCGAAGGCGATGCCCGCCTGGCCCTGCAAGCAGAAGCTCCGCAGAACTTCGATTTGCTTGTCGTGGACGCGTTCTCCGGAGACTCCGTGCCCGTCCATCTGCTTTCAAATGAAGCCTTCCACCTGTACTTCCGGCACCTGAATGAGCGCGGAATTCTCGCCGTGCACGTCACCAACAAGTACGTCAACCTGCTCCCTGTTCTCACCAGGACGGCGCTGGCGCTGGGCCGCGAGATGAATATTGTGAAGAACAGCCCGGAGCTGTCCAGGCTGGTGATGGCTTCCACGTGGGTTCTGCTCAAAGGCAAAACGCAACAGAGGCCGGCCGGGCGGGTGTGGACGGATGACTACAGCAATCTGCTTGAAGCGCTCAAATAGCCCGGCGTTGTAGTATCGTGGTCTTTCTCGAAAAATCAGCATGAGGAGAAAAAGCTTATGAACCGGCGTAACCTGCTCCGGATGGCGGCCGGCCTCGGCGGCTCCGCCCTGATGACCAAACGCGAAGCGGCGGCGCAGGAGCGAATCGCGCGCGCCGTGCGCGCCATGCCCTCTCCCAAGATCAAAGACGTGCAGGTGATTCAGACCGCGCCCGCCGGCCTGCGCCTGCCTGTCGTCAAGATCCTCACCGACCAGGACGGCCTGTACGGCTACGGCTGCGCCTGCTTTACCCAGCGCGCCGATCTGGTGGTCCCGGCGGTCGAGAAGTATCTCGGTCCATTCCTCATCGGTAAGCCGGCGGACCGGATCGATGACACCTGGCAGATGCTATACAACTCCTCCTACTGGCGCAACGGTCCCGTGCTGAACAACGCCATTAGCGGCGTCGATCAGGCTCTGTGGGACATCAAAGGACGCCAGGCCGGCATGCCGGTGTACCAACTGCTGGGAGGTAAAGTGCGCGAAGCTGCCGATTGCTACGGCCACGCCAGCGGAACCGAGATTGCGGAAGTGATCGACAGCGCCAGGAGATGGATGGAGCGAGGCTTCCGCCATGTGCGCGTACAGGTGGGCGTTCCCGGCATGGCCGGCTACGGCTCGCGCGGCGGCACAACAGCGGTGAAGGCGCTGCACAGCGCGCCGGTCTTCGAGCCCGCCGCTTACATCCGCCGTGCGCTGAAGCTGTTTGAAGAATGCCGCAAACAGCTCGGCGACGAAGTCGAATTACTGCACGACGTCCACGAGCGGGTGACACCGACGCAGGCAGTGCAGTTCTCCAAGGATGTCGAGAAATTCCACCTGTTCTTCTTCGAAGACCCGCTCTCGCCGGAAGACATCGCCTGGTTCCGCCTGATCCGCCAGCAGTGCGCCACGCCGATCGCGATGGGCGAATTGTTCAACAGCCCGCATGAATGGTCGCCGCTGATTATCGAGCGGCTGATCGATTACATCCGCGTTCACGTCAGCCAGGCCGGCGGGCTCACTCCCTGCCGCAAGATGGCTGCCATGGCCGAGCACTTCAACGTCCGCACCGCCTGGCACGGCCCGGGCGACGTCTCGCCCATCGGCCACGCCGCCAATGTCACTCTCGACGTTGTCTGCTACAACTTCGGCGTGCAGGAGTATTCGCCGTTCAACGAAGCGTTGCAGGAAGTCTTCCAGGGCTGCCCGGCGCAGAAGGACGGCTATCTGTATCCCAACGAAGCTCCCGGCTGGGGCATCGAAGTCAACGAAAAGGCCGCCGCAAAATACCCCTTCGGCTATGGGGAGCAGGGCGAGCGCAAGCGTCTCAACGGGGGCTGGGGCGAGGTCCGCAAGCGCGACGGGCAGATCATCAAGCAGTAACAAGGGCCCAGGGGCAGGGCCGCGCGCCTTCTTTAGATCCACTGCGCAGCCATGATCTCGTCGAAGGCAGGATCCGGGGTCCACCCTCCTGCGACGTCAGAGAAGTCCGCTCTTTTCTTGCGCCCGACGGTCGCCATGGTCAGCTCGTCTAAGATCACCTGATTCAGGCTCTGGTTGCGTTCGGCAGCTTTCCGGCGGAGGATGTGGTCGACCTCGCGAGGAACACCACGGATGGTCAGTTGTGAGGCAAAGAAGGCGAGGACGAGCATCCTGTTGAAGAACCCGCGCAAAACGGAGGAATCCCGGAGTGTCCCTGCCGCGGGCGCGGCCTTTGCGCTGAATGGCCATGATATCCTGAGAAGCATCCACATGGTTTCACGCAGAGGTCTGCTTGCTGCCTGTTTCGCCATGCCGTTGCCAGGCAAAGCGCGCATGGACGTCTCGCGCATCAGCGCCATCACCGATGAAATCGCGCGCTCCAGCCAGGACGCCGTCTCGTTTGCCAAACAGTACGGCCTCCAGTGGCTCGAGCTGCGCAACGTGCCCGGAACGCGCAAGGAGTACGCCTGGCTGCCGGAGGCAGAACTGCGCTCGGAGGCAAAGCTCCTCGATGACAGCGGCCTGCGTGTCTCCTTCCTCAACACGAGCCTGATGAAGTGCGTGCTGCCCGGCGTCGAGCCTGTTCGCTGGGCGAAGGACCCCGCGGAAAAGAAGGCCCAGCGCATGAGGCCGGAGATCGAGAAGTTCGAGCGGCGTCTCGAGGATCTCGGAAAGGCCATCCGCACGGCGCGCATTCTCGGCGTCGACAAAGTGCGTGTCTTTACGGGCTGGCGCGGCGCCAATCCGGAAGCGCTCCTGCCCCGCGTCGCCGGAATCATCAACGAGATGGCCCCCGTTGCGGAGAAGGAAAAGATTCACCTGCTGGTGGAGAACGAAGGCGCCTGCAACGTCGCCACTTCCGCGGAGCTGGCTGCTCTGATGAGGCTGGCGCCATCGAAGTGGGTGGGCATCAACTGGGACCCGCTGAACGTCACCGCGCACAAAGAGGTTCCTTATCCGGACGGCTACAACCTGCTGCCCAAGAAGCGCATCGGTAATGTGCAGATCAAAGGGCGCAGCGTTCTGGACGGCCCGCAGAAACTCGACTGGCGCGCCATCTTCGACGCGCTGTTGAAGGACGGCTACAAAGGCCAGGTCGGCCTGGAGACGCACATCTTTGGCGATGGCCAGATCCAGGCATCGCACGATTCGATGAAGGAGATTCTGAAACTCCTGGCGTAGGCCTCCGGCCTGCGCAAGCGGACGGCGCAACTATGGCTCCTCTGGCGCTGCTTCTCGTGGCTTTATGCACTCTCGATGCGGAGGAGAAGTTTGCCAGCGCCGAGATGCGCGCCCGCACTGGCGCGATCGAGCGGGCGCCGATGAGCTTTCGCGCCGCGGGCCTTTACTGGCGCGGCGAAGGCGCTGCTCGAATCCGCGTTTCAGCCGATGCCGCCCACTGGACCGCGTGGCTCGACGCTCCCGTCGAGTACGACGTCGACGGCTTCCACGCCAGCGACGTGATCTCCTTCGGCCGGCCGGCCCGCTACCTGCACGTGGAAGCGCCCGGCGGCGAGGTGCGCGTTGTTGTCATTGACCCGGGAGATACCGAAGATGCAGGCCGCAGGGCTCCGCTGGGGCGCTCCGCGGAAACTCCGCGGATCGTTTCCCGGGCTGACTGGGGCTGCACGCCGGAGGCTTGCGCGGCGTCTTCACCGCCTTCTTACACGACGGTGACGCACCTGGTGGTCCATCACAGCGCCGGCAACAACACCGCCGCGGACTGGGCCGCCGTCGTGCGCTCGATCTGGATCCTGCATGTGCGCGGCAATGGCTGGAACGATATCGGCTACAACTACCTGATCGATCCCAACGGCGTGCTTTATGAAGGCCGGGCCGGCGGCGACGGAGTGTTGGGCGCCCATTTTTCCGGTGTAAACAGCGGGACGATGGGCGTGTGCGTGATGGGTACGTACTCGACTGTCGCAGCAACCGAAGCTGCGCTCGAGGCGCTGCGCGCATTGCTGGTGTGGCAGGCGGCGAAATGGAAGATCGATCCCGGCGGGCGGAGTCTGCATGCCTCCAGCGGCCTCGAGCTGAACCACATCAGCGGGCATCGCGATGCCGGTCTTTCCCCGCGCGCCACCAGCACCACGGAATGCCCTGGCAATGCCGTCTATGCAGCGCTGCCCCAACTGCGGCGCGACGTGCGCGCTCTGGCGGAGGGCTCCTGCCCGCTCCGGATCGATCGCTCATACCGCTGTGCGTCCGCCGAGGCTCAAACACTCGATGCTGCTGTCACGCTGCCCGAAGGCTGCACGCTCGACGTGCGAAGCCGGGCCGCATGGATTTCAGCGGCCACGGAACAGGGAATGACGCGGCTCGCCCTGCAAAGCAACCCCGACGCCGTACGCGCCGGTACGGTCGCCGTCAACGGCCAGACGATCTCGATCGCGCAAGCAGCGGCCGGACAGCCCGCGCCTCCTTGCGTGGACTTTCGCGGCGTTGTCAGCGCTGCCTTCGACGAGCGGCCGGTCGTGCCCGGAGCGCTCATTTCGCTCATTGGTGAGAACCTTGCTTCCACCGAAGCGAAGGCGGACACGTGGCCGGACGAACTCGATGGTGTGTCCGTGCGCGTCAATGGCTGGCCCATCCCGCTCGTCTACGTCAGTCCCTCGCAGATCAACGCACAATTGCCCGCCGCCACCAACACCGGCTCGAACCGGCTGCAAGTGATCTCGAATGGCGCCGCAAGCCCCGAGCGTCTTTTTTGGGTGACCGAAGCCGTGCCATCGATCCTTGCGGTGGACGGCGCCGCGGCTTCCGGGTCCACGATCGGTGTCTACCTGACAGGCGCCGGCAGTCCGTCGCTTCCTCGCGCGGCAACGCCGGGAGTGATCACCGCCTGGGAAAGTGTCGAAGGCCTTGCGGGTGTGATGCGCGCGGGGGTACGATTGCCGGACAGCCTCACCCCCGGCGAATATGAACTCGCGATCACCATCGGCGGCGTCACCAGCTCGCCGGCGCTGATCCGCGTGCCATCCCCTTGACACCGGCGTTCGCTCGGCGTACAAGGAAATTGCCATGCCGGTAGCATCGCATCATCAACGGCAAGATCATGACGATCGCAAGGTCGTCTTTCTCGAGCTGGCTTCGGCGTCGGTGATTCTGTTCATCGTGGCCGTCGTGCTGGCGATGATCTTCCTGTACAAGCCGGTCCAGTAACACGGGGGGATTACGGCGCGTCGAGGTCTGCCACCAGCCGCAGCGCGTCCTCCCTCGTGCGGACGCGCCCCTCGAGTTGTGCATCCTCCACCGCGCGCAGCATTTTCGCGAACGCCGGTCCCGGCGCATAGCCTGCCGCAATCAAGTCACCGCCCGTCAGCAATCGCGGCGGCTTCAATTCCTCGGGCGGCGTCTCGATCCACAGACGCCGCGCGTATTCGTAGTTCTCCAGATTCCCGTTGCTCGAGAGGCAATCCAGCCGGTGCAATTCGAGGTGCTCGTCGAAGTACGGCAGGCGCAAGAACCGCTTCAGCGTGCTTTGCTTCATCAGCCGAACATCCTTGAAACGCATGTGCTGCGCCACCAGAGTCGAGACGCGCTCGATCTGCTCATGCGAACACCGCAGCCGCCCCAGAATCCTGCGCGCCATTGCCGCGCCCACCTCGACATGCCCGTCAAAGCGGATGCGATCGGCGACGCGAAAGGTGGCAGGCTTGCCCACATCATGCAAGAGCACGCCGAGCGCCAGCGTCGGAGTCGCCTTGCCCATCCGCTCCAGCATCAGCAGCACGTGCGTCCACACATCGCCTTCCGGATGAAACTCCGGCGGCTGCCCGACGCCCTGAAACGCCTTCACCTCCGGCAGCACTTCCGCCAGCAGGCCACATTCGTCCAACAGCTCGAAGCCGCGGCCGGCGCCCCCTTCGGTCAAAATCCGGATCAGCTCGTCGCGCACACGCTCCGCGGCGACATGATGCACCAGCTCCTTCAGATCCCTGATGGCGGCCGACGTTCCAGGCTCGATCGAGAAGCGGAACCGCGCTGCGAACCGCACCGCGCGCAGCATGCGCAGGTAGTCCTCGCGAAACCGCTGGTGCGGATCGCCGATCGCCCGGATGATGCCCGCGCGCAGATCCGCCTCGCCGCCGACAAAGTCCAGCACTTGCCCGCTGATGGGATCCTGAAACAGGGCGTTGATCGTGAAGTCCCGCCGCAGTGCGTCCGGACGCGGATCGCGCTCGAAAGTGACTTCGTCCGGATGACGCCCGTCGCTGTAGCTGGAATCGGAGCGGAAGGTGGCCACCTCGACGCGCAGCCCGCCGCTCTTCACCAGCACCACGCCGAAATGCGCCCCCACCGGCTCGGCTTTTTCAAACAGCTCGAGCACTTCCGCCGGTCTGGCGTCGGTGGCAACGTCAAAGTCTTTCGGCTCGATGCCCATCAGCCGGTCTCTCACGCATCCGCCCACCAGCCACGCCTGAAAGCCGCGTGCGCGCAGCTCATGCGCAACGCGGGAAGCCAGCTCCGCCGGCGTGGCAGTGGTGCCGCTCATATCGTTATGGGTATCATAAGAGCGTACACAGGCTTTAACCTCCATGTCTCCCGATCCTGGGCAGCCTGGCAGTGCGGTCTCGCCCACACCCACCATTACAGCCAAAGTCGTCGTCGCCACCACCGTCGCGCTCAGCTTCATCAGCTTCTGGCGCGGGGCCGCCATCGTGCTGAGCGATCTGGCCTCGACGATGTTCTACGTCGGCGGCATTACCGAGCAGGCCATCGGCAAGTCGGCGCCCTGGTTCGTCCTCGCCGTCATGCTCTTCAGCTTCGCCGTGCGCTCGATCTACATGGAAAGCTGCGGCATGTTTGTCCGCGGCGGCGTCTACGTCGTCGTCCGGGACAGCATGGGCCCCACCATGGCCAAGCTCTCGGTATCGGCGCTGATCGTCGATTACGTGCTCACCGGCCCTATCAGCGTGGTGAGCGCCGGCCAGTACCTTGGACACCTGCTGAACGAGATCAGCGAGATGATGCGCCAGGATCTTCGCGTCAATCCCCATCTGTTCGCCGTGGTTTTCGGCGTCGCGGTCACCATCTACTTCTGGTACATGAACGTCAAGGGCATCCACGAATCGAGCGGCAAAGCGTTGCGCATCATGCAGATCACCACGGCCATGGTGGTGATCCTGCTCATCTGGTGCCCGCTGACGCTGCTCATCCACGGAAAGTGGGACGTGCCGCCGGCGCCAACGCCTTCCAACCTCCAGTTCCATGAAGGCTCGCTTGGCTGGCTGCACGGCACTTTCTGGACCCAGATCGCCGCTGTCGCCATCATCGTCGCCTTTGGCCACTCGCTGCTCGCCATGAGCGGTTTTGAGACCCTTGCCCAGGTCTACCGCGAGATCGCTTATCCGAAACTGCGCAACCTGCGGATTACCGCCAACATCGTCTGCATCTACGCACTGCTGAGCACGGGTGTCATCTCGCTGTTCGCGGTCATGATCATTCCCGACAGCGTACGCGGCCAGTATTACGATAACCTCATCGGCGGCCTCGCCATGAGTCTCGCCGGACCGGCGCTGCTCAAGCTCGTGTTTCATATCTTCGTTGTCATCGTCGGCGTGCTGATCCTTTCCGGCGCTGTCAACACGTCCATCATCGGCGCCAACGGCGTTCTCAATCGGGTGGCCGAGGACGGCGTCCTGCTCGATTTCTTCCGCAAGCCGCACCGCCGTTTCGGAACAACCTACCGCATCATCTGCCTGATCGCGGGCCTCCAACTGGCGACCATTCTGCTGAGCCGCGGAGATGTCATTCTCCTGGGTGAAGCCTATGCCTTCGGTGTGATCTGGAGTTTCTTCCTGAAGGGGCTCGGCGTGCTCGCGCTTCGTTTTCAGCGGCACGACCAGGAGTACAAGACTCCGCTGAATCTTCACATCGGCGGCCGCGAGATCCCCATCGGCTTGATCGCCACCGTGCTGATGCTGTTCCTGGTCGCCGTCGCCAACCTGTTCACCAAGCAGGTGGCGACTTACGCAGGCGTCACGCTCACCAGCATTCTGTTTGTCACTTTTCTGATCTCGGAGCGGGCCAACGTGAGGAAGGTGCGGCAGCAAAAGCAGCAGAAGGCCCTCGAAGAGTTCAACCTCGAGCACCAGGCCGAAGTCGGAGCAGAGACGGTTCACGCCCGGCCGGGCTGCGTGCTGGTCGCGGTCCGCGATTACCACCGCATGGATCACTTCAAGAAGGTGCTGGAGAAGACCAACCTTCGCCGCCATGACATCGTGGTGATGAGCGTGCGGCAGCTTTCCACCGGCGCTGCCGAATATGGCCTGCGCGACGACCAGCTTTTCAGCGACTATGAAAAGCAGCTCTTCAGCAGCGTCGTCGAGTTGGCCGAGAAGGAAGGCAAGCCGGTCGAGCTGCTGGTGGTCCCGGGCGTCGATCCCTTCTTCGCCATGGTGCAAACGGCGCATAAGCTTCAGGCTTCGCGCCTGGTGAGCGGCGTCTCCGCGCGCATGCCATCCGAAGAGCTGGCCCGCCGCATCGGACTGGCCTGGGAGCGGCTGCCCGAGCCGCGCCACCCGTTCTCACTCGAGATCATCAGCCCCGACCGGCCTTCCGCCTTCGTGAACCTCGGTCCCCATCCGCCCAGACTGTGGCCCGAGGACCTGGACCGGCTGCACGAGCTGTGGCTGCGGCTCAGCGAGCAGGAGGACCTCGGCGCCAAGCTCCATCACCGCGATGTCGTCGGCGTTGCGCTGCGACGCCTGGAGCGCGACCTGAACAACGCAAACCGCGCCGAGGTGGTCGAGGACATGCAGCGCGAGATGCGCAAAACTTGAAGTAAGGGGCTTATGCTCATCCGGACTCTAACTTGCCTGGCAGGAGTGTTCATGCTGGCGACGGCCGCCGAAACATCCAACAAAGTCTTTCCCTATGCCTGGGACCAGTCTGACCTGGCGAACGGATTGCGCGTCATTACCGTGCCCACCGACTACCCAAACGTCGTCGCCCTATGGATCGTGGTGCAGGTGGGCTCACGCAACGAAGTCGAGCCCGGCAAGAGCGGCTTTGCCCATTTCTTCGAGCACATGATGTTTCACGGCACCAGGAGCATGCCGCCGGACGAATACGAGAAGCACCTGAAACGCATGGGCGCAGCCTCGAATGCCTCCACCTGGGACGATCGCACCATTTATCACACCACGCTCTCCAAAGAAGATCTCGAGCTCATTCTGCGCCTGGAGGCCGACCGCTTCCAGAACCTGTCTTATTCGGAAGATGTGTTTCGCACCGAAGCGCTGGCGGTGCTTGGCGAGTACAACAAGAGCAGCGCCGAGCCCGCCGAGAAACTGCTCGAAGTCCTCTACGACACGGCTTTCGACCGCCACACCTACAAGCACACCACCATCGGCTTCCTGAAAGACATCCAGGACATGCCGAATCAGTTCCACTACAGCAAGCTGTTCTTCGAGCGCTTCTACCGTCCCGAGTACACGACGATCATCGTGGCCGGCGACGTGACCCCGGCCACGGTCGGGCCGCTGGTCGGGAAATACTGGAGCCAGTGGCAGCGCGGCAACCACAGCCCCGTGATCCCCGCCGAGACGCCCCATGATGGTCCCCGCAACAACCATGTCGACTGGCCCACGCCGACTCTGCCCATGCTTGCGATCGCCTTCCGGGGAGCCGCCTACGACGACACCGGAATCGATTCGGCCGCCCTCGACATGATCGGCCAGCTCGGCTTCTCCAAGAGCTCCTATCTGTTCCGCAAGCTGGTGATCGAGGAGCAGATCGTCGATGACTTGTCGGTGGATACGTTTGATCACCTCGATCCGAATCTGTTCCGCGTTACCGCACGGCTGAAAAAAGCTTCCGACCGGGAGCGGGTGCGGAAGGAGATTCTGGCCGTCCTCGCCGGCTTTCAGGAAAAACCGGTCGAAGGGAAGAAACTCGAATCGGTGAAGAAGAACTTCCGCTACAGCTTTGCGCTGCGCCTCAACAACAGCGAAGCGATCGCCGAGACGGTGGCCCACTTCGTCGCCCTGCGCCGCACCCCGGAAACCATCAACCGCATGTATGACCGCTACGCTCAGCTCACGCCCGACGATCTGGTGCGCATCGCTCAAAAATACTTCGTCGATCGCGAGCGCACCATCGTAACCCTGGCCGGCAAATAGCCATGCGCACCTTCCTCGTCCATAACTTCGGATGCCGCGCCGCCCAGGCCGATGGAGCGGCGATCGAAGGCTTGTTGCGCAAACAGGGTCTGGCTGCGGTCAAGGAGAACAGCGCCGCGGATCTGGTGATCCTGAACACCTGCACGGTGACCGCCGCCGCCGACGATGAGATCCGCCAGATCACCCGGCGTGTCCATCGCGAGAATCCGGAGGCGCGCATCCTGGTGACCGGCTGCTATGCCCAGCGCGCTCCGCAAGAGCTGGCCGTGCTGCCGGGTGTTGCCTGGGTGGTCGGGAACTCGCACAAAGCGCGGATTCCCGAGCTCGTGAACGGCGGCTGCGCGCCGTACCACGGCGGGATTCACGTGGGCGACATCTTCGAGCAGCGCGAGTTTCTCTCAGCGCCGGTCGAGGAAGCCGCCGGCGACCGCACGCGCCCCAATCTCAAGATCCAGGACGGTTGCAACAACCGCTGCTCGTTTTGCATTATTCCTTCGGTGCGCGGGCACAGCCGCAGCATGAAGCCTTCTCAGGTGATCAGCGAGGTGCGGCAGCTTTCCTCGCGCTATCAGGAGATCGTGCTGAGTGGCATCAATCTGGGCCGCTGGGGACGCGATCTGGAAGCCCGCTGGCGGCTGGCGGATCTTCTGCGGCTGCTGCTCGAGGAGACGGACGTTCGGCGGCTGCGGCTCAGCTCCGTCGAGCCGATGGATTTCTCGGACGACTTGCTGCGGCTGATGGCGGACAGCCCGCGCATCGCCAGGCATGTGCACGCGCCGCTGCAATCCGGCTCGGATACCGTCCTGCGGCGCATGCGCCGCAGATACCGCCCGCGGCACTATGAAGACCGCATCCTGAAAGCGCGACAGTGGATGCCGGACGCGGCCATCGGAGCGGACGTGATGGCCGGGTTCCCGGGAGAAACAGAGGAAGAATTCGAACAGAGCCGGCGCTTCCTCGAAGCGCTCCCGTTCACCTATCTGCATGTGTTTACCTACTCGGAGCGGCCGGGCACGGAAGCCGCCTCCTCCCCAGCCGCGGTTCCGATGGCGGTTCGGAAAAAGCGCAACCGTCTGCTCCGCGAGCTGGCCGCTCAAAAGAATCTCGAATTCCGGCGCCGCATGATCGGCAGAGCGCTGTCAGCGGTGACGCTCGAGCAGGCCGGCCTCGCCCTCAGCTCAAATTACCTCAAGATCGAGATGGCACAGCCTCGGGCCGCCAACCAGATCGCGGAAATCCGCATCGGCGGGCTCACCGAAAGCGGCCTGCTCGAAACTGATCCAATTCGCCGGAGGGAAAGCCCCCTCCGCGTGCTTTGCTGATCGAGGAAACAATGAACTTCCGCTGGATTCTGGTTATGGCTTTGTCCGCTGCGCCGATGATTGCTGAGTCCGTGATTGCACTGCCGGGAAAATCGCCGCTGGTGACCCTGCGGCTGGTGTTTCGCACCGGCTCCGTTGCCGACCCGAAAGGCAAAGAAGGGCTGGCGTCCATGACAGCCGCGATGATCGCCGAAGGCGGCTCGCGGCGCATGGCGTATCAGCAGATCCTCGATGCGCTGTTTCCGATGGCCACCGAGATCGAGTGGCAGGTGGATAAGGAGATGACCACCTTCGGCGCGGAAACGCACATCGACAACCTCGATCGCTTCTATGCGATCTTCCGTGAGATGCTGCTCGAGCCCGGCTGGCGGCAGGAAGACCTGCGACGCCTCAAGGACGACGCCGTCAACTTCCTGCAAGTCTCCTTGCGCGGCAACAATGACGAAGAGCTGGGCAAAGAAGCGCTCTACGGCGCCATCTATGACGGCCACCCGTATGCCCACCACAGCCGCGGCCGCGTGGCCGCGATCCGCTCGATCACCCTGGACGAGCTGAAGCAGTTCCACCGCCGCTGTTACACGCAAGCGAATCTCACCATCGCTGTGGCCGGCGGCTATCCAAAGGATTTTGCAGCGCGCATCCGGAAGGACTTCGGCAAATTGCCAAAAGGCGCGCCGGAAACGGTGCGCCTGCCGCCGCCGAAGCCCTTCGAGGGCCGCAGGCTGCTGATCATCGAGAAAGAAACGCGCTCGGTCGCCATGTCCCTTGGCTTCCCGATCCAGGTGCGCCGCGGGCATCCGGACTACCCCGCGCTGCTGGTGGCGCAGAGCTGGCTGGGACAGCATCGCTCGAGCGGTGTCCGGTTGTTCGACCGCATTCGTGAAGCGCGCGGCCTGAACTACGGCGACTACGCCTACGTCGAATACTTCCCACGCGGCATGTTCCAATTCGAGCCGGATCCGAACAACGCCAGGCAGCAGCAGATCTTCCAGGTATGGATCCGGCCGGTTCAGCCGGAGACTGCGCACTTCACTCTGCGCCTGGCGATGTTCGAGCTGGGGCGCTTTTATCGAGAAGGCTTGAGCGAAGACGAGTTCCAGCGAACGCGCAACTTCCTCTCCAAGTACATCAACCTGCTCACCAAGACCAAGCGCTCCGAGCTCGGCTACGCCATCGACAGCCGCTTCTACGGAATCCCGGACTACAACAGTTACCTCAGGAACGCGCTGGCCGGACTGACGCGCGAGGACGTGAATCGCGCCATCCGCAAGCACCTGCCGCTCGACAATCTCCAGATCGTGGTGGTGGCCGCCGGCGCCGGTCAGCTACTCGACCGGATGCTGGCGGAGGCACCGTCGCCAATAACGTACAACGCACCAAAGCCGAACGAGGTTCTGGAAGAAGACAAGATCGTCGAGAAGCTGCCGCTGGGCATTCGGCGCGAGAATACGCGGATTGTGAAAGTGGATACCGTGTTCGAGTAGCCGGCAGGCGCCGGGAAGTTCAAATGTGGGCGGCGTACACCTGCGGATGCCCTGATCGGTCGCTCGCGAAAACAACCAGCCGCTCATCGGCGGAAAAAGACGGATGCGGGTGCGTCCACTGCGGCCCGTAGACTGTGTCGGTGGCGACTTCCATCCAGCTCAAAGCGCCGCTCTTGGCTGCGCTGCGGGCGTCCTCGAAATCCTCTTTCAGCGCATAGCGTGACGATTTCCACTGCGAGCCCTGGTTGCTCGATTCGGAAAGACAGACGCGGCGTCGCGTGCCGGCGGCCACATCCACCACAAAGAGTCCATCGTCGGGATGATTGGTATCGCACAGGACCAGCGTGCCGTCGCGGTTCGGCGTGATGTGCCAGGCGTTGAATGCAGAGATGGTGCGGATTTGGCGCGTGGTCCAATCCATGCGGCACAACATGCGGGGCCAGACGGTGAACACCAGATCGCCCGTGCTCCCCAGGAATGTTTCATGCACGAGGAACTCGGCGTTGTCATGCTCGTACAGACACTCGATGCCCGTGCCGTCGCGGCGGACGCGGTGCATCCGCGGAGCCGGGTCGCCGGAGAACTCGATCCACTCCGGCTCCAAGGGATGGAACTGCGGATGAATCACCGTGCGGGGGAAGGGAATCAGCTTCCAGCCGGCGCCATCGACGCGTCCGGCCACCAGCCCGCTGGTCGAGCCTTGCTTGATGGCTGCCGTCAGCCACCCGCCCTGCCGGTCCGGCGAGCACTCGCCCAGTTGAGCGCCATCAAAGCTCACGATGGTTCGTTCCCTGAGCGTGCGCCGGTCCAATTCCAGAATGTCGCCCCGGCGTGCAAAGAAAACCGATTCGCCCGATGGATGAATCGCCGCCGAGAACGGATGAATCGCAGGCCCATCGGTCAACTGGCGGATCCCGCCGTCCGGAAAGCCCGCCTCAAAAAGCTGCGCAGCGCCGGTGCGATAGGAGGTGAACAGCAGCGTCCTGCCGTCCGGGGTGAACGAGCTCTGCAAGAAATAGGTGGCGTGGTTGATCGAAGGATGCGACGTCATCTGATGCACCAGCGCACCGGTCGCGCCGTCGCGATAGGTGGAATGTTCGGAGGGCGAAACAGCGCCTTTCCCGCTCATTGCAGCTTCTTCGGACCCGGCGTGAAGATCAAGATGTGCTGCCGCGGCAAGGTGCTGATCACCCGGGCTAACTGGAAGCCTTCGGCCTCGATTTCGGCCCTGGCCTCTTCGATCGTCATCTTATGCTCGAAGCGAATTGGGACGTCGGGGTCTTCTTTCCGGTATTCGAGCAGCGCCATGCGGCCGGAGGGCTTCAGTGCGGCCCGCATCTTGCGAAGCATCACTTGCGGCCTGGCGAATTCATGATAGACGTCCACCATCAGGATCAGGTCGATGCGTCCCTCGGGCAGGCACGGGTCATCCTCCTTTCCCAGCACGGTCTCGATATTGGTGAGCTTCTCTTTGGCCGCGCTTGCCTTTAACAGCTCGAGCATGCGCGGCTGGATATCGACCGCGTAGATCTTGCCGCCGGACCCGGCACGCAGCGCCATGCGGCGCGAGAAATAGCCCGTCCCCGCGCCCACATCGGCAATCACCATGCCCGGGTCGATGCCGATGGCTTCCAGCGCGCGGTCCGGCGCTTCCTCCTGCTCCCGCTCGGGACGCTCGAGCCAGCCTGCCCCGCCCGCTCCCATCACTGAGGCGATGGCACGTTGTGTCAGTGGATGCTTCTCTTGGGCGTCGAGCGGCCCCAGCCAGGCCAGCAGCGCCAGCAGGGCCGCCGGCCGTTGCATCTTCGAGGGCAAACGCAGGATAATCACGATTGATTCCAGCATGAAACAGAACCAGCCTGCTCTTCAACTGAGGCGTCTTTTCCTTGCCCGAAGCGCCTCCGCGCTGGCGGCTTTGGGCGCCGCGGCGTGTGGAACTACGAAGTCTCAGCGAGGCATCACGTTCCGCATGGGCGAGCGTTCCACGGTCGGCAAGCTCATTTACAATGTGACCGAAGCGTCCTGGAAGACGGATCTGGGCACTTCCCAAGGCGGCAGGGTTGCTGAGCACCGTTTCCTCGTCTTGCGGATGGCCATCACCAACAGTGGAGGGGACCAGGTGGCCGTCCCTTTGCTCAGCGTGTTTGACACCAACGGCAAGAGTTATCGCGAGCTGGACAACGGCGAGGGTGTCGAGGGCTGGTTCGGGCTTGTCCGGCTGCTGAAACCCGTGGAAACTCAGCAAGGGGCCATTGTCTTTGATGTGCCTCGCACCACTTACAGGTTGCAGATCACCGACGGCGGCGACCCCGAGAACGAGAACATTGCCTATGTCGAGATCCCGTTAGAAATGGAGTCTGACCCGGTTCTCTCCGAGCCGCCGGCGATACCGTTGCAGAAGAAGTAGTGAAATCGGCGTTTTTCGGCTTCGGCTTTCTGCTCGCCGCCCCCGGGGCGCTTTCGCAGAAGCTCGAGCTGGTCAGCCCGCTCTTCAGTCAAATCGAAGACGGCCCGGCGCTCAGAGCAAAAGCTCCCTACCAGGCCGGCGAAACGCTTTTCTTCAGTTGCCAGGTGTCCGGCTACAAAGTCACGAAGGACTCGCTGCATCTGGAGTGGACCGTCGAGGCGGTGGACGAGCAAGGCGTTCCGCTGGTGAAGCCGGAAGAGAAATCGCTCGAGGCGGACCTTGCTCCGGAAGACAAAGACTGGAAGCCCAAGGTCCGCTTCTCCTTCGACACGCCGCCGACCGCCGTGTGCGACAACTGCCGCATCACCCTGAAGCTGAGAGACAAGTTGGCGGGCAGCGAGGCCAGGCTGGATGCCGGCTTCGCTTTGCGAGGCCCTCATGTCCAGCCCGGCCAAAGCCTCATCATCCGCAATTTCCGCTTCCTGCGCCGCGATGAAGACGGGCCGGGCCTGGCGACTCCCTCCTATCGCTCCGGCGACGAGCTGTGGGCGCGCTTCGAGATCACCGGCTACCGCTTCGGCGACAACAACCGCATTCAGGTCGAGTATGGCCTTCGCGTCTTCCGTCCTTCGGGCAAGATACTGTATGAAGAACCCAAAGCGGCTTCCTTCGAAGAAACCAGCTTCTATCCGAAACGGTGGGTGCAAGGGGCGCTCAGCCTGAGACTCGACAAGCTCCCTCCGGGCGAGTATCCGATCGTGATCGAAGTGCGGGACAAGATCGGCAGTCAGGCATTCGAGGCGAAGCCGGTCTTTCACGTCGAGTAAGGGCCTGTCACGGAATTACTGTCTTAGGTTGACACCTCCGCTTGCTCACGCGCGCGGCTCAGAAAGCGCTTCCGAGCCGCGACCGTGAGGGAGCGCAAGCGCAAACACTTCTGCCGTTGTGTTCCCGGACAGGTTCATTGCGCCAGTCCCATACGCCGCAGCAGCCGGGGCCTGAAGTTCCTCGAGCAGGCTCAATGCCTCGGTGCGGTTCCCCGCCACTGCGTACGCAGAGGCCAGCGGCCCCAACGCCAGAGGCGCTCGCCCGAACAGTTGAACAGCGATTACCAGCTCTTCGATCGCTTCTGTGTATCTCGATTGTGCCTGATAGGCCGTGCCCAGCCAATAGTGCAGCAGCGGAAATTGCGGGTCGATCTCGAGCCCTTTCATACAGCGGTCGATCGCCTCGTCATACCTGCCGGCCGCAACCGAGTTCCACGCAGCGGCATGCAGGATGGCCGGCGACAGCGGCTCGAGTTGCTGCGCGTTCCGAATCTGCTGCTCGGCTTCGGCAAAGCGCCCGCAATGCGTCAGCACGAGGCCGTACCAGTACGGGGCAACCCAGTATGCCGGGTTCAGCTCGATAGCGCGTCGAAACGCTTCTTCCGCTTCACTCCATCGCCAGTCACCCAATGCCAGGATGAACCCCCGCGACGTGTAGCCCTCGGACAGTTCCGGATCGAGCGCGACGGCGGCGGCGGCGGCCGCCTTCGCTCTGGCGAACCCCTGTTTGGGAGGAATCACGCTGTACACGCTCAACATGCTGTGACAATCGGCCGCTCCGGCGTAAGCCAGGGCGTATTCCGGATCCTTCTTCTACCGCAAGCCGCTCACAACAGGAACTCGCGAACCCTGGGCCACATCACATCCAGCACGTCGATCAGCTCGTGATCCGAATCCATGATGTGCAGCTCGACGTTGGGCCGCGTGGCGGCGAACTCGGTCGAATACTCCACCGGCACCACGTCATCCTTTCTGCCATGGAAGATCAGGCACGGCTGGCGGACATCGGGATACTCCTCATACTGCTCGCCGTCGGTGATCAGTTGATAACCGACGCGGCGCTCGGCTTTCTCGCCGTAATGATAGAGCGGGAGAAACCCCGTGCGCCGCCACCGGGCCATCGCCTGTTCGCCCAACGAGTGCGGCCAGCGGCGCGCGAAGCCGAACCCCGGCGCCAGCAGCACAACCTTGCTCACCTCCGGGTGGCGGGCGGCATAGAGCGCAGCCAGATAGCCGCCGAGGCTCGAGCCGATGAGCCATGCGTTCTCCCCGGAGACGAGGCGCTCCACAACGCCCAACTGAGCCGTCAAAGTCTGCCCCTCGAAATCGCCTTCCGTCAGGTCGGGCACTTCGAGCCGGATGCCGCACGCCGGCAGCTTTTCCGCGAAATAGCGCGCTTTCTTGGACCCCGGGCCCGAGGCGAAGCCGTGCAGGTATAGGACACGCCGGCTCATTTCGGCGGGTCTTCGGCCGTAAACTTCACTTCCGAGCTGGCGCCGAAGATCTTGAAATCCGAATAGTGGAACCGGTTCTCCACCATCAGCGTCGCGCCGGACATCTCGGAATAGGTGACTGCGGCAGGCAGCACGACGCCATGCGCGCTCGCCTGGTAGTCTACGACTGCTTCGTAGCGGCGTTCCAGCGTCTTCTCCGCGCGTCCGGCCTTCAATGTGATGCGCAGCGGAAGCCCGTCTTCTTCCCGCAGCCATACCTCCCCATTCAGCTTGTGACGCATCACTTGCCTGCCTTCGAACACAGTCATGGACTGATCGCCCTCTTTTTGCTCGAACGCAAGCACCACCGCGCGGTCCGCGCCGGTCTGGTCTGTGCGGGCGAAGCGGAAGTTGTACTGCTCCTGCTGGCGCCTGGTGAACAGAAGGATGAGCTGCCCGAAGTCGGTGGCGGCGTCGCGCAGCCCGTAGCTTTCAAAATCCTTGAGCAGCTTCTTTTTGAGCCGGTCGCTGTCTGTCTTTAGTCCCATGGAAAGCGTTTCCCGCAGCTTTGCCGGCGCTTTGACGGGCTGGCCGTCCACGCTCGTCACCTGCCGCAGCTCATGCAGATTCCGCGGATCTTCCTTGAAGTTCGTGAAGCCGTACTCGGAAACAATCTGGCGAGTGCGATAGGTGATCTGCGGTTTGGCGCCGCGCGGCTGAAACCGCCCGGGAGGCTGATAGGCAACTTGTTCCAGCGTCTCCGTGGCGATCACTTTCGTCGCCATGCGCCCGAACACCTCCGCCTCTTCGGCCAGGCGCAGCAGATGCCTGTCCCAGGAATCGGCAGCCAGAAGCACGGAGGCGGCGGCCAGCGCCGCAACGGACACCATGATTTCATTCTAGAATCGGATTGTGCAGCTCTCCAGGGGACTCTTATCGGTTGGCCTGATTCTCGCCTCTTGCAGCCGGCCAACCCAGAGCAAGGAAGCCGTCCAGCAGGGCGTGATGGAATACCTCCAGAACCGCGCCGGGCTGGACGTCAAGAACATGGACGTCAGCGTCTCTTCCGTCTCGTTCCGCCAGAATGAAGCGGAAGCCAGCGTCGCTTTTCATGCCAAGGGTGTGACCGATCCGGCCAGCTCGATGAACATGCGATATGTGCTCGAGCAAAAAGGCGGCAAGTGGGTCGTCAAAGGCCGCGCCGGCGGATCGGAGCACGGCGGGGAGCTCGAGCCGGGAGCAGCGATTCCTCCCGGACATGCCCCTGCGGGCGCCTTGCCTGGCGTCGGTTCCTCCCTGCCGACGGATCATCCGCCGATCCAATCCGGGTCCAGCAGTCCTGGAGCCAAGAAATGAAGCGCGTTGCCGTGCTCGGCGGCGGTCCGGCGGGGTCCATCGCTGCCGCCAAACTGGCGAGCGCCGGCTTGGAAACCATCGTGCTGGATGAAAAGCTCGCTTGGGAAAAACCGTGCGGCGGCGCCATCACCCCGAAGGCCTACCGGCAGTATCCGTTTCTGCTCGACAACAACACGCCGAAACAGGTGGTGACCGAGACGGTCATGGCTGCCCCGGACGCAGGCGCGGTGAAGATGACGCTTCCCGAGCCCTTGCTCATTTACTCGCGTTACGAGCTGAACGGCATGCTGCTGAGACGCGCCGAAGCAGCGGGCGCGAAAATCGAAAAAACCCGCGTCACCGGGCTGGAGCGCAAAGACAGCCGCTGGCGTCTCAAAACCAGCCACGGTGATCTCGAAGCGGACTACTGCATTGCGGCCACCGGCGCGCGGAATCCGCTGCGCGAAGTGGGAACCGAGTGGAAGCCCGCCGACACACTTATCGCCTTGGGCTACTTTGTGCCCGGCGAACAGCGACACGCCGACATCCAGTTTCTGCCGCAACTGGAAGGCTACATCTGGGTGTTCCCGCGCCCCGGCCATCTTTCCGCCGGCATCTGCGGCAAGGGCGATCCGGCGCGGAAGCTGCGCGAGCGACTCGAGCGGTACCTGCGCGAAAAGGAGATCGATATCTCGAACGCCCGGTTTTACAGCCATCTGCTTCCTTCGCTCGAGACGCCCTCCTGGCGGACCAATCGCCTCGCCGGCGACGGCTGGATGGCGGTGGGCGACGCCGGCGGCCTGGTGGATCCAATCACCGGCGAAGGCCTCTATTACGCAATCCGGTCGGCTGACCTGGCAGCCGA
>JACQDF010000273.1 GCA_016201205.1 Acidobacteriota bacterium
ACATACTTACGTCGGTCTGTCAATAACAATAGTGATCGGCCGACTTATTTTGGGACTTGCCGATCCACCGGGTCGCCAAAGGAATAGAACAATCTGCTTAGAAAATGTAGAAACTCCAGCGGCGGGCCTTCAGGCCCGCCCTGCGCCGGCCGGAAGGCCGGCGGCAGCCAAGAATGGCTTCCCCACACGGTTAATGAACAGTATTGGCCTTAGCCCCACGCTAGAAACTCAGTTTCAAAGCGATCTGCACCACTCGTGCGTCCCGCGTACCGGTGACCACCGCGAAACTGTTGGCATTGGGATTCACGCCGGTCGCGGTGGTCGTCAGGCTGTTGGAGACGGTGGTAAATGAGGGGTGGTTGAAGGCGTTGAACATCTCCGCGCGGAATTGCAGGCTGCGGCGGGCTTCGCCGAGCTCGAAGTTCTTGAAAACGGCCAGGTCCCACTTGTGGACCCCGGGATAGCGAAGACTGTTGCGCCCCATGTTGCCGAATGTGCCGTCGCCCGGGCGGGCGAAGGCGTCGCGGTTGAACCATTGCTCGACCGTGCGAGGCCCACGCGTATCGGCGATGACATTGGGCCGCTGGTTCTGGGTGGCCCCGATGCGGGCCACATCCGTGCTCAGCGCCACGTCAAAAGGCCGTCCCGTCCACATGCGCACGATTCCGGAAAGCTGCCACCCATTCAGAAACAGGCCCGCGGTGTGGTTGGAGACGAATTTCGGGAGATAGGAAAGGAAGTTCGTCGTCAGGATGTGCGTGCGATCAAAGTCCGACGGCCCTTTTTCCCTCTTGGGGTTGTAGCTGTCGGGGGGAACGTCGCCTCCACCGCGATCGCTCGATCCGTCGTCGAGACTCTTGGAAAAGGTGTACGCCACCCCGAGAGTCATCTTGCGCGCCAGGCGGCGGTTCAGGCTCACTTGCAGTGAATTGTAGCCGCTCGAAGCCGTCGTCTGCCTTTCGGTGATCGTGCCGAAGCCGAGGTAAGGCCGGACGGCGTTGAGGTGCACGCCTTTTTCGAGCGACAGCCCGGCGGGCGGGGAATTGATGTTGAACGGGCGCATCAGGTGGCGGCCGCGCGACGCAACGTAGCCCACGCGGAGGATCGTCTGCGCGGCCAGTTCCTGCTGCACCTCGAGGCTGAATTGATGAACCGTGGGCGTACGGAGTGGATTGCCGAGCGCGGTGAGATTCACGACGTTGGCGGCGGCCTCGGCCCCTTCCCCAGGGTCGCTGAACTTCGGGGTCTGGATGGTGACCGAGCGCGAGAAGGGCGGATTGTCGAACGCGCTGTTGATGAATGTGCCGATCAGCGGCCGCGTGTAGTACAGGCCGTAGCCGCCGCGCAATGCGGTCTTGCGGTTGCCGAACACGTCGAGAGCAAACCCGGCGCGCGGCCCAACCAGGTGCAGGCCGTTATTGGTGACGCGCCGGCCATGGGGCGAATTCTTTCCCGCGACGATGATCCCGTTCAGCGGATCGCCTGTGCCGGGAAGGGGGCGTCCGGAGACCGGATCGATCTGCCGCGCCCTGGCGGAGTCGAACGCCGCCGGCAGAAAATTCGACAGCACGTCCTGGGTGTCGTAAGGATGGAAGTAGTTGCTGTAGCGCAAGCCAAGGTTCAGAGTCAGCCTGCCGGTGGCGCGCAGATCGTCCTGAACAAACGCCTCGAACATTCCAAAGCGGGCATGCGAGACAACGAACCGTTCGGCTTCGGTGTAGCTGAACGGCAGGCCCAGCAGAAGATTGGCCACCGGATGCCGGCTGAAGCCGGTGTTGAAGCTGTAGGAGCCGTTGGTATTGGGGCCGGTGGGGTTCTCGCGGTTGCCGCCCCAGGAGAAAACGCCGCCCATTTTGAAGACATGCCGCCCTTTCGTCCTGGTCACGTTGTCGGCGAATTCGAGGTTGAAAAGCTCCTTCAGCCAGACGCGGGAGACGTTCAACGCGGCGTAATTCGAGCCGAGCGAGATGGTGGGGATCACGTTGCCGTCATTCTCGGGAAACAGTTCGGGAATGTTGATCCCGAGTTTGGCGCGACTGGCTTGCTCGGTAACGGGATCCTGCGTGATCCTGCGGCCGGAATAGGTGAAGCTGAGCTCATTGAGCAGGCTCCGCGAGAAGATGTTGATCATGTTGACCGTCAGGTTCTTTCCGGGCCGGGTCGCATAGGTCTTCGAGATGCCCGGGAAGCGCGTGCCGATGCTGGTGAGCGCGGAGCCGCCGTAGGGATTGCTGATGGCGGCGCTGTCTTGCGCATAGCGGCCAAAGATCTTCCACGCCGGCGTGAAGTTGTGGTCGATGCGAATTAACTCTTCCCGCCACACCTGCTGGCTGGCGGCGGCGGAGGTGTAATTGATCGCTCCCGGTCCGCTGAAATTGGGCAGCGGGTCGAGATTCACCAGCTTGACTGCGTTGGGATCCATGCGCGACGGCGGAATGATGCCGTCCGGGAACGGCTGGCCGGTTTCCGGATCAACGACGTTGCGGCCCGTGAAGATTCCCTTGCGCTCGTCGGCGGTGGGAACCGTGGTGTTCACCGCCTCGGCGCGGGTGCTCAGGTAGTTGAGTTCCTGTGTCCAGAAGAAGAAGGTCTTGTTGCGGGCGCGGTTGTAGCCGGGCAGAATCAGGGGCCCGCCCAGCGTGTAGCCGAAGTTGTTCAGCTTCAGCGGAAGCACCTGATGCGAGAAATAATCCCGGGCGTCGAGCGCGTCGTTGCGGAAGAACTGGAACAGCGAAGCGCGGAAACGCTTCGTTCCGCCGCGGGTGACGACGTTCACCTGCGCAAATCCGCCGCGGCCGTACTCGGCGGAAAAGCTCGAAGTGAGGACCTTTACTTCGGCGATGGTCTCGACCGAGGTGAACGTGTTCAGCGAGCCGCTGCCGACAATGACATCGGAGTTGTTGCCGCCGTCGATGTTGAAGTTGGCGGCGGAATTGCGCGCGCCGTTGATATAGAGCAGCGGATTGGTGTTCGGATCGGCGCGGTCCGGCATGTCGGAGGATACTCCGGGCAGCAACTCGAGCAAAGTCATGAAGGACCGGCCGTTGAGCTGCAATTCGCGCACCTGGTCGCCGGAAATGAGCCCGCCCTGCTCGGAGCTTTCCGTCTGCACCCGGGCCGCCGATGCGCTGACGGTCACCTCCTGAACGACATCGCCGACTTCGAGCGTAAAGTCCACGGCGAGCTTGTCGCTGATATGCAGCTCGAGGCCCGTGCGGACAGCCTTCTTGAAGCCGGGCTGCACGGCCGTAAGATCGTATGAGCCGATGGCGAGAGAAGGGAACACGAACAGCCCGTTGGAGCCGGACCGGGTCTTGCGCACGGCGCCGGTGGCGGTGTGAGCCGCTGTGACTTCGGCTCCGAGGACGGCCGCACCCATCGCGTCCTTCACCTGGCCTGAAATGCTTCCGGTCACCTCCTGAGCCGGGGCATGAACAGCAGCAAGCCAGAGCAAGAAGGTCAGCGTCATGGCGTGTCTTCAATGATATCCTGGAAGATCCACTTTCGCAGCACAAAGGAGCGCAGATCGATGTCCGAGGATTTCTCCCGCCGCAATTTTGTCAAGTCAGCCGGCACGGCGCTTGCGCCCGCCGTCCTTGCCGCGCAAAACGTGAACAGCGAGCTGCAACTGGCCTGGATCGGCACCGGCAGCCGCGGCAATTATCTGCTCGAAATGCTGTACAAGGGCAGCGTGCAGCCGTTCAAAGTGGCAGCCACCTGCGATACCTTCACGGGCAACCTGGCCAAGGGCAAGGATCGCGTTCAGACCATGGGCGGGAACACGCCGAAGACTTACAACGACTACCGCGAGCTGCTGCTGGATAAGTCCATTGACGCTGTCGTGATTGCCACTCCCGAGCACCTGCACCACTCGATGGCGATCGCGGCGCTGAAGGCAGGCAAGCACATCTACGTCGAGAAGCCGCTTTCTCACACCATTGAGGAAGGCGCCGAGGTTGTCAAGGCGGCGGAAAAAAGCGGCAAAGTGGTGCAAGTCGGCACCCAGAACCGCAGCAACTCGCTGTACATCAAAGCCAAAGAGATGGTGGCGCAGGGCATGGTCGGCGACGTGCACTACGTGCGCGCGTTCTGGTACCGCAACTCGCTGCCCGATAATCCTGCCTGGCGCTACACCATTCCCGGAGACGCAAACGAGCAGAACACGGATTGGGCGAAGTTTCTCGGGCCGGCGCCCAAGCGGGCATTTCACAAGGGCCGCTACTACCAATGGCGTCTGTATTGGGACTACTCCGGCGGGATCTCGACGGACCTGCTGGTGCACCAGACGGACGTCACCAACTTCGTTTGCGGCAGGACGGTGCCGCATTCCTGCGTGGCTTCGGGCGGAATCTACCGCTGGGCGGACGCGAGTGACGACCGCGAAGTGCCCGACACGTTCAGCGCCATTTATGAGTATCCGGACAAGTTCCACATCAACTACTCCTGCTACTTCGGCAATGTGAGATACGGCTACGGCGAGCAGTTCCTGGGCAACGAAGGCACGATCGAAGTGCTGAATCGCCAGATTTTGACGTTCACGCCGGAAACCTTCGGGGGAAAGGCGCCGCCGCACGTGGCCGCGCGCAAGGAGATGAAGATCGAATTGCCGGGCAACGACAACAACGCCGTGCAGGCGCACGTCCGAAACTGGCTGGAGGCGATTCGCGGCAAAGAGAAACTCGTGGCTCCGGTGCAGATCGGCCAGCAGGCGGCGATCTCCGGCCACATGGCGACGCTGTCGTTCAAGAACAAGAGAATGGTGATCTGGGACGACAAGACGCAGAAACACCGTTTCGCTTGAGTGCCCGGCAAGAAGGCCTTTAACCAAAAGCTGGCGGAGCTGAGCGCGCTCAGCTCGAGGCCGCCTTCCGAAGCCGGCCCCGAGCTCCGGCGGGCGTTGCGGGACCGCAGCAACTACGTGGTGGCGAAAGCAGCCACGATCAGCGGCGAGCTTGGGCTCAAAGATCTGATCCCTGATCTGACAGCGGCATTCGAGCGTTTCTTCGAGAAGGCTGAAAAGACGGACCCGCAGTGCTGGGCCAAGAACGCGATCGCGAAAACGCTCAAAGATTTCGAGCACGAAGATCCGGAGCTGTATCTGCGGGGGATGAAGCACTTTCAGCCCGAGCCTGTCTGGGGCGGCGCGCGGGATACGGCGGCGACTTTGCGCGCAACCTGTGCGTTCGCTCTGATCGGGTGCCGCTCGGTGAGCGACCTCGACATCCTGAGGAACCTGGTGGACCTGCTGGCCGATCCCGAGCCGCCCGTGCGGGGTGATGCAGCCCGGGCGGTGGCCCAATTGAACCGGCGCGAAGGCGCGCTGCTCCTGCGGCTGAAGATTCACAACGGCGACGAGTCGCCGGAAGTGATGGGCGCCTGTTTTTCGGCGCTGCTCGAGCTTTCGCCCGCCGAGGGGATTGAGCTGGCGGCCCGCCACCTCGATGGCGGCGGGGAGGATGTGCGGTACGAAGCGGCGGCTGCGCTGGGAGAATCGAAAGAGCCCGAGGCCTTCGAAGCTTTGAAGGCCTGCTGGCAGCGCACCCCCGATCCCAGGTTCCGCAAGGCATTGCTGATCTCGATGGGCGCTTCGAGGCAGCCGGCGGCGATCGCGTTCCTGCTCGCGCTGATCGCGCCGGATTCGCTCACCAATGCGGCCGATGCCATCGCCGCGCTGGCGCCGAACCGCTTTCGCGAGGATGTGCGGGCGCAGGTGGAGGGCGTCGTTCGGAGCGCCGGCAGCGAGCGGCTGGTCGAGGTGTTTCGCAAAGAGTTCAAGGATTGACACGCCCGGCGGCGGAGATAGAATGGGGACCATGTTCTGTCGATTCGCTTGCGTGGTTCTTAGTGTCGCCGGGATCGCGGCCGCCCAGGACATCCGTGGCCGCCTCCTGGGGAAAGTAATGGATCCTTCGTCGGCGGCTGTTCCGGGGGCCAGCGTCATGGTGGTCCATAGCGCGACCAACGTGTCGATCCCCACT